>JAFSPW010000034.1 GCA_017451295.1 Clostridia bacterium
CCACTCCGTGGATTTGTGAAATGCGCTTCGCGCGTGAAATACGCCTTCGGCGTGTGAAATGCCTGCGGGCGTGGGTGGATTTATTTCATTTCACTTTGCGGCAGCGCCGCAAAATTTCACGTTTGCCGCAAGGCAAACATTTCACATCGAGCGAAAGCTCGATATTTCACTGAATACCACGCGGGTTCGAATCCCAGCACCCCGCGTGTGACGGTCGTGACGGTCAATACATAAAACTAGTATAGGGCGTTTTTAAAATATCTATCTAAAATAAGTTTAGGAAATGACCGTCACGACCGTCACAACCAGAGGGCAGAGGAATAATAAACAGAGGCACTTGAAAGCAAGGCCTGCGCACATCGCAGTTCGAATCCCGCCAGGATACCCGTTCACTCCCTCGCCATGCGGTAGATGTTGGCAAAGTCCTGCTCATAGAGAACCATGGCGTTGCCGACATGACCACCGGTAGAGAGGGCGCAGTTGTGGGCCAGCAAGGCAATGTCTGCATCCGAGGGCACAAAACCCAAGAGCTCCTTCAGGGTAACGGGCATGCCGATGGAGGTAAAATAGGCTTCCATGGCGGCGATGCCGTTAATGGCCGTCTGCTCCGGCGTTTGCTCAGGGGGAAGATTCATAACATGAGTTGCGAAGCGGACGAAGCGGTGCAGACAGTTTTTGTACACATACCGTGCCCAACTGGGCCAAACGGCGGTGAGCCCGGCACCGTGGGTCACATCGTACAGGGCACCTAACTCATGCTCCAACCGGTGGGAGGCAAAGTCGTTGCCGTCGTTGCCGCAGCCGGTCAAACCGTTGTGCGAGAGGCTTCCCGCCCACATGACCTCGGCTCTGGCATCATAATTATATGGGTCGGTATGCAGAACGCTGGTAAAGTGCATCACCGTCTGCATCAGCCCTTCGGCAATGGCATCGGTAATCTCCATCTTGCTGCCGTTGGTGAAGTAGCGCTCCATGGTGTGCATGAGGATATCGGAGCAGCCGGCGCAGGTTTGGTAATCCGGCAGGGTCATAGTTAGCTCCGGATTCATAATGGCAAAGCGAGGACGGCATAGATCGCTGCCAAAGCTGCGCTTTTTGTCTTCATAGGAGAGGACGCTGCTGGAGCTCATCTCGCTGCCGGAGGCGGCGATGGTGAGCACCACGCCGATAGGCAAGCAGGCGGCGGCGATTCGTGTGTGCTCGTAGAGCTCCTTCACATCTTTCTCCGGCTCCGCTAACGCATAGGCGATGGCCTTGGCAGAATCGATGACGGACCCGCCGCCCACAGCCAGGATAAAATCAACGCCGTGCTGTTTTGCCAGGGCGATACCTTCGTAAACCTTCTCTAAGCGAGGATTGGGCACCACGCCGCCCAGGGCGACATGCAAGATGCCGACTTGGTCCAAAGCCTGCTCAATGGAGGAAATCAACCCCGTCTCCCGGGTACGCTCGCTGCCATAGTGAATCAAAACGCTGGTGCCGCCAAAAGATTTCACCAGTTCTCCCGTCCGCATCTGTGTCCCCTTCCCAAAGATGACTTTGGTGGGGGTAAAGTATGTAAAACTACCGTTCATGAATGCCTCCCGTTTTTTTTCAGAGTATACACCATTTTCACCCAAAGGGAAAGCAAAAGAAAAAACCATTTTGTCCTTATAAAAATTTTTAGATTTGCAAAATTTTTTTGTAAAGAATATTATTTCGCATCTATACAAATGCGACATTATCTGCTAAAATCTAATTGTAATTGTTGTTTCGTCCCATCTGGTTGTACATCTCCGCCCGGAGATTTGCAATAAACCTAATTTTTGAGGAGGGGAAACAAATGAAACGCATTCTCGCAATCCTGCTGTGCCTGGCCATGGTCTTTGCAATTGTTGGTTGCACCGGTGAGACCAAGACCGAGGATGCCGCCCCGGCAGCTCCTGCTGCAGAGGAGACTGCCGCCATCAAGATCGGTGTTATTCTTGTTGGCGATGAGAACGAAGGGTATACTTTCGCTCATATCGAGGGCATTCGTGAAGCGCTGGCCAACCTGAACATTCCCAACGATGCCGAACATGTCATTTGGAAATATGTTATCGGCGAAGATGCTACCTGCTACGATACCGCGGTTGACCTTGCGGAACAGGGCTGCGGCATCATCTTCTCCAACAGCTATGGCCATCAGTCCTTCATGGTCCAGGCCGCTGAGGAGTATCCTGATATCGTGTTCGTTCCCTGCACCGGCGATACCGCTGCTGTCTGCGGCCTTGCCAACGTGGTGAACATGTTCCCCCAGACCTATCAGAGCCGCTATGTTTCCGGCGTGGTTGCCGGCCTTAAGCTCAAGGAGCTCATGGATGCCGGCACCGTCACCGATCCCTACATCGGCTATGTTGGCGCCTATCCCTATGCGGAAGTGGTTTCCGGCTACACCGCCTTCTTCCTGGGCATCCGCTCCATCGTTCCCGAAGCCCACATGGACGTTATGTACACCGCTTCCTGGTTCGATTTGAACAAGGAGAACGAGACCGCCAAGGCCCTGATGGCCAAGGGCTGCGTCATCATCGGTCAGCATGCCGACTCCACCGGTGCCCCCACGGCCGTGCAGGCTGCGCTGGAAAACGGTGAAGTTCACTACAGCGTCGGCTACAATGTGGACATGCTCTCCGTCGCTCCTCAGGCTGCTTTGACCAGCGCCCAGAACAACTGGTCCGTCCTGTACACCAATGTGCTCAAGGACTTCATGTCCGGCAACGGTGTCCAGCACGACTACACTGCCGGTTATGAAGCCAACGGCGTTATGATTTCCAAGCTGGGCGAGTCCTGCGCTCCCGGCACTGCCGAGAAGGTGGAAGAAGTCATCGCCGCCATCAAGGATGGTTCTCTGCACGTCTTTGATACCAGCACCTTCACCATCGGCGGTCAGAAGGCTGAGGACAACGAAGCCAACACGTACTTTGATTTCTCCACCATGAACTCCGACTATACCGCTGTTCAGTATGTGGGCGAGAATATCCAGGTCATTACCGACGGTTACTTCCATGAGTCCCTGTACCGCAGCGCTCCCTACTTTGGTCTGCGCATCGACGGCATCACCGAGCTCAACTAATTGACTGAGTACAAAGGGTGGCTGCACCATGCAGCCACCCTTTACATTTGAGCAGTTGCTCTGCTCCCCTACTATCGTTTGGTTTATTACACCACAACCAAACTCCAATCCTCAACAGAAAGGGTGGTCGCATCTTGGAATACGCCATTGAAATGAGGAATATCACCAAAAGATTCGGCAAGGTGGTAGCCAACAACAATATCAACCTGTTCGTAAAAAAAGGTGAGATTCTGTCCCTGCTGGGCGAGAATGGCAGCGGGAAAACCACATTGATGAACATGCTCTCCGGCATCTATTATCCGGACGAGGGCGAAATTTTTGTAGAAGGGAAACGGGTTGAAATCCAATCTCCCAAGGATGCCTTTGACCTGCACATCGGCATGATTCACCAGCATTTCAAGCTGGTTGATGTGCTGACGGCGGCGGAAAACATCATCCTGGGACTGAATGAATCCACCCTGGTGGACCTGAAGAGGGTAAAAAAAGCGGTGGCAGAGATTTGCGATCGCTACGGCTTTGTGGTGGAACCGGACAAGAAAGTCTATGAAATGTCCGTTTCCGAGAAGCAGACCCTGGAGATTGTGAAGGTTCTCTACAGGGGTGCCGATTATCTTATTTTGGATGAACCCACCGCCGTGCTGACGCCCCAGGAAACCCGTAAACTGTTTTCCGTCATGCGTAATATGCGGGAGGACGGCAAGTCCATCGTTATCATCACTCACAAGCTCCATGAGGTGATGGAGATTTCCGATCGTGTCGCCGTGCTTCGCAAGGGCGAGTATATTGGCGACATCATGACATCGGACACCAATCCCCAGCAGTTGACGGATATGATGGTGGGCCGTGCGGTTCGCCTGAATATAGATCGTCCCCAGTCGGACGCTGTTTCAGAACGCCTTCGGGTGGAGCATCTGACGGTTACCGATATTGAAGGCGTGAAAAAGCTGGACGATGTTTCCTTCACCGCCTTTGGCGGAGAGATTCTGGGTATTGCCGGTATTTCCGGCAGCGGGCAAAGGGAGCTGCTGGAAGCCATTGCCGGTCTTCAGAACGAGCACAGCCAGGGCACCGTCACCTATATCAATAACGGCGTTGAAATGAAACTGACGGGCATGGATCCCCTGGATATTATCAAAAACGGAGTATTGCTCTCCTTTGTCCCCGAGGATAGGTTCGGCATGGGCCTGGTGGGCAGCATGCACATCACGGACAATGTGATGCTCAGAAGCTATCGCAGGGGAAAGAGTCCCATGCTGGATTTGAAGTATCCACATAAGCTGGCCCAGAAGATAGTCAACGATTTAGAGGTGGTCACGCCCGATATCGACAAAATCCCCCTGCGCCGTCTTTCCGGCGGCAACGTGCAGAAGGTTTTGGTGGGCCGCGAGATTGAGCAAAGCCCTACGGTGCTTATGACCGCCTATGCCGTCAGAGGACTGGATATCAACACCTCCTATACCATCTACAACCTGCTGACGGAGCAGAAGATGAAGGGCGTTGCCGTCATCTATGTTGGGGAAGATTTGGATGTGCTGTTGGAGCTGTGCGACAGAATCCTGGTTCTGTGCGCCGGAAAGGTCTCCGGCATAGTGGACGGCAGGAACACCACCAAGGAGGAAGTCGGCTTGATGATGACCCATTTAGGCAAGCCGGCACATGAGGAGGCGAAGGCATGAGCATCAAAAATGAACCCTTGATTCGCATCAGCAAGCGAGACGGCATGGCCACATGGAAGAGCTGGGCTGTACGCATCATCGCCCTGCTGCTGTCGCTCATCATCGATGCAATCATCATCTATGCCATTGCCGGGCTTAACCCCTTGTCCGTGTATAAGTCCATGTTCGATGGGGTCTTCGGCACCAATCGCCGCATGTGGGCCTGGATTCGGGATATGATGATGCTCCTGTGCATCGGCGTTGGCCTTGCACCCGCTTTCAAAATGCGATTCTGGAACATAGGCGCAGAGGGCCAGATTCTGGCCGGCGGCATTGCGGCGGCAGCCTGCATGATCTATCTGGGCAGCGGGGCGGTTCCCAACTGGCTGCTGCTGATTATCATGGCCGCAGCAAGCCTTGTTGCCGGTGCGGTTTGGGGAATGATTCCCTCCATCTTCAAGGCCAAGTGGAATACCAATGAGACCCTGTTCACCTTGATGATGAACTATATCGCCATTCAGTTCACATCCTTCTTTATTCCCTTCTGGGAGCATCCCGCCGGCAGCAACACCGTGGGTACCATCAATTCTGCCAATAAGATGGGCTGGTTCCCCTCCCTCTTTGGACAGATGTACGGATTGAACGTGCTGATTGTTGTGGTGCTGACGGTGGCCATGTTCATCTACCTGAAATACAGCAAACATGGCTATGAAATCGGCGTGGTGGGCGAAAGCGAAAACACGGCCCGGTATGCAGGCATCAACGTGAAGACCGTGGTGGTTCGCTCCATGACCATCTCCGGCGCTATCTGCGGCTTAGCCGGGTTCCTGGCGGTAGCCGGTGCGGATCATTCCATCTCCGTGAACACCTCCGGCGGCAGAGGCTTCATCGCCATCATCGTTGCCTGGATGGCTAAGTTCAATACCCTGGTGATGATTCTCATCTCAGCCCTGATTGTGTTCCTGGAAAAGGGCGCTATCGCCATTGCCTCCCAGTTCCAGTTGAGCAACGACGTTTCGGATATCCTGACCGGCGTGATTCTGTTCTTCATTCTGGGCAGCGAGTTCTTCATCAACTACAAGCTGAAGTTCAGCTTTGAGCACAGGGAGGGCAGCAAGAAATGACACAATTTATCTCCCTTTTCACAACCGCTGTTCGCTTCGGCTCCGTCATTATGTTCGGCGCCATGGGCGAAGTGCTGACGGAAAAGTCGGGACAATTGAACCTGGGCGTTCCCGGCATCATGTATCTGGGCGGTATCTGCGGCCTGATTGGCTCCTTCCTGTATGAGCTTCACTCCCCCGCCCCCTCCGGGACGGTGGGCATGATAATCGCCCTTGTGTGCGCCCTTGCGGCTTCCGCTCTTGGCGGACTTGTTTACAGCTTCATCACCATCAGCTTACGTGCAAATCAGAATGTGACGGGTCTTACGCTCACCATCTTTGGCTCAGGCATCGCCAATTTCTTTGGAGCAAGCCTCAACAAGATGGCCGGCGGTGTGGGGCAGATTTCCGTTGCCTTGACCAGCCGGGCGTTTAGATGGACGCAGCCATTGACCGATGGTCTGGGCGTGGTGGATAAGCTGCTGTTCAACTATGGGTTTATGGCATACCTGGCGGTTGCTCTGGCCATTCTTTTGAGCTGGGTGCTCAATAGAACCAGCGTGGGCCTAAACCTTCGGGCCGTCGGTGAAAACCCTGCCACCGCGGATGCTGCGGGCATAAATGTTACCAAGTATAAGTACATGGCAACCTGCATCGGCGCAGCCATTTCCGGCCTGGGAGGTCTATACTATGTTATGGACTATATCAACGGCACCTGGGCAAACGACGGCAACATTGAAGCCCTGGGCTGGCTGGCTGTGGCACTTGTTATCTTTGCCACCTGGAAGCCTGCCAGAACCATCTGGGGTGCATATCTGTTTGGCGCCTTATACTGGCTGTACAACTTTATCCCCGGCCTTAACAGGAGCAGCCAGGAAATCTTCAAGATGCTCCCCTACATTGTGACCATGATTGTGCTTATCTCCGTGTCGTTGCGGCATAAGCGGGAGGATCAGCCGCCTATGTCCCTGGGTCTCCCCTACTTCAGAGAGGAACGCTGACACGCCAAACGCAACAGCAGCAGGATGAATGTCCTGCTGCTGTTTTATGGTGATATTTGCTTTAGACTTGTTGCTTATACTGACTGGGAGAGCAGCCGTAGGTCTTCTTAAACACCCGGGAAAAATACAGCGGGTCATCGTATCCGCATTGCTGGGCCAGGGCAACGATGGGCAGGGTTTTGTTTTTAGGGTCTGAGAGAAGTTCCTTGGCTTTTTCCATCCGCAGCTTTGTTAGATACATCAACGGGGAGATGCCAACTTCCTGCTTAAACAGCCGCCGAAGGTAATCGTGGTGGAAGGAAAGCAAATCAAAACTGTGCTGCAGACGATATCCGGAGTCCGAATAATTGTCTTGTATGGAGCGCTTTAGCTGCTGGACGGGGGCGGAAAGTTCACCGGGAAAAGATTTCTTTGACATGCAGGCGCTCCCTTCTTAAATTTATCCAGACAAATGTTGGTCCGCTGACTGTTGATGCCGTCCAATTGAGTAGAAAGGCACATGAAGTAGGTAAGAGAGCAACATAGATAGATTTGATTTATTCAAATTTATTATAGCGTTCGGGAATAATACTGTCAATTCAAAATATGTATATATTTCGTAGAAAACAAAGAAAACAAAGGAAAAAGGAGGGTGCCTCCCCTCCATCAGTTAATAATTCCTATATGGTTTAGCGGCCATATCCTGGCCACGACCTGTCCGACAACCTGGTCCTGTTCGATGCATCCGATCAGGCTGCTGCGGCTGTCTATGCTGGTCAAGCGGTGATCCCCCATTACAAACAGGCATCCTTCCGGAACCACAAAGGGGAAGGTAACATCGCAGTTTCCCAGGCTTTTCTCCTTTACATACGGTTCGTTCAGCGCTAGGTTGTTCACAAATACATTTCCGTATTCATCCATGGTTACCACATCGCCGGAAAGCGCAATGACGCGTTTTAAAATCAGTCTGTCGTGGGCGTACATGCCGCATAGTTCTCCGGATTGAATGTTGGAATCATGAGCTAACAGAAGCACATCACCGTCTTTCAGGGTGGGCTCCATGCTGCTGCCGGATACTTCCAATACAGGCAAGAACAGTACCAGAATCATGGCGCCGGAACACAGCATGATACTGAACCCGGCGATAAAAGAACCGATTGCCTTGCGCCATTTGGCCCGGCGAATGAGCTTGGCTTTCTCCCATCTAAGCTGCTCCAAGGAGGGAATGATTCTACCCTTGCTGGTTTCAAAGGTCATGCGCTTCTCTCCCCCTCCTCCTGCGTATTGCCCTGCTGGATGCTGTCCACATATATACGGGCTGTTTCCTGAGCTGCTTCAAATAGCCCCGTGATGCGGGCGGCCGCTTCCATAAGAGAACCGGCGCTTTCAGCTTGCAGGGTAAAAGTCTGCAGACGATGGTTGGCCTGATGGAGGAGCTTGTCCTTCTGCATCTCTCTTCGCTTCAGCTCATAAATGATTTCTATCAAGTCCGTGCGCGAGTACTTGCGGCAATCTCGTTTCATGCTCATTTGCCCCCTTCAGCTTTTTGTGGAATCAACTATACCAACCGGTACCGGGGGATTAAACGGTGAACTTTTGCTCAGAAACGTCGAAATCGTCAGCTTGGGCCATATCTATCCCTTTGCTGACACAATGAAAGATTCCTCGTCAGAATAAAGTATTCGCCGTGGGGACTTGAAAAAATAAGAAAATGTGGTAATATATTTCGTAAACATTAGGAGGCATTGTCATGCGGCTGCAGGAATCCGGCGAAATGTATTTGGAAACGATTCTCATTCTGTCAGAGCATCTGGAACATGTTCGCTCGCTGGATGTTGCCGCCCATATGGGGTTTAGTAAACCCAGTGTTTCCCGTGCCGTCAGTCTCTTGAAGGAAGCCGGCTATGTGAGTATGGACTCCTCCGGCTACCTTACGTTGACGGATGCCGGCCTTTCCATTGCACAAAAGATTTATGAACGGCATAACTTGCTGTCTAAGCTCTTTATGGATATCGGCGTGGATAAGGAAACGGCTTTGGAGGATGCCTGCAAAATCGAGCACTATATCAGTGATGTTACCTTCGAAAAGATAAAAGAGTATGCTGCCAAGCATGCATGAATCCACCGGCAGCCGTGGGGCTGCCTTTTTGTTTGAGGCTTGCTATGGATCGAATAATTGATTATGTGCAATGGTATAAGGATGTGCCCTTCTCGGTTGTTCCCTTCTCTGAAGTGGACAACCTGGTTTTGTGCGCCCTCTCCTATTGGAAGATGAGCCCTTTGTTGCATTGCCAGGGCAGCATGTCCCTAAAACAGTGCTTTGATGCCCTGGAAGGTTCTTCGGTGGAGATGATGACGACCGACACCGATCCCACCATGAAGGCTTTTGTGGCCCTTTGCAGCGCCTCTAAACGCTATGGCAGCTTGCTGATTAGCGACTATGTGGATGAATTCTATCCCGAGGTGCCCATACAGTTTTCGGCTGTCACCTTCCATCTGAATGAAAAGACCAAGTATATAGCCTTCCGCGGCACAGACAGTTCCATTGCCGGATGGAAGGAAGACTTTATGATTAGCTTCACGGAGACCCGGGCGCAGCAAATGAGCCTGGAGTATCTGAAAGAGCACATTCTGCCGGGCATGGAATACTATGTGGGAGGCCACAGTAAGGGCGGCAATCAGGCGCTGTATGCCGCAGCCCTCTTGCCCCAGGCTCAGCAGCAGCAGATTGCACGGCTGTATATCAACGATGGACCCGGACTTTGCAAGGAGGTGCTTGATCCCTCCGCTGCCAAAGCGCTGGATGACAGAGCCATTATGATTCGACCGGAGTACTGCGTTATCGGGAAAATTTTCCAGGCAGAGTTCAGCCAATGCCGCATTGTGAAAAGCACGCAAAAAGGACCTATGCAGCATTCCATCTTCTCCTGGGGTATTCAAGGGGGTGCGCTTGCGCTGTCTGACGGATACGACCCTCAGAGCGAAGCCATCGACCGGATGCTGGACAGGTGGCTGGAGAAGGTGTCTATGGAGGAGCGCAAGACCTTTACGGACAGCATTTTTTCCGCCATGGAGAAGGACGGCTCCAAAACGCTGTTTGATGTGATGGAGAACTGGCCTACCTCCTTAGAGAACATGGTGGTCTCCGTTCTCGATGGGGACCAGGCCGCCAAGGAAGCCATTAAAAAACTGCCTCGGGCGGCGGTTACCGGCAACGCCGCCAAAATCAGCAGGCAGATGAAGCAGGAGGTGGAGCATCAGCCCTATTTGGCGGATGCCGCCATTGCCCTGGCAGGGGTGCTGCTGTTGTTGCTCCCCTCGTCGTTTTTTAATCTTGCAATGGCCGGGGCGCTGCTGATCGTGCTTGCCTGGGAAGCCTATACCACCGTGCGGCAACTGCAGAAAAACCGATGGGATGCCCGGGAGGAACGAACCAGAATCACCCTATGCCTCATCATGTTTTCTGTGTTTCTGTTGATTCTGGTGAAGGAGCAGGCCCTGTTTTTGCTCAGCTCCATTCTGTTTGGCTTTTTATTGCTGTGGTACGGCTATTATACCGGAGCAAAAATCAAGCAGGATAGGAAGCATGGCGTGTTCTATTGGCTGCACTTTGCGGAAGCGCTGCTGTCGGTCATCCTGGGCGTGTTTATCTTAGTGGCGCCGCAACGGACCATTCACGGCTTTTCCATCAGCGTTGGCATATTATTGATTCTGGATGCAGCAACCCATGCCATCATTCGGCTGCTGCAGATTAAAAACCTGAAATAAGAAGGAGAGAGATATGGAATTTGAAAACACTTTGCCCTCGTTAGCCGCCAATCGGGAGAAGGTCATCGTTCGTACCAGCCTAATCGGCATCGGCGCCAATCTGTTGCTGGCCGGTTTTAAGGCGGTTATCGGCGTACTGACCCACTCCATCGCCGTTACATTGGATGCGGTGAACAACCTGTCCGATGCCCTTTCTTCGGTGGTCACCATTCTGGGTGCCAAACTGGGGGCAAAACTGCCGGATAAGAAGCATCCGTTGGGGTACGGCCGCATTGAATACCTGAGCGCCATGCTGGTGGCGGCTATCGTGCTGTATGCCGGCATCACCTCTGCGGTGGAGTCCGTCAAAAAGATTTTCGCGCCGGAGGTCGCAGACTACTCCCCCATCTCCCTGATTATTATTGCTGCCGCCATCGTGGTTAAGCTGCTGCTGGGACGATTTGTGAAGGCGCAAGGGAAAAAGGTCGGTTCCGGCGCCTTGGAAGCCTCCGGCGCCGATGCGCTATTTGATGCAATTTTGTCCCTGTCCGTTCTGCTTTCGGCGGTGGTGTACCTGGTGTTCCACATCTCCCTGGAAGCCTATGTGGGCGTTGTGATCTCCGGGTTCATCATTAAATCCGGCGTGGAGATGATGATGGATACCCTGAACGATATTCTGGGTCAGCGGGCAGATGCAGATCTTACCAGAGAGATTAAGCAGATTATTGTGGCGGAACCGGAAGTCCGGGGTGCATACGATTTGATAATCAATAATTACGGCCCGGATAAAAACTATGCCTCGGTCCATGTGGAGCTGCCGGATGTGATGACGGTGGAGGAAGCGGATATGCTGACCCGCCGCATAGAGGCCAAGGTCTACAAGAAAACCGGTGTAATTTTGACGGGTATCGGTCTGTATTCGTTCAATACCAAGGACGATGAAGCCGCAATGATTCAAAACAGGGTGACGAATTTGGTCATGTCCCATGAGTGGGCGCTGCAGATGCATGGTTTCTATGCGGACACGGCGAAAAAGACCCTGCGCTTTGATGTGGTTCTCAGCTTTGATGTCGTTCCTCGCACGGCCATTGAGGAGCTTTGCGCTGAGATTACGGCGATTTACCCAGACTATCAGCTGCAAATCACCCCGGATGTAGACATTACAGACTGAATGACAAGCAAAATCAAAGGCTGCTGCCCGGTTGGACAGCAGCCTTCTTATACTAATCCACGCCTAACCCATGCACATTGGGCGGCACCTTCTGTGCCGGTTCTGCTTCGTCTAATCTGGATTGACGGTCCAGAGTCAATCTGCGATTCTCCTCATGGAACCAACGCAGAATTTGCTCGCCGACTGCACATGTTTTAGACGCGGATTAGTATTACTATGCACTATTCGTTTTCATATAGGAGAGAATAGGAATCCTCCCCTATGATTTGATACACCCGTTCCACATCCTCGTCCATGCAGGATAAGCAGATATCCGTGCTGCGATACACCACGCATGTGCCGCAGGAGGAGCTGAGCTTGCGAAACACGGGCATCATTCGGGCTTCTATGCCCTTTTCCTGCAAGGCCCTATATGTGAGCAAGGCAGACAGATGGGTGTGAAACGTGGCTACATAGTCTTTCATTTGGTCAGTTCCAGACGGAAATCCTCTCCATCCTTCTGAACGGAAACCTTATAACCGGAGGCGGTAGCGAATCGAGTGACATTTTCCACGCACACCTGTTCATCTACCAGCACGGTCAGGGACTTTGGATTATCGGCCTTTACTGCCCGCTGCACCATGACAACGGGAATGGGGCAAGCATATCCACGTGCATCAACCATAATCAATTCCTCCTTAAAAGCATTATGCCTGTTTCTTTTCAGCCTTGGGCATGTTCAGCAGGGAGATGACCAGCACCAGCACCAGGCAGCCGATGACCACAATTTTACCGGTCAGGGAGATGCCGCCCACCTTAGTTACGCCGTCCACCACGCTGTCGGGGTTGCCCGCCAAGCCAAAGTTATGGGAGATGGCGGCACCGGCAATCATACCAAAGACGGTGACGGCGGAATCGCCGTTGCCTTCACCGGCCAGGATGAGCTGGCGCAGGGGGCAGCCGCCGAGAAGCACAGAACCCCAACCGGCCAGGACCATGCCCATGAAGTTCCAAATGTGGCTGCTGTGGGCCACAGGCTGATTGGCAAAGCCCAGCTTGAAGTTGCCCATGGCCAGGGTACCGATGAGGGTGACCACCAGCACGGCGACAAAGCCATACAGAAGCTTGAAATCCTTAAAGAGAATAGCATCCCGGATACCGCCAACCATGCACAGCCGGGAACGCTGGGCCAAGGCGCCTACGACCAGAGCGATGGCCAAAGCGATGAAGAAGGGGGCATGCATGGAGCCGGGACCCTCTGTGCTGATTTTATACAGCGTGGGGAACAGGATAAAGCCCAACCCGGCGATAAGCAGGAAAGCAGGCAATGCGGCACCCTCGGCCTTGCCCAGGGTATAGGTACGCTTTAAGGTGAAGCCCCGCTTTACGAACTGAGAGCCGACGAAGATACCCACGGCAAAGCCCAGCAAGCCCACAAGCGCGTTCAAATCGCCGGCGCCCAGACGAAGGACCATTCTCAGCGGACAGCCCAGGAAGGCCAATGCGCCAATCATTACCATAGCGCCCAGCAAAAAACGTGTGGCAGGAGAGGAGCCGCCCTTGGCTCTAAACTCGCCCTTAATCAATGCCATAATGAAGGAGCCCAGCACCAGACCCAGAATCTCCGGACGGAAATACTGCACTTTGGCGGCGGAATGGAGCCCCAATGTGCCGGCAATGTCCCGTTCAAAACAGGCGATACAGAAACCCATGTTTTTGGGGTTGCCAAGGAAGGTGAGCACCAAAGCGGCCACACCCACCAGAGCTCCGGTCAGTACAACGGTCCAATTGATTTTTTTCATAGTACCCTCCTTTTTTGGATAGTCTATATATCCTGATTTTAAGTATAGGGCAGGCTTCGACAAAAAGCGAATGGAAAAAAATAATGCAACGCCCGGAACAATCGGTTATTTCGATAAAAGAATATCGCTTGTGCGGGTGCGGACATATTGAATCAGCTTCTGTTCCAAGGGCTGCAGCACCGTGTCCTTTTGCCAGGCTACATAGAGCTTTCGGCTATCATCGATGCCGGTAAAGGAAAAGCTGAGCATCTTTCCCGCTTGCACCTCATCGGCAACGGCCAGGTTGGAAAGGATGGCGCAGCCCATGCCCTCCATAACGCTCATTTTAATGGTTTCCGGGTTTTCCATGCGAGCGATGATGGGGGGATTGGCATTCAGCTGCTGCAAAAACACCTGGGCAGCATGCTGGGTACCGGAGCCTTCCGTCCGGGCAATCATGGGCAGGGTGAGTAAATCATTTGCCGCCACACCTTGGGCTGCCAGATTCGAATATAAACTGCTGGTATTGGTGACCAAAACGAGCTTATCCTCCGCAATCTGCTGGAAATGGAGACTGCTGTCCCCTTCTTTGCGCCCGGTGAAGGCAATGCGAACTTCTCCCTTTTTCAGGCATCCCAAAATATGATCGCTGTCGCCCCGGCGCAGGATATACCGGGCATTGGGGTGCTTCTTAGTAAATCCGCTCAAAAGCTTGGGCAGCAAGTACTGGGCGGGCACGGTGGATGTGCCGATTTTGAGCACATCCCGCTCCCCCTCCTCCTGCAGGCTTTGCAGCTTTTGAACCTGCTCCAATATATCCTTTGCGGCAAGGTACACCCTTTTTCCGTCCTCTGTAAGGGTCACCCGGCGATGGGCGCCGCGTTCAATCAGCCGCACCCCCAGCAGTTCCTCCAGGGCACGGATGTGCATGCTGATGGTGGATTGGGTTAGATGCAGTTCCTCCGCTGCCCGGGTGAAGCTGCAGAACTCCACCGTTGCTACCAGGACTTCCAATTGACGAATGCTGATATCCAGCATGCTTCCTCCTTATGTGCAGAAAAATCTATGTGACAATCGCTATCGCCTGTGGTATTCTCTTTCTATGAAGCAGATTTATTTGGACAACGCCGCAACTTCCTACCCCAAGCCGGATACCGTCCCTCAGGCTATGGTTCGGTATATTCAGCAGGTGGGTGCTCCTTTGAACCGATCCGGATACCGGAGCGCGCAGGAGGCGGAGCTTACCACGCTTTCCCTTCGGGAACGAATCAAACGGTTCTTTAACTTCCCGGAGAAAGCCAACCACGTCGTGCTGACACCGGGCAATACCTACAGCATCAACTATGTGCTCAAAGGCTACTTGCACCCCGGGGACCATGTCATCGTCAGCGCCATGGAGCACAATGCCGTCATGCGTCCGCTGCTCCAGATGGAAGGGGTCAGCTTCGACCGGCTGCACGCCGATGAGGAGGGATTCGTCAATCCTAAGGAGCTGACGGGGCTCATCAGGAACAACACCCGCTTAATCATCATGGCCCACGGCTCCAATGTGTCCGGCTCCGTGCAAGATGCCAAGCAAATTGGAAACATAGCCGCTGCCCATGGCATCCCCTTTGTGCTGGATGGGGCACAAACCGCCGGGCATTATCCCGTAGACTATGAGGACCTTGCCCTTAGCGCCCTGTGTATTCCGGCCCATAAAGGGCTGCTTGGCCCGGGGGGCATCGGCGCTCTGCTACTTTCGGACGAATTTGCCCGGAAGCTGACGCCCTTAGTTGCCGGCGGCACCGGCAGCGTATCCGACAGCGAGCTGCTGCCCGCCTATCTGCCGGACCGCTTTGAATCCGGCACCATGAACCTGCCGGGCATCTACGGCTGGGAGGCTGCCATGGCCTTTGTGGAGGCACAAGGGGTAAAAGCTCTGCGTGTCCATGAGACGGAACTAACGGGGCGGTTTATTGAGGGACTCAGCACCGTACAGAACGTTCGCCTTTGCGGCCCAAAGGATATAGAAAGCCGGGTGGGGGTCATCTCCCTGGACTTTCTCAACAAAGACAACGGGGCCATGGCCTACGAGCTCGAACAGCAATTCGGTATTTTGACCCGCAGCGGCCTCCATTGCGCTCCCTCCGCACACAAGAGCCTGGGCACCTTCCCAAGGGGCACGGTCCGTTTCTCTTTGGGCTATGCCAACACCAAAGAGGATGTAGATACCGCTTTAGAAGCCATAGAGAAGCTTAGCCGCCTACCGTAAAAACAGGCGTTTGCCGCCGGTATAGGCTTCTACTCTGCCAATCCGCTGTGCGCTGGGCACGGCGGTTTTTAATTCGGCAAAAAGTGCATCGGCATCCTCTGGGGCGCAGGCGATAAGCAGTCCGCCGGAGGTTTGGGGGTCAAACAGCATGTCCTGCACCGCCAGCTCTACCTCTCCCCCGTCCACCATGCTTTCGGCAAAGGCACGGTTTCGATAGGCACCGGCGGGAATTAAGCCGAAGGTGGCCAGCTCCCTGGCTTCCGGCAGGAAGTCTATGGCGCTCGTGTCAATGATGGCCTGCACGTTGCTCCCTTCCATCATCTCGAGGCCATGCCCCATGAGCCCGAAGCCGGTGACATCCGTACAGGCGTGAATGCGATACTTCACCATCACATCCCTTGCAGAGCGGTTCAGGGTGGTCATAAGGGAATACATGCGCGCTTTCCCTTCTTCGCTAACCATATCTACCTTGGCGGCGGTGCTGACGATGCCGATGCCGAGGGGCTTGGTTAAAAACAGAATGTCACCTGGCTGGGCGCCGGAGTTGGTTAAGATTTTATCCGGATGCACAAAGCCGGTAACGGCCAAACCGTATTTCGGTTCATCATCATGGATACTGTGACCGCCGGTAATCAGGGCACCGGCTTCGTACACCTTATCGTAACCGCCCCGAAGCAAGTCGTGAACCGCCTGGGAGGGCATCTTCTCCGGCACCGCCATAATGTTTAAGCACAGCTTAGGTTCGCCGCCCATGGCATACACATCGGAAAGGGCGTTTGTGGCCGCAATCTGTCCAAACAGATAGGGGTCATCCGCAATGGGAGGAAAGAAATCCAACGTCTGTACCAACGCCAGCTCATCAGTAATTTTGTATACAGAAGCGTCGTCGCTGTGATCGAATCCCACCAAGAGGTTGGGATCGGAATGAACCTGAATATCCTTCAACAGTTTCGCCAATACCCCGGCGCCTACTTTAGCGCCGCATCCGGCGCATTTGCTTAGCTTCGTCAGCTTTACAGATTCCTCAGCCATGTTCCTTCTCCCTTTCATCGATTTTACAAATAGTATAACACCGGGGTGAGAAACTGTAAACAGGGATTCCTGGTTCTCTTTCACCGTTAGTTAGCAATTGAAGGATATACTTTTAGGATAAATTAAACTTCGATGGATATAGTTGGGTCAAGTAAAAAAACAGAACAGGAGGACACACAATGAGAAGCAGGTTTTGGATACGAGCAGCCTCCCTGACATGGGGACTGCTGCTCTTTGGATTCACAGTCTTTTCTTCCTTGGATACATTCATCATAGAGCACGCCTATGAAGCGGTGGAGGTGCAGCCAATGACAATCGTTCAGCCGGAGGAAGAAACAGAAGAAACAAAGGAAACGGAGATGGATATAATTGCCGCGGCACAAGAAGCTGAAAAAACAGAGGCGGTGGAAGTTGTCACAACGGAACCCATGGAAGTGGTCACTACGGAACCCATGGAAGTGGTCACTACGGAGAACTCCTATTCCGATGGGAACATCACCATCACCATAGAGGAGATTCGTGCCTATGATTCCACTATATATGTAGCCGATGTGGTTTTGTCCTCTCCGGAGTATTTAAAGACCGCCTTTGCAAACAGCATCTATGGCCGCAACATCACGGAGAAGACCAGCACCATGGCCAACGAGACCAGCGCCATTCTGGCCATCAACGGAGATTATTACGGCGCAAGGGAAAGCGGATACGTCATTCGCAACGGCGTGTTATATCGGGATAAAGCTTCCAAGAATGCAGAGGATTTGGTGATTTATGCTGACGGCAGCTTCGGCATCATTGAGGAATCACAGGTATCCGCCCAAGAGCTCCTCGAAGCCGGTGCATGGAATGTGCTATCCTTCGGCCCTGCCTTGATTGAAGATGGACAGATAGCCGTTACAGCCGATCAGGAGGTGGGCAAAGCCATGGCCAGCAATCCCAGAACCGCCATCGGCATAATCGACGCTCTGCACTATGTTTTCGTAGTGTCTGACGGGCGCACAAACTCCAGCGCCGGATTATCCTTAAGGGAGCTTGCACAGGTGTTGCAAAACCTGGGTGTAAAGACCGCCTATAACCTGGACGGGGGCGGTTCCTCCACCATGGTGTTCATGGGCCAGGTGGTGAACAATCCCACCACCAACGGGAAACGGATTTCAGAAAGGAGCGTGAGTGACATTGTCTATGTCGCCTAACAAAAACAACAATCGGATGACAAGCATTCAAATCGCATGGAAATATGGGGTAATCTCCGTTCTGTGCGCTGCCATCGGAGCCGTCTACGAATACTTTAGCTTTGGTGTCTATGCCTATGGCATGATTTACGCCTTTGCCTTTCCGCTCTTTCTCGGACTGCTTCCCGCTTTACTCTTTGCCAAAGCGAATAGGAAGCTGCCGCCTCAAGGCAGCAGGCTTCTGTGGCACTTTGGCGTTTCGGCCCTGACGGTGGGCAGCTTCTTCTCCGGTGCCTTGGAGATATACGGCACGGCCAGCAGCTTAACAAAGGTATACTGGTTTGTCGGCGTTGGGCTTTTGTTACTGGCGCTGCTTATTTGGGGACTGCAAAAAACCGGCCGAGCAAAGGCGGAACCCTTGCAGGCGGCCGGTGTGGCGCAATGAAGTATTAGAATAAGCCCGAAATCTTTCCGTTCTCGTCCACGTCGATTCGCTCGGCGGCAGGTACTTTCGGCAGTCCCGGCATGGTCATAATCTCCCCGGTAAGGGCAACGATAAAGCCAGCTCCGGCGGATACCTTCAAATTGCGAACCTGGACGGTAAAACCGGTGGGAGCGCCTAACTCCCCCGGGTCATCGGAAAAGCTGTATTGTGTCTTGGCCATGCACACGGGCAAGCTGCCAAATCCCAGCTCCACGAGGCGACTTAGCTGCTTCTTTGCCCCGGGAGTCAGCTCCACACCGTCGCCGCCGTACACCCGCTGCACGATGTGCTCCATCTTTTCAAGGATGGATTCACAGCTCTCGTAGGCAAAGTGGAAGTTGCTGGGCACCTCGCACAGGCGAACCACCTCCTGCGCTAAGTCCATGCCGCCTTGACCGCCCTTTTCCCACACCTGGGAAAGGACCACGTTGACCCCCAACTCCTGGCACCTATGCCGCAGTAAGGCAATCTCCGCCTCCGTGTCCTGGGGGAACTGATTGATGGCCACCACCGCCGGCAAGCCAAAGGTGGTTTTGATGTTGCCGACATGGCGAAGGAGATTCGGCAAGCCCTTCTCTAAGGCCTCCAGGTTTTCCTGCCCCAACTCTGCCTTCTGGGCGCCGCCGTGATGCTTTAAGGCCCGGATAGTGGCCACAACCACCACCGCATCGGGGACGAGATCCGCCATGCGGCACTTGATATCAAAGAACTTTTCCGCGCCCAAATCGGCACCGAACCCGGCTTCTGTCACGCAGTAGTCCCCTAACTTTAGGGCTAACTTGGTGGCGGTCACGCTGTTGCAACCGTGGGCAATGTTGGCAAAGGGCCCGCCGTGTACAAGCGCGGGCGTATGCTCCAAAGTCTGTACCAGATTGGGTTTTAGAGCATCTTTCAGCAAAGCAGCCATAGCTCCGGCAGCTTTTAGATCGCCGGCAGTTATGGGCTTGCCCCCATAGGTATAGCCGACAACGATGTGGGAGAGCCGCTCCTTTAAATCCAGAATCCCGTCGGCCAGGCACAGCACTGCCATGACCTCCGAAGCTACGGTAATATCAAATCCATCCTCCCGGGGGACACCGTTCGCTTTGCCGCCAAGACCATCCACGATAAAGCGAAGCTGACGGTCGTTCATATCCACCGCCCGCTTCCAGGTGATACTCTTGGGGTCGATGCCAAGGGTGTTGCCCTGCTGAATATGGTTATCCAGCATGGCGGCCAGCAGATTGTTTGCGGCACCGATGGCGTGGAAATCCCCGGTAAAATGAAGGTTGATATCCTCCATGGGCACCACCTGTGCACAGCCGCCTCCGGCAGCGCCGCCCTTAACGCCAAAGACCGGTCCCAAGGAAGGTTCCCGCAAGGCTACCACCGCATTTTTGCCGATGCGGCGCAGGCCGTCTGCAAGGCCGACGGTGGTGGTAGTTTTGCCCTCTCCGGCAGGGGTAGGCGTGATGGCGGTGACCAATATTAGCTTGCCGTTGGGACGGCTTAGCCCCTTAGCATAGTCAGGAGAAATCTTGGCCTTATAGGGACCGTATTGCTCGATATACTCCTGGGGAATGCCCAGAGAGGCAGCAATGTCCACAATGGGCAGCATGGGGGTGCTTTGAGCGATTTCGATGTCGGATTTGTATTCCATGTTGATTCTCCCTGATAGGTGTTATTGAAGTTTGGGCTGCAGGGCAAGGGCTTCCTTTTCGGCTTCCTCTGCATAGGATTCCAGCTGACGGCAGGCTTCGGCTGTGGCACAAACAAAAGCCTCATCCTCGATAGACTGCAAGTTGATTTTAACATTCAACAGCACCCCGCGCAAGGCACTTCTTGCCAGCATGGCGGCAGACAGCCCATCCGTTACGGCGGTCGTATTCCCCTTCATTACGGCTAATCGGGCAAGGGGAAAGACAAGGGTAATGTGCTTGCCCGTCTCTAAAGGAACGAGCGTAGCTTTCTTTAGGGCGGTTTGCAGCGCCTGCTGCCGTTCATCTTTCTGCTGTTGGGTTTGCTTTGGCAGTTTTAGTGCCTGCATATAGTCGGTAAAGGAGGCGGCATCCCTGTCCATGTCCCCTAAGAGCAGCGACTGCAGGTCATCCGCCTGTTGAATGAGCGTCTCCATGTCCGCAGATACGGCTTCATATCCTTTTTTATCCTTTGTCAAATGGGCGACCATGGCAGCCAAAGCGGCGGCAAAAGCCCCCACCATGGCGCAGATGGCGCCGCCTCCCGGCGCAGGCGCTTTGGAAGCCGTCAGTTGGGACAGATGCAGTATGCTTTCATCTTGCAAGGGCATATCATTACCTCAAATCGCGCAGAATATATCAAAAAGAGTATATCACAGTAAATTATAATAAGAAAGTACCTGGCTTACTCTCCATCAAAAAGAAGCACAGCTTTGAGAGCATCCGCCAAATAGGGCACGGAATTGGCTGCATCATCGAATGTGTTGGCGTTGTGCCCCAGCTCAATCAACATACAATAGGGACTCACATGCTGGTTATAGCGGCCCACCTTCAGCCGAATCTCCGTAGCAAGCTCAGGAGCCACTTGCTGCAACTTTTCCGTTATGGCTTTAGCCAGGGCATAGTTTTGCTTCCAATCATGGGCAGTGTCGTACTCCCCCTCATAGGTGCCGATGGAGGTACCCACCACGAAGAACATCTTGGCGCAGCGCTGGCCGTTCAGGTACACGACATCATCCTTTCGCATACGCACATTGGCGGTGTTGCGATGTAAGTCGATATATACGGTGGCTTGGGGATACTGCTCCATCACCTCCAGGGATCGGGAATAGGCGCTTCGAATCTCCGGAGGCTCCACATCGGTGGTGTCATGGAGTACGGTGAAGCCCTTTTTCTCCAGAGCTTCCTTCAGCAGCTCTCCGATTGCTACAATAGACTTGTCCTGTTCGAGGGTCTTGTAGCTTTCCGGCTCCGTCTCCTCGTATACATAGTCCTCCGTCTGGCGATAGGCCTCCTGTGCATGGGTGTGATAGATGAGAACCACCGGCTCCTGGGGCAAGGAAAACGACTGCTTTGTGAAGGAGTCATACAAATCCCGGTTGATAATCAGATTCCCGTTATCATCCTTGGGCACAAACAACGGCGTGGGACTGGGAACAGGCGTAGGTTCAGCAGTAACAAGTTTTTGGGTTGCCGTTATGTCCACAGCGGCAGCAGAGATAGTGGGCCGTGCCGATGTATCCGCTGCCTTTTGCATCGGTTCCTGCTGTACACAGCCCATCAGCATCATACAAAGGAGTATGCCAAGCCACCGCTTCAAAGCCCGTACACCTCCCGATACTTGCTGGTGAGGTAGCGCACATAGTATTGAGGGTCAAATGGGGCTTGACAGGCGTTCTGCAACAACTCCTTGGGGGTGAGCAAGCACCCGAAGCGGTAGATTCTCTCCCTTAACCAGGCGACGATGGGACAGAGCTCTCCCCTGCCAACTAACTCCCACACGGGGATATCCTGCTCCATGGTGTGGAGCATCTGGGCGCCGTAGGCGCTGCCCAAGGCATAGGAGGGGAAATAGCCGAAGGCGCCGCCGGACCAATGGGAATCCTGGAGAACGCCCATGGTGTCGTTAGGAACATCCACGCCCAAGTATTCCTTATACAGACGGTTCCATTCCCGGGGCAAATCCTCCACAGACAGCTCCCCGGCAATCAACCGCTTTTCCAGCTCGTACCGCACCATGATGTGGAAGCAATAGGTCAGCTCGTCCGCCTCTGTACGAATAAGGGAGGGCTGGCTCTTGTTCACCATCCGATAGAAGTCGCGTGGACTGACAGCCTTCAGCGCCCGTGGCCCAAGACGCTGGATATCCGGCAGGATATAGGATAAAAATGACTCGCTGCGGCCGATGATGTTTTCAAAGAACCGGCTTTGGGATTCATGTATGCCCATGCTCGAACCGGTGCCAAGAGGAGAATACTTGATGTCATCCCCTATGTTCAACTCGTATAGTGCGTGACCGCCTTCGTGTATGACGGAGTACATGCTGGAAGCGAATTCGGATTCATAATAATGGGTGGTGATGCGCACATCCTCCCGGGAAAAACCATCAGTAAAGGGGTGCTCCGTTTCAGCGATGCTGCAATGGTTGGGGTCGATGGTCATGACCTCCATTAGCCGCTTAGACAGCTTACGCTGCTTTTCAATGGGGAAACGCTTGTGCAGGGGGCTATCGTCAATAGCCTGGCCCCTCTGGGCAATTTCTTTTACAAGGGGAAGCAGTTCCTGCCGCAGCATGGAAAAGAATTGATCGAGCTCCCCCATGGTGATGCCCTTCTCATAGGTGTCCAGAAGCACATCGTAGGCAGGCTTTGTGCTGTCCCAATAGGCGGCAAAGCGGCGGGAATAGTCCACCAGTTTTTGAAGGTGGGGAGCAAAGAGCGCAAAGTCGTTGGTCTCCTTGGCGGTGTGCCAAACGTTGGAAGCTTCGTTGACCTCCAGCTGATAGGCAACATATTCCTCCATGGGAATCTTGTCCGTCCGCTGCATCTGTTCATATAGCTCCTCCGCCTCACGACGGGTCACATAATCCACCTGATCCTTATGGTCAAGAATCTCAAGAATCATGTCCTTAAAGGCAGGGCTGACGGTCAGTTCATAGATTTGCTGGGACAGAACCGCATACGTATTGCCCAGATGTTCCGAACCGCCCCTTGGCATGGCGGTGACGGAGTCAAAGCTCAAAACGCCCATGGCATGGTTATAGGCATTCAGCTTGTTTAGATGTCCTTTAAAATTGCGGACGGTCGTTTCCATATAATAATCACCTCGAATGAAAGTATATCAAGTGTGAGAATTCGAATCAAACAGAAAAGACAGTTTTTACCAAAAATACACAAGTGTCTATAAAAAGAAAATCTCCCGCAAAGGGGAGATCAACTTTTTTGCCTGATAGAAGCCCAAGCTCCAGAGCCTTACATGCCGTACCGCTTTTTGAAGCGATCGACCCGTCCGCCGCTGTCCACCAGCTTCTGCCGGCCCGTGAAGAACGGATGGCACTTGCTGCAGATTTCGACCTTGAGCTCATCCTTGGTGGAGCCGGTAACGAAGGTCTCACCGCAAGCGCAGCGCACGACGGCCTCGCCATAAGACGGTTGGATATCTTTCTTCATGTATTATCACTCCTTTGTCGTGTAATGCATTACCAACAGGCATTATACCACGGCAGAATGAAATTGCAACACTTTTTTTGTTTAGATAGGCTGTTTTTTTAGGATTTTCAGGTTATAACCCAGTGTTTTCAGACCGTTCACAACTATCAGCAGGCATACACTGGCTGCAAAAGCGGACAGGCTGTCTTTGGAACTAAGGCGCAGCTGGCAGTATCCAAAGAGCATGTATTCCCGAAGACAAAACATCACTTCAAACAGCAGGCTGCCCAGAGCTGCACATTGGAGTTTTGAAACTGGTTCAGGGCACAGAAAGCAGCAGGCAGCCAAAACGCCCCCGCATAGCCACAATAACCCCGGCATCAAGGGGAACCTGTCGGCTACCTTCCAGCAAATCATCCCTCCCAGCACGGCACCGATTACGGACAGAGATAGATGCCTTGGCTTTTTCAGGAAAGCCAGAAGAATAGACAGCAGCCCTGCAGGATAAAGGATGATTGGGCCGAGGGCAACGCTCGGATCCGAAATAATCAAAACACCCAGGGGCAGCAGCCCTCCAAGGCGCTCTCTTCTACTATCCCCTTCTGCCCAAAGATAGAGAGCCAACGCAATAAGACAAGGCTGATATAGATACAAAATGTGCCCTCCTTTGTGGGTAGGATGGGCGCAATGGCTCTGATTTATGCTTTATTTTCGCCGTATACCGTTGCTGATGACGGCGGTGATATTTCTGTCGTCCAAGCGGAAGGCACCGCGCAGTAGCCTATCTCGCAGCGTGATGCCGGGCAACAGAGGCAAATGGGTATCGTCAAGGACGATGGCGTGGAGTGCCTTGCCCCGAACAAAGCCCTCCCCTTCCCCCAGGAAGGTTTGACCGGCGCTGGTGGCGGCATAGTAGGCTTCTTCAATGGAGAGAACCTGGCTTTCGTCTCCGGTCATAATGTACCTATCCTTGGAGGCGGAGATGGAGTTGGCAATGGTTTTGAGCATGGACAAGGTGGTGCCTCCCGCCACATCTGTGCCCATACAAACGCCAATGCCCTGGCGAATCATGTGGCCCACGGGGCTGATGCCGCTGCACAGGGAGTTGTTGGAACTGGCACAATGGACGGGTCGAACGCCGCTTTTAAGCATGGCGTTTTGTTCCGTCTGGGTACTATGTACACAGTGGGCCATGAGGGTATGGCTGTCGAACAGGCCGTACTTATCATACACCTGCCAGTATTCCCCGCAATCCGGGAAAATCTCCTTTACAAAGGCAATCTCGCCCACATTTTCCGAAAGATGGGACTGTACCGGTAGACCACGCTCCGCTTTGACTTTGCCCAGAAATGTCAATAGCTCCGGGCTGCAGGAGGGGGCAAAGCGAGGGGTCAAAACAGGCTTTACCCGGGAAAACTGTTGGCAGCCCTCCAGCCAGCGCAGGGTTTCCTGAATGCTCTCCTGGGTGGTTTCCCGTAGATAGTCAGGAGCGTTGGAGTCCATGTTCACTTTGCCAACAAGACCGGTAACGCCTGCCTGTTCCAACTCCTCCATCAGAACCAGGGTGGCCGGCGTATGGAGGGTGGAGAACATGCTCACCCGAGTGGTACCGTTGGCAATCAGCTCCTTCGCGAGCTGATGATACTTTTTCCGGGCATAGGAGGGGTCCTTATACCGTGCCTCCGTCGGAAAGGCATAGGCGTTGAGCCACTGTAACAGCGGCAGGTCCATGCCGGTGCCGGTCATCTCGTACTGGGGAGCGTGCAGGTGCATGTCGCAAAAGCTCTGCAGAATCAGAGCATCCCCAAAGTCGGTAACCTCAGCTTCCTGCATGTTGGCGGGCAGTTCCGGCAGGATGTCGATTAAGATGCCGTCTTCCAATATTAGATACTGATTTGGATACAGACCCAGTTCTGTGGGGGACTTGGCTTCGATAATGTTTCCCTTATAGGCCGTCAACATGGGATAAATCCTCCTTTGTATCAATGTCCATAAGATCCTGTTCGAAAACTTCCACTGTTACAATACGCTCTGGGTGTCGCCCTATAACCTGACTGCCGCCTTTATCGCCGGTGATATGCATGAGTTCATCCAATACATCGCCGGGAAAGATGACCGGGTTGCCCCTGTGGCCGTTGGCGGTGGGGATTGCTATGGAAGCTGGGCAAGCCATAAAGGCATCTATCACCCTTTGGACAGTGCTGCCGCTAAGATTTGGCTGGTCCGCAACGCTGAACAGTACCCCATTCGGCGTTCCGTTTTGCAGGATGGCTTGCAGCCCCAAACGAACGCTGAGACTTTGCCCCTCCTCCGGGCGAGGGTTGACAACCGCTTGAAATCCAAGCCTCTCCCCTTCCGCCAGCAAATACTGTTTATCCTTGCTTGTAATCAGCACCCTTTGTGTAAAGGGAAACGGATTCAAAAGGCGGAGGGTGCGAACGCCCAGGGGCACGCCCTGCAGGTTCACCGCCAGTTTGTCTTCACCAAAGCGGAGGGACCGCCCGGCGGCCATGACCAAAACGGCAATGTTCATTTGCGGTAACGGCCGCAGCGACGGCGGCAAATATACTGCCCCTTGCCTGTGATGGCAACGGCACCGTTTTCCACCGCCAGCTCTCCGTTTAATATCACATCCCGGGTTTTGCCCTCGGCAAGAAATCCTTCGTAGGGGGAATTATCACAGTTATGCAGGTTAGTGGCGGCGTGAATCTCGTGGGGACAATGAGGGTCAAAAATGACCAAGTCTGCATCGCTCCCGACTTGCAGGGTGCCCTTTTGGGGATACATACCAAAGAGCTTTGCGGCCCGGGTGGACATAAGCTGGCCCATGGCAACCATGTCAAAATATCCGCCTTTAACCCCACGGGTATACACAAGCTCCGCCCGGTTCTGAACCCCGGCGCCGCCGTTGGGGGTTTTGGAAAAGTCCCTCTCCCCCGCCGCTTTCTGGGCCATGGTGAAGGAGCAGTGGTCGGTCCCAATCCAGTCGATTTCCCCAGCGGCCATGGCCCGAAGCAAAGCTTCCTGATCCGCCTTACTCCTTAGCGGCGGAGACATAACATATTTGGCGGCATCGGGCTCATCATAGTTGCTTTCCTCCAGCACCAGATACTGGGGGCAGCTCTCCAAATACACCTCCTGGCCCCGTTCCCTGGCACGGCGCGCGATGTCCAAACCTTCCTTTGTGGAAAGATGGACCACCCATGCCGGCCCCTTGGCCAAGTTCGCCGCATCCATAAGGCGGCCCACACCGTCCGCTTCAATGAGATTGGGGCGGGAGATGGCATGATAGCGGGGAGAGGTCTTCCCCTGCGCCTTAAGCTCCCGAACCCGAGCCTGCAGGATATCGTCGTTTTCGCAATGAACGCCGATGATGCAGTCTTCATCCTGTAGATATTGGATGGCCTGATAGATGACACCATCGCTAAGGCGCATGTTGTCATAGACCATATACATCTTAAAGGAGGTGATGCCGTTTTCAATCATCAGGGGAATTTCGGCAATTCTTTCCTGGTTCCACTCCGAAACAGCCATATGGAACCCATAGTTGCAGCTGCTGCCCTGGGCCTTCTTCTGCCACTTATGGAAGGCATCCATCAAGGTCATGCCCCGCTCCTGGGTGGCAAAATCCAAAATGGTGGTGGTGCCCCCTGCAAGGGCAGCTTTTGTGCCGGAGGGAAAATTGTCGGCGGTGACGGTATTGCCCACCTCCAAGTCAAAATGAGTATGGGTGTCGATAAAGCCTGGGAAGACATAGCAGCCCTCTGCTTCGATGATGCGATCTGCCGGAGCCTCGATGCAGCCCCCTACCTGGGCGATTTGATTGTCTTTGGTAAGAAGGTCGCCTTTCTCCACCCTGTCTTCAAACACCAGAAAAGCGTTTTTTATCAGGATACTCATACACACAGCCTCCTTTTCTTATTCCTAGTATAGCATGTTTGGAACCAAAAGCGTATATCTTTCAAAAAAATAATTTGACATACTTTAAAGTTTTTGCATGGTGTGCTATACTATGCGTGGGAGGATAGAAAGATGGATAACTACAGATTACGAAACGCAATTCTGAACGCAACATCCCGCAATGCCGCCCTGGTCATCAAGAACGCCAACATCGTCAATGTGTTTACCGGCACCATTGAAAAAGGCGATGTGGCTGTTCGCGATGGCATCATACTGGGCGTAGGTACCTATTCCGGCAAGGAGGAAATCGACGCTCAGGGGGCATATCTGTGCCCCGGCCTGATTGACGGCCATGTGCATATCGAATCCTCCATGGCTCACCCATCTCGCTTTGCCGAATGCGTCATTCAGCAAGGCACCACCACGGTGATTGCCGACCCCCACGAAATCGCCAACGCCTGCGGCACCGACGGTATCCAGTATATGCTGGATCAAACGGAATGGCTCCCCCTCTCCGTGTTCTTCATGATGCCTTCCTGCGTGCCGTGCACCAGCTTTGAAACCAGCGGGGCAAAGCTGGTAGCCAGCGACATGGAGCCGTTTATGAGCAACAAGCGGGTCATCGGTCTTGGGGAAGTGATGGACTATGTGGCCGTGGTCAACGGCGATGGAGAGATGCTCGATAAGCTGAAACTCTTTGAGCGCCGCCCTATAGACGGCCATGCTCCGCTGCTCTCAGGGGACGAGCTAAACGCCTATTGCCTGGCCGGGCCCAAGACGGACCATGAATGCTCCGAATACAGCGAGCTGTTGGAAAAGCTCAGCAAGGGTATGCGGCTTCATCTTCGCCTGGGTTCCGCTTGCAGAGGTGTGGAAGACATCATGCGGCAGATTGCCCAAAACCATCTGCCCACCAACCGACTGATGTTCTGCACAGACGATAAGCATCTGGGCGATATTCAGCGAGAGGGACATATAAACTACATACTGCGCCGGGCTGTAGCCAACGGCATTTCTCCGGTGGAGGCTGTGCAGATGGCCACCATCAATGCCGCCGAAACCTACGGCCTGCGCCGATACGGCGCCATTGCTCCCGGTTATCGGGCAGACATGGTGCTTTTTGATAATCTGACGGATTTCAACGTGGTCAAGGTGTTCACCAACGGCATCGAGTTTGCGCCCCATGCCGATGCCCTCCTCAAGCGGGATCCCCGCATCTATAACAGTGTGCATCTGGCCCACCGCAAGCCGGGAAGCCTGGACTTGCCGGTTCACGATGGCATGCCGGTCATCAACTTGACCCCCGGCGAACTGATTACAACCCTTACCTACGAAAATGTGCCGAGCCTAAATGGCCTCTTTGCCTCCGATGGCGACTATCTAAAGGCTGCCGTGTTCGAACGGCATATGGCCTCCGGTCGGGTGGGCGTTGGCATTCTCAGGGGAATGAAACTAAAGAACGGGGCCATTGCCTCCACCGTAGGCCATGACTCTCACAATCTGATCGTGGTTGGGGATAATGATGAAGATATGTTTGCGGCGGTGGATGCTCTGGAAGAAAGCTCCGGCGGGTTCGTGGTCGTCAGCAAGGGTCAGATTCTTGCTCAGCTTCCCTTGCCCATAGCGGGACTGATGAGCGATTTGCCCTTGCAGGAGATTATCGAGCGGCAGGAAGGCTTGCTGCATGCCTTCCGCTCCATCGGTGAATATGCGGATGGTGACCCCTTTGTCACCCTCTCCTTCATTGCACTCCCGGTGATTCCCTATGTGCGTATTACGGATATGGGCGTGTTCGATGTGGTCAATCTGAAATTCATTTCATAAAGGAGGAACCATGATCGTAGGAAAAAGTGTACCCCGGGTGGATGCGTTCGACAAGGTGACCGGACGCGCTAAGTATACGGACGACCTTTGCGACAAGAGCGCGTTGCTCATTCGCGTGGTTCGCTCCACGGTAGCCCACGGCATCGTGAAGTCCGTGGATATTTCCGAGGCGGAAAAAGTTCCCGGCGTTGTGAAGATTTTCACCTGCTTTGATGTACCCGACATTCCCTTCCCCACGGCTGGTCACCCCTGGTCCGTGGAGGAAGCTCATCAGGATAAGGCGGACCGGTTCTTGCTCAACCGCCATGTCCGGTATTATGGGGATGATGTGGCCGCTGTTGTGGCCGAGAACGAGGTAGCTTGCGCCCAGGCGGCTTGGCTGGTGAAGGTGGAATACGAGGAACTGCCCTTCGTTCTTGACCCCATCGAGGCCATGCGGGACGGTCAGCCCCAGATTCATGAGGATACGCCCAACAACATTCTCAAGCACACCTCCATTCGCATCGGTGACTATGAGACCGCTCGCCAGGAGGAGGGCCTTGTCTGCATCGACAAGTGGTACACCACGCCTACGGTGCAGCATTGCCACATTGAAAACTTCATCTGCTACGCCTATGAGGAGGCGGGTAAAACGGTTATTGTCTCCTCTACTCAGATTCCCCATATCGTCCGCCGCACGGTGGGCCAGGCGTTGGGGGTGCCCTGGGGCTCCATCCGTATCATCAAACCTTACATCGGCGGAGGCTTTGGGAACAAGCAGGATACCCTGTATGAACCACTGTGCGGCTGGATTTGCCAGAAGCTCGGTGGCAGACTGGTGAAGATTGATATCCCTCGGGAGGATACCTTTATCAGCAACCGGGTGCGCCACGCCATTAAGTTCCACATCATCTCCTATGTGCGGCCCGACGGCACCTATGTGGCCAGAAAAGCGGAACTGTACTCCGATCAGGGTGCGTATGCTTCCCACGGGCATTCCATCGTGGCAAAGGCCATGGGCGCCTTCCCCCAGATGTACCCCTGCCCCAATGTGTCGTGCGATGCCTATACCGTCTATACCAACAAATCCGTGGCCGGTGCCATGCGAGGCTATGGCATTCCCCAAGCCATGTTTGCCTATGAAAGCCATACGGACGATGTGTGCAAGGCCCTCGGCCTTGACCCGGAGACGTTTCGCCGCAAGCACATCATGCCCCAGGGCTATGTGGACGATTTCTCCAAGAACGAAAACTACTTTGATACCTTCAACCAGTGCCTGGACAAGGCCATTGCCTACACGGACTACCGGAACAAGCTGGAAGCCTATAAGCACCAGACCGGGGACATACGCAAGGGCATCGGTATCTCCTGTTTCTGGTACAACACGGCCGTATGGCCCATTTCCCTGGAGCATTCTTCCTGCCGCATGGTGCTGAACCAGGATGGCAGTATTCAGCTGCAGGTGGGCGAGACGGAGATTGGCCAGGGCGCCGATACGGCCTATGCCCAGATGGCGGCGGAGGTTATCGGCCTGAAAGACTACCGGGACGTGCATGTGGTTTCCAATCAGGATACGGACGTAACCCCCTTCGGCTTAGGCGCCTATGCCTCCCGGCAGACCTATGTTTGCGGCTTCTCCATCACCCAAACCGGCTTGATTCTGCGGCAGAAGATTCTGGAATATGCCAACGAACTGACCCGCATGCCGGTGTATGAGCTGGATATCGAGGATAGCAACATCATCCGCTCCACCGATGGTCGAGTGCTGCTGAGCCTGGAGAAGTTGGCTACGGAAGCTTTTTACAGCCTTTCGCACAGCGTCCATATTACGGCAGAGTCCACCTATCAGGTGAAGACCAACGCCTATTCCTTCGGCTGCTGCATTGCGGAGGTTGAGGTGGATGTGCCGCTGTGCCGGGCTCAGGTCACCAATATCATCAATGTGCACGACTGCGGTCGGCTCATTAACCCTGCCCTTGCAGAGGCACAGGTGGAGGGCGGCATGAGTATGGGTATCGGCTATGCCCTGTCCGAGCAGTTGCTCTATGACCCCAAGACTGGCAGAGGGCTCAACAACAATCTGCTGGATTATAAGCTGTCCACGGCGATGGATCATCCGCATTTGGAGGCTCAGTTCGTGGAGAATCCGGAACCCACCAATCCCTTCGGCACGAAAGCCCTGGGTGAGCCTCCGGCGACTCCCGTGGCACCCGCCATTCGAAACGCCATTTTGAACGCCACGGGCGTAGCCATAGACGAGTGTCCCATGAACCCCAAGGTGCTGTTCAAGCGTTTTAGCGAAGAGGGGCTCATTCACGATTCCTGGAGAGAGGAGAAATAAGCCATGTATGATATAAAAGAGCTGTACGAAGCCTTTTCCCTTTCTGAAGCCATTGAACTAAGGCTGCAGCATCCCGAGGCCCAGATTATTGCCGGCGGCTCCGATGTGCTGGTGCAGATACGGGAGGGCAAACGAGCCGGGAAGGAACTCATCTCCATCTACCTGGTGGACGAGCTGCGTGGTATCTCCATCGACGAGAACGAAGCCATTCGCATCGGTTCCCTCACCAGCTTTTCCCACATCACCAAGGACCCCATCATTCAGAAGTACATCAACGTCCTCGGCGAGGCGGTAGATCTGGTGGGCGGTCCTCAGATTCGCAACATCGGCACCATTGGCGGCAACACCTGCAACGGTGTCACCAGCGCAGATTCCGCCTCCACCCTTCACGCCTGGGAAGCAGTGATTGAGTTGACCGGCCCGGAGGGAAAGCGTTTGGTGCCCATAAAGGATTTCTATATCAAGGCCGGAACCGTAGATATCCGTCCCGGTGAAATCCAGAGTGCCGTGCTGATTCCCAAGGAAAGCTATCAGAACACCTATGGCTCCTATTATAAGTACGCCATGCGCAACGCCATGGACATCGCCACCACAGGCTGCTCGGTGAATGTGCGGCTGTCAGAGGATAAGAAATCCTTTGACAGAGTTCGTATCGCCTATGGCGTGGCCGGTCCGGTGCCTATGAGAGCGCCCTCGGCCGAAGCCTGTATTCAAGGCAAAGCCTTGACCATGGAGAATGCACAAGCTTTCTCCTTAGCAGTGCTCAAGGACATAAATCCCCGGGACTCCTGGCGGGCGCCAAAGGACTTCCGTCAACACATTGCCGTAGAGATGGCCAAGCGCTGCTTGATAGAAGCCACAAAACGCTGTGGAGGTGACATACAATGAAAGACCAGTATCGGCTGATTGAATTTAATTTGAACGGCAAGGATGTGGCCTGCATGGTGGACTGCCGCGCCTCCCTGACAGATATGCTGCGGAACGAGTTTCGCTTAACCTCCGTAAAGAAGGGCTGCGAGGTGGGAGAATGCGGCGCCTGCAATGTGATTATCGATGGAGAGTGCTATAACTCCTGCATATACCTGGCGGTTTGGGCAAGGGGAAAACGTATCCGCACATTGGAGAGCTTGCTGGGACCCAACGGGGAACTGTCGGATATTCAGCAGGCGTTCATTGATGAAACAGCTGTACAATGCGGTTTCTGTACCCCCGGCTTTATCATGTCCGCCGTGGAGATTCTGGAATCCGGCAAGTTCTATACCCGGGACCAGCTTCGTAAGCTCCTCTCCGGTCATCTGTGCCGCTGCACAGGCTATGAGAACATTCTAAACGCTGTGGAAAAGACCATGAAGCGGCGCTTGGGAATGGCTGGATAACACAAAGGAGATTAAGCAAGAACACGTCAGCATATCCTGACGGGTTCTGTTTTTCAGTTTCTCTTTCCAAAACCACCACGGCCGTCTTTTCCGCCGGGACCGCCTTGCCCACCGCCGGGTTCGCCGCCATTACCCATATCGCCTCCAAAGCCGCCACGACCGCCAAAGCCGCCGCGCATATCGCTATAATACAGGCTATTTTCGAAGTTGAAGGCAGCGCGGCTGTTGTCACATGTAATGGTGTAGCTATTGCCCTGAGCTAAGCTGGGGGACGAATACACAGCGCATTGGAAGCTCTTGCTGGTTGTGAAGGTAAAGTTGCTGCCATCGTCCACGGTGATGGTTGAGCCAGCGTTGCCGGAGATATTTACCAAGGCCGCACATTGACTGCCGCTGTTGAAATTGACTGCCATGCCGCTGGCACCAATGGCAAGGACCGTTCCACCGGTAATGCTGGCTTCGTATCCGCCGCCATCGCCAAAGTCAAGAGCGCCGTTGCCGCTGTTGGTGGGCCCTTCCACAATGGTGGTTCCTCCGGTCACGTACAGAGAGCCGTTGGAATCCAATCCATCCCCGGAAGAGTTTACGTAGATATTGCCGCCATGTATGTACAGTGTTCCAGTGGATGAGGAACCCCATCGTCTCCCCCATCCTTCCGTGGACTGGCTGTCAGAACCGCCTGCGGCATTGATACCGTCGTCGCTGGCAAATACAGAAACATCTCCCCCGTTTATGGTAACCACATAGGCTTCCAGCCCTTCATAACTTTTGTCGATGCAGACAGCGCCGTCTTCAATGGTCAGCGCATTGTCGGCATGGATGCCGTCATCCCCGGACAAAAGGGTCAAACTGCCTCCATTGACCGTAACGTCATGACCGGAGTGGAGCGCATCATCGCCGCTGTTGATGCTGATTTCGGTTCCGTTTTGCAGGATATCGCCATCGCATTTGATACCTTTTCTGGAGGTGCTGTCATTTTTTGCGCTTGCCTGAGTGGAGATGTTAATCTTTCCTCCATCCAAGCGAATGTACCCCGCAAAGGAATCACCGTCGGTACCCACATCTATGCCGTCATAGCCGGCATCTATCTTGACGGTGCCGCTGCCCATATACAGGTAACTGTCCCCCTCCTTGTTGCTCACCTGTATGCCGTCGTGGCCGGTGGTGATGGAAAGGTCGGCGTTGGCAAGGCGCAGGGAGTCCCCGGCCTTCAATCCGATGGACTGGGCATCTACATTGATGCTTGCCCCAGTAATCTTCAAATCATCATTGCAAACGATGCCATGCAAAGCGGATGAAACATGAAGTGATCCAGGACCGTTGATGGTGAGGTCATCCTTAGAATAGATAGCACCGTCCACCTTTGTGCTGCTGTTTGTATTGGTGAAGATTAGGTTGTTTTCCCCTTCACAAACGATGATCAGCTTATCGCAAGCGTCCACTCGAATGCAGGCATCTGCGCTGTTGGTCATGGATACGGAATCCAGAATGAGATAAATGTTCCCGGTCTCCTCCTCATCATCGACCGCAATGGTCACATCCTGAGAAGTCCCCGTAACACGATATATGCCCTTAGTGGTAATCGTCACCTCCGCCCCGGAGCTGCCTTTGCTTTCATCCGAGATTGTTCCGGCATTCCCGTCCAAAACAATGACGGCATCCGGCGTCTCATCGGAAACATCCTTCGTATCGCTCCCGGAAAAATAGTCCGTGCTTTCAATGACGGACACCTTATCCGCAGATGCTGTCTTAGAAGCAGCAGTGGGCGCTTCGGTGCTCTGCTGCTGTTTCTGTTCTGGCAGCGGGATGGCACACGCCGTGAGCGCGGCGGATAACAAGAGAGCGATTGTGCATCGAAATAGAGCAGTATTGTTATGTTTCAAAAGTTTCTCCTTTCCAACTCTCGGTTATTTTTGTCTCATTATACTGTGCGTAGCTTAAACAATCCTAAAATGAAACACAAAAAAGACCTCCAAAGGAGGTCGGAATGGGTCGGCATGCTTATTCTTGCGGGATGGTGGACAGGCGAACGGCATACATGCGAATCAGGTCGCACAGCTCCACCCCGTCTCGCCATTCAATGGGGATAGCGCCGGCACCAAGAGCCATACCCATGATATTGCCGCAGATAGATGCGGTGGAATCGGAAGCGCCGCTATGGTTCACAGCTAAGCGAATGGCCTGATCGTAGCTGGTGGGAAAGCTTAAGGCACAGTATACGGCGATGGCGAGGGCTTCCTCCCCCGTCCAGCCCTCCCCTAATTCGCTGATGGTGACGGCACAGGGACGGCCTTCCTCCACAAGGGCAATGGCTTTTTTTAGGGCAGAGACGGTGCTCTGCGCTTCTTCCTTTTCAGAGAGAAAGGAAACAAGGTCGTTGATCCCATCAGGTATGGACTGACCGTAATACAGCTTTTGCAGCAGCAAAGCAAGCGCTCCCGCAGGAACATAGGCACCTGGATTGCCGTGGGTGATGGCCGCTGTTTTACAGCCAAGCTCATAGGCGTTAGGGAAAACACAGCAAGGAGCGGCACGCATAACGCCACCGCTGCTGCGGCTGTTGTTTAAGGGGTTCTCCACAGTGCCCATAATGCCGCGGCTAAGACTGGAAAGACAGGTGTTACCCGGAGAGCGAGTGGCAAACAAGGCCTTCTCCCGCAACAGACCCCCTTCATATTTTGCACCGGGCACTTTCTCCCCCGTTTGGGTATAGTACCAGCGCAGATAAGAGCGATACACACAGGCAACGGGGTCCTTCCCGGTTTTATTAGATAACAACAGCCCCTCTGCCGTAAACAGGGTCATCTGTGTGTCATCGGAAAGCAAAGCACTTTTGGAAAGGTCCCTGACGCCGGCACCGCCCAGATGATACACGATGTCGTCATACCGCAAGAACTCCACCGGATACCCCATGGCATCCCCAATGGCCCCGCCCAACAGGCAGCCAATCATGCGGCTTTTCTTCGTTGGCATTGGTTCCTTCCCTCCTAACAATATATTTTAACGCAGTATAACACATGTTCACAGATTATTCAATTATTTTTACAAAAAAAGGAATATGTTGAGGTGCTTCATTTTCAACACGCAATATATGGGATTTCGTTTACAACCCAATCCTCACTATCGCAGGCTGTAAATTCTTAATCTTCTTATATATTTAATTGGCCTCCAAATCGGAGGCCAATTAAACTGTAAAAACACGCTAATTTGGATACCAATGCACCCCACCTTGCTTCCCGGGGTGCGTTTAGCCGTGGGCTGGGGTGCATTTCCGGAGAGTGGGGTGCATCGATCAATTCAGTATCAGATGGCTTGAAGGTCGCCACCTTATCAGTCCATCACAACGACAATTTTCCCGTCCACACCTTTTTCTTGCGCTTTGATGGCCTGCTTTATGTCTGAAAAATTAAAGGACGCTCCTATAAAAGGTGTAATGCTGTGCTCGTCGATAAACGCAAAGATCTTGTCTATGGTTTCCTGTGTGGGATAGTTCGAGAAGAATCCGGTAAGATAACATCCGTTCGGTATTTCCTTTATCGGATCAAATCCGTTCAGATAGTATTCTCCGCCCAGAATTCCAGTATTACAAACAATTCCTCCATGATAAAGATGCCTGAGGGAATTTCTGATGGTCTTCGGACCGACAAGCTCCAATACCTTATTTGCGTAAAACCCGTCCGGTAATGTGTTTGCAGGATCAAGGATAGCATCACAACCGAGATTCGTAATCAGATGTATTTTTTCTTTTTTATGCGTGGTGCCGTACACCGTGCACCCGAGAGCCTTTGCGATTTGCATGGCGGCATAGCCCAGCGCAGAGGTTGCGCCTCTGATAAGAAGTATATCGGACGGCTGAAGGTTCAGACACTCAAATAATGAACCCCATGCTGTAAAAAAGGTCTCCGGAATCGCTGCAAGATGTTCTGCGTCGAGGTTAGAAGAAATGTGAAACACTTTCTGCACAGGCAGGATGGCATATTCTTCATAGGAACCGTTAAAGTTCCTTCCGAGCCCGCCCATCAGAGAACAGACCAGATCCCCTTTTTCAAAATCGTCGTCAAGAGAATCCTCAACGATTCCAACACATTCAATACCTGGTACAATCGGCTTTTTGATATACTTTGCACGAATTTCATTCACACGAAGTACAAGTTCCGAGTGATTCATGCCAAAGGCCAATATTTTTACGAGTATCCACCCTTTTCTGACTTTAGGCACTTCAATTTCTTGAAGGACAATATCGTCACTGTTGGTGACATCTTTTAAGACTACAGCTTTCATTCCTCAACCTCCATCCAGCACTGCGGATCTGCATCGTACATATTATGTGTGTATCCGTAGGTGACGGACGGACAGCCGCGACAGTATGCTTTCAGCTTACATTTGCTGCATTTTACAAATTTATCATACTGTCTGTACTCATCGAATTTGGTTGAAGTCCATAAATCATACAGACTTGTATTCATCACCGAACCTATCTCTGACTCCATTCTTCGACAGGCATAGACCGCTCCCGTCGGGAGGATCGTCACGTGGTTACGCCCGCAATTACAACCATCCACAATGGCATTGGAAGGAAGTGTCTCATCCGGGTAGAACAATCCTTTTTCGTATTGATATAAAGTCCACAGATGATCCTTTAGCTGGTAAGTTGTTTTAGAGTCTTTGTGTGCTGTGTAATGTTCGTAGCACTCGTCCATATATGTCTTATATTCCAGTGGGGTCATGTGTATATCAGGGTCATGCGCCTTTTCAATGCTCGTCGGGCAATAGCGCCCAACCGCGTATACATCAACGCCGAGTTCATCGACCAAATCTATCAGGGCAGGAATCTCCTTGCAGTTTGTTTTGGAAACGGTAGACATGACCGCCGCCCACATTCCTGATTCTTTAATGAGTTTGATTGCCTCAAGCGTAGCCCTGAAGCTGCCCGGTTTACGGAACATATCGTGCGTTTCTTCCAAACCGTCAAGAGAGACCTGATATTTGACACAGCCAAGGTCATGCATTCTTTTGCAGACGTCCGCAGTCAGGTGGAACGGATTCCCCATAATGCAGAAACGCAGCTCTTTTTCATGAAAATACTCGAGTAATTTCCAGAAGTCCGGATGAAGGATCGGGTCGCCGCCCGTGAGATAGATATATGGTGTTCTGTTGATTCTGTCGCAGAAGTCAATGATCTGATCTGTGACATGAACCATATCATCAAAGGGCATTGTGACGAGCGCAGGGTGCCCTTCAGAAAATATATAGCAATGCTTACACCGCTGATCGCATACGTCAGTGATGTGCCATTGGATCGCAAAATAACTCTTCATACTAA
>JAFSPW010000035.1 GCA_017451295.1 Clostridia bacterium
GACGCGCAGCTTCGCGCTGCGGGCGCGGGGATTCTCATTGAGCTCTGCCTCACCCGACACGATGGGCTTGCGGGTGACTAACTTCGCTTGGTCGTTTTCGCTTTTGCGCTTGTTGTCTCAAATCTTGAATCAACTTGGCTTGTTTGTTGTTCGCTATATAGTTTTCAAGGTGCCTGCTGTCTTGGTTCGTGTTTCGCTCCCCGCGACAGCTTCGTTAGTATACCCCCCACCCTCGCTTTTGTCAACCCCCTTTTTTCACTTTTTTTCAAAAAACTTTTCGACCTTCAAAAAATGCTTATTTTACTTAATTTCTGTTATTATTGCGTGATTAAATTGACAAACGGGAGGGTTTTGGCTACAATACGAATGATTATCTTCTATTATTATAGTACGGGAGGCAAGTTATGCGTAATCTGTCCAGCAAAGAGCTGCGTCAGCTGTATTTAGACTTCTTCAAGTCCAAGGGCCATGCGGTGATTCCCAGCGCATCCCTGATTCCGGAGAACGACCCCACGGTGCTGTTTACCACCGCCGGCATGCACCCCCTGGTGCCCTATCTGATGGGGCAGAAGCACCCCGCCGGCACCCGGCTTACCGATGTGCAGAAGTGCGTGCGGACCGGGGACATCGACGAGGTGGGCGACACCAGCCATTGCACCTTCTTTGAGATGTTGGGCAACTGGTCTTTGGGTGACTATTTTAAGAAGGAGTCCATCGCCTGGAGCTGGGAGTTCTTGACCAGCGAGCAGTGGCTGGGCATTCCCAAGGAAAAGCTGTCCTTCACCTGCTTTGAGGGGGATGCGGATGCACCCCGGGACACAGTTTCCCACGACCGCTGGGTGGAGATGGGGGCTGACCCCTCCCACATCGTGTATCTGCCCAAGAAGAACAACTGGTGGGGTCCGGCAGGGCTTACGGGTCCCTGCGGTCCGGACACGGAAATCTTCTATGACACCGGCCGTCCCGCCTGCGGCCCCAGCTGCAAGGCCGGGTGCGACTGCGGCAAGTATCTGGAAATCTGGAACAACGTGTTCATGGAATATAATAAAGTAGGGGAAGGGAAGTTTGAGCCCCTGTCGCAGAAGAATGTGGACACGGGCATGGGTCTTGATCGAACCATCGCTACCCTGCAGGGGGTGGAGAGCGTGTTTGACACGGATGCCTTTGCGGGCATCATCGCGCTTATCGCCAAGCTATCCCACCATGAATATAAGGAAAACGCCGACACGGTGAAGGCTTTCCGCATCATCGCCGACCATGTCCGCTGCGCCACCTTCATTCTGGGCGATCAGCGGGGCGTGACCCCCTCCAACGTGGACCAGGGCTATATCCTCAGGCGCCTTATCCGTCGGAGCATCCGCTATGCCATGCAGCTGGGCATTCCCCGGTACGGGCTCGCGGAGATTGCCGGGGCGGTCATCGACCAGTACGGCAGCGTGTATCCCGAGCTGGAGGAGAACCGGGAGAAGGTTATCTCAGAGCTCAAGCGGGAGGAGAACCGGTTTGCGGATACCCTGAAGAAGGGCATCAAGGAGTTCAACAAGTTGGCCGCCAATCTGCAGGGCACGGTTATCGACGGGCTTTCCGCCTTCCATCTCTATGACACCTACGGCTTCCCGATGGAGTTTACCATGGAGCTGGCCCAGGAGAAGGGCATCAGCGTGGACACGGAAGGGTTCCAGGCTGCCTTTGCGGAGCACCAGGAGAAGTCCAAGGACGGCTCCGCCCAGCGGTTTAAGAGCGGTCTGGCGGATCATCAGGAGGCCACCACTGCCCTGCACTCCGCCACCCACCTGCTGCACAAGGCCCTGCGGGTGGTGCTAAACGACGACAGCATTTCCCAGAAGGGCAGCAACATCACCGCCGAGCGGCTGCGCTTCGACTTTAGCTTCCCCCGCAAGCTGACGCCCGAGGAGCTGAAGGCGGTGGAGGATTTGGTGAACGAGCAAATTCAGCGCCACCTGCCCATCACCTGCGAGGAGATGACCGTGGCCGAAGCCAAGGAACAGGGCGCCATCGGCCTGTTCGAGAGCCGGTACGGCGAAAAGGTGAAGGTGTACACCATGGGCGATTTCAGCAAGGAAATCTGCGCCGGTCCCCACGCCCAAAACACCGGGGATTTGGGTCACTTTGTCATCAAGAAGGAGGAGGCTTCCTCCTCCGGTGTCCGCCGCATCAAGGCTGTGCTGGAAAAATAAGGGCCGCCCATGACGGACTGGCTGACATACGAATGGGAGCTTAACGGGGAGCGCGCCACCTTTCGGGTGGACATGCAGTATTGGGAGCTGCTCCCCGTTCTTTCCTATTCCCAGCTGGTGTACGTGTGTGTGTCCCCCAAGAATCCCGGGTCCAAGAGCTTCTCTCAGCTGGAGCAGTACGCCTTTCGGCAGCTGCGGCATCGGCTGCTGGAGGGGCTGGCGGACTGGGCCATCCATGTGGGCAGCATCTACAGCGACAGCCTGCGGACCCTGTATTTTTACGCCGCGGAGACGGAGGCCATTCACCAGGCCAGCGCCATCTGCCGGAGGGCCAAGCACCTGGCGGTGACCTGCGCCCATGCCTCGGAGCCCCACTTCGTCACCTATTATAAGCTGCTGTACCCCAACGACAGCAAGCTGCAGTCCGCCGAAAACGCCGCCTATGTGGAGGCCATGAAAAAGAAGGGCGGGGATTTGGCCGCCATTCGCCGGGTGCGGCTGGTGCTCCGGTTTTTGAATGAGGAGGACCGGTCCGCCTTTTTGCAGCAGGTGCCCCGGCTGGGGTTCACCCCGGTGCGGACCTTTTTTGAGGAGGGGGGCACCCACCCGGCCTGCTGTGTCATCAGCGGCTTTAGTTCCCTGGAACTGCCCCGGCTCAACCGGTTTACCGCCCGTGCCATCGACGCCGCTGCTCCCCTGGAGGGGATGCTGACGGAGGTGGAGGCGGAGTTTGTACATCGCTATTGAATACAGTAAGGAGAGTATAAGATGAAAGTTTCTGTTTTACGCAAGTATGCCCGGCTCATCGCCCGCAGCGGCGCCAACGTGCAGAAGGGCCAGGACGTGATTATCTGGGCGGATTTGGACCAGCCCAAGTTTGTGGAGCTGCTGGTGGACGAGTGCTACAAGGCCGGCGCCCGGAAGGTGAAGGTGGAGTTTGACTATCAGCCCCTGGAAAAGCTCCATGTGCGGCACCAGAGCGTGACCACCATGGCCAAGGTGGAGGAATGGGAGAAGGCAAGGCTGCAGCACCGGGTGGACACCCTGCCCTGCACCATCTATCTGGAGAGCGAGGACCCGGACGGGCTCAAGGGCATCAACCAGAAGAAGATTGCCCAGGCACGGCAGAAGAGATACCCCATCGTCAAGCCCTATCAAGATGCCATGGAGAACAAGTATCAGTGGTGCATCGCCGCCGTGCCCGGTGCCGCCTGGGCCAAGAAGCTGTTCCCCGAGTTGCCCAAAGGCCGGGCCATTGAAAAGCTGTGGGAGGCGATTCTGTTCACCTCTCGGGTGACAGAGGACCCGGTGGCTGCCTGGGAGGAGCACAACAAAGACCTGCACGATAGGTGTGCGTATTTGAACAGCCTGCACATCAAGCAGCTGCGCTACAAGGGGGACAACGGCACGGATTTGACCGTGGGTCTCATCCCCGAGGGCCAGTTCAAGGGCGGCGGAGACACGAGCCTGAAGGGCATCTTCTACAACCCCAACATCCCCACGGAGGAGTGCTTCACCTCCCCCATGCGGGGTGAGGCGGAGGGCATCGTCTATGCCACCAAGCCCCTCTCCTACCAAGGCCAACTCATCGAGAACTTCTGTGTTCGCTTTGAAAAGGGGAAGGCCGTGGAGGTGAAGGCGGAGAAGAACCAGGCGCTGCTGGAGCAGATGATCTCCATGGACGAAGGCGCCGCCTACCTGGGCGAGTGCGCCCTGGTGCCGGTGAACTCCCCCATCTCCGAGTCCGGAATGCTGTTCTACTCCACCCTCTTTGACGAGAACGCCGCCTGCCACCTGGCTTTGGGCATGGGCTTTGCGGACACCATCCAGGGCTATGAGAACAAGACCCTGGACGAGTGCCGGGCTATGGGCATCAATGACTCCATGATCCATGTGGACTTCATGATCGGCTACGAGGGGCTGGACATCGACGCCCTCACCGAGGACGGCCAGCTGGTGCCCATCTTCCGCCGTGGCCGCTGGGCGTTCTAATACTAATCCATTGAAACGGAGGCTCCCTACCGGGCCTCCTTTTTTGTTGCCGTTACCAGCTTTGCAACGCTTTCTCCCTCACCTGTCAGCTATCGCTGACATCCTCCATCCAGCCCGAAACATAGTCGCAGAGCGTCGCTAATCGCTCCTCCTGCTCGTTGTTTCGGTCGCAGCTCAACTCGCTGCATCCCGCACTGCGGGCGCTCGCATCGCTGCC
>JAFSPW010000036.1 GCA_017451295.1 Clostridia bacterium
CAAGGTGCCGCCCCTTCCGTCATTTTTGCCAAGGCAAAAATGCCACCTCCCCCATTGCTACGCAACGGTGGAGGCAAGGGTTTCCCTTGTCATTTCGACCGAGGAAGCGGCAGCGACCGAGCGGAGAAATCTCTTGGGCAAGATGCACCGTTCCCAGATCCCTCCGCTCGCTTCGCTCGGTCGGGATGACAAGAGGGAGAAAATGGCTCGGTCGGGATGACAAAAAGGGGGGAGCAACGGTGGAAGCAAGCGGGAGGGGCGAGCCCCTCCCCTACGGCGCCGGGGAAAACAACAAGAGAGCCGCCAAAGCAGCTCCCCAGAATACTTACACAAGTTTCTCTTTTTGCGCCGCTTTTTCTCCTTTGTATAAAGAGAAAAAGCGGCAAAGAAAGGTAATTGCCGCAAATGATCTGGCCCCTCATACGGGGGCCGCCTGGCCGTCTCACTCTATTTCATCAGCGAAGACCTGAGGTATGCCCCAGCAATCCCAATTGCGGGCATTGAACTTGGTCTTCACCACGCCGTACTTGCGGCCCTTGGCCTCGATGAGGTAGGTATCGTCAACCATATAGCCGATATGGGTGGCCCTGTCATACTCATCGGTAACGAACACCCACCAGCCCCGCTTGGGCTTGCCCTCACGGGTCACATTCAGGCACCGGGCGCGCATGGCGTTGGCGGTGGCATCCCCGGTGAACAGGTGCCGCTGGTTAAAGAGCCAATACATGCCCAGGCCCGAGCAGTCATAGCCATAGAGCACGGTCTGCCCGGCATCGAACCGCTTCTTGCAGAAGGCCTTGGCGGCATCCGCATAGCTGAGCACGATATTCCCGTCCCCATCGGTATAGCCCCCCTGCCCGGCCTCCTTGCGCTCAATGATGGCGGCGTAGGTCTCCTGCGTCAGCTCCAGATGCTGACCGCCCCGCACATAGGGCTGGTTTAGCTGTGCCTTCAAATACTCGATAAAATCATCCAGCAGCCCCGGCACGAAGCGCAGCGTGGTCACATGTGTGGTCACGGTCCCGTCCCCGTTGCTAAGTTGGCAGTAATACATGGCCCCGTCCAGCGCCTGGGTCATGGTCAGCTGCAGGGCGGAGCGGCTGCCCGCCTTGGCCCATTTCTTGGCCCCGGGCTTTCGGCTGAACCACTGATAGCCGGTGGCACCCTCCGCCTCCACCTGCAAGGTGACGGGCGCCCGGAAGGTGGCTTCCAGGGTCTCCTCCGGCTGGGAAAGGAGCTGGGGGGGCAGGGCCACCACCGTCAGCTCCGCCGCCTGAGAATAGACGGTGCCGTTGCCGTTGCTGACGGCGCAGCGGTACCGGCTGCCGCTGTCCTTCCCCAAGGGGTACAGAATGAGGCTCTGCCCGGTGGCGCCCTTTAGCTTGCTCCAGGACTTGCCGTTGCGGCACACCTGCCACTGGTACATGGCGGCACCCTCCGCCGCCACCGTGAACGCCGCCTCCCGGCCGGTCTCGGTGAGAACAGCCTCCGGCTCCTGCAGCACCTCAGGCAAATCCCGGCACACGCTGAGGGTGGCCGGCTCCGTGAAGGTGCTGCCGTCGGCATTGACGGCCTCGCACACATACTGCCAGCCCTCCATGTTGGCCTTCACCTTCACGGACAGGGCGGCTGTCCGGGCGCTGCTGCCGGAGACCTTTTTAAGGGGCGCGGCGGGGGTCCGGCGGTAATACCATTGGTAGCGGGCGGCGTTCTCGGCCGCCGCCGTGAAGAGGGCCTTCTCCCCGGTGTAGACCCGCGTATCCGCCGGGGACGTTGTGATAAGGGGCGGATGCAAATCCACAGTCAGGCGGGCGGCACGGGTGAATACATACCCCTGCTTGTTGGAGATGCGGCACCGATACAGATACCCGTTGGTTTTCTTGCCGGCGGTCTGTGTCACCTGGGGCTTGCGGCCCCGGCTGCGGGACACGCTGCGCCAGGTGGCGCCGTTATCCCGGCTGTACTGCCATTGATAGGCGGGCTCCCCCTCGGCAAGGGCGGTGAAGGTCACCGTCTCCCCGGAGGGCACCAGCACATCCTCCGGCTCCTGCAGCACCCGCGGCGCGCCCTCCGTGGGGGTGGTCTGCTGGGCCGCCGGCTCCTCCACCGCCGTTTCAGATTCCGGGGGCAGCTCCTGGGGAGTATCCTCTGCCCAGGCCGGGGCGCAAAGGGCCAGCACAAGGGCCACAAGCCCCAGGGCCAGGGATTTTTTCCATATGGACATACAGCTGCCTCCTGACACAGACGAACCGGGCGGCCGCGGATTCTCATTGACAGGCCCGTCCGTTCTTTTTTATAATAATAGTATAATAAACCCAGTAAGCGAGGCAAGGGTATGCGACAGGAATTTGAAACTATTTTACAAGCGGTCCGGGCGGGGTACCCGGCAGAGCTGCGGCGGCAGGTGGGAGAAGGGGTGTATGTGCGCCGGTTCCTGCCCCCGGAACGGCTGATTCTGCTGGGGGGCGGGCATGTGGCCCTGGCCCTGTACCGGGCGGCCCTGGCCCTGGATTTTGCGGTGACGGTGGTGGACGATCGGCCGGAGTTTGCTCGCGCTGACCGGTTCCCCGAGGCTCTTACCCTCTGCGCCAGCTTTGCTGAGGCGGTGCCAAAGCTCGCTGTGGGCGCCGGGGACTATGTGTGCATTTTGACCCGGGGCCATGAAAGCGACATGGTCTGTTTGCGGCAGCTGCTGTCCGGACCGGAGCCCCGGTATCTGGGTATGATTGGGTCCCAGCGCCGGGTGACGGGGGTGAAGGAGATGCTGATAGGCGAAGGCTTCGACCCCGGTCGGCTTGCCCGGCTGCACGCTCCCATTGGGCTTGACATCGGGGCGGTGACCCCGGGGGAAATCGCCGTGTCCATCGCCGGGGAGTTGATTGCCGTCCGCCACGCCCAGGAGCAGGTGCCGGGGCTATTGCCCCAGCAGAACACGGACTTTGCCGCCCTAAACCTGCTGCAGGACGACAGGCAGAGGGTTGCCCTGCTGCTGGTCCTCTCTACCCGGGGGTCAACGCCCGTGAAGGGCGGGGCGCTGATGGCCCTTGCTGCCGACGGGCGCATGGGGGGCACCATTGGCGGCGGCCCGGGAGAGGGGAAGGCTTTGGAGCTGGCAAGAGAGTGCTTAGCGACCGGGACCCCCTGCCAGAATCAGGTGGACATGACGGGGCTCGTGACCACCGGGGAGCTGGTGTGCGGCGGGGTGATGGACGTGTGGATTGAGCCCTTGCAGGAGGCGTAGATGGAGCATCCGCTTACCCGAACGGAGGCCCTGTTGGGGCCGGAGAACATGGCCAAATTGAAGGGGGCACGGGTGGCCGTCTTCGGCCTGGGCGGCGTGGGCGGCCACGCGGTGGAGGCCCTGGCCCGCAGCGGCGTGGGGGCGCTGGACCTTATCGACAAGGACACGGTGAGCCTCACGAACCTGAACCGGCAGCTCATCGCCACCTATTCCACCCTGGGCATGCTGAAGACCGCCGCCATGAGGGAGCGGATTTTCAGCTTTGCCCCGGAGTGCCGGGTGCAGGAATGGCCCCTGTTCTTCTTGCCGGAGACGGCGGGGGAGCTGGACTTCTGCCAATATAATTATGTGGTGGATGCCATCGACACGGTTTCCGGGAAGCTGTCCATCATCGAAGCCGCCGCCGCTGCCGGGGTGCCGGTCATCTCCTGCATGGGCACGGGGAACAAGCTGGACCCCTCCCTGCTAAAGGTGGACTATATTGAGAACACCTCCGTATGCCCCCTCGCCCGGGTTATGCGCCGGGAGCTGAGGAAGCGGGGGCTACAGTGCATCAAGGTGGTTTACTCCACGGAGCCGCCCCTCTCCCCCGGCCCCCTGCCGGAGGACCCGCACCGCCGCAGCACCCCGGGGAGCACGGCGTTTGTGCCTGCTTCCGCAGGCTTACTGTTAGCCAGCCAAGTGGTGCGGGATATTATTGCGGCCCCCGTGTGAGGGGGCACACCATTTGCGGCAAATATAATTTGATATTACTGTCGGAAGAAAGTGCGCCAAACCGCACTTTCTTTTGATTATGTGCCGCAAATTAACGGCGTTTTTGGGCCTTCATATAGCTCACTATAATTCGGCCCAAAGAACGCCGTTTCTGCCCTCCTCCTCGGGGGCCTTATGACGGCCCCCGTGTGAGGAGGCACAATGCCGCCCCTGGCGGCAAAGCATGACGGCGAAGCCGTCAATTCACGAACCGCCAGGTTCAAATCATGCCCGTAGGGCAATTCATGCACCGCAGGTGCAAATCATTCAATGCTTCACTCAAGACGAATTGCCTCCCCTTCCGTCACGGGCTGCGCCCGTGCCACCTCCCCCATTGCTACGCAACGGTGGAGGCAAGAGGCTTCGCCATGAATTGGGCTGCCGCCCATGAATTGGCTGCG
>JAFSPW010000037.1 GCA_017451295.1 Clostridia bacterium
AGGCAAAAAGCCAAGCTGCCCGCAGATTGTGCGTAGACTCCCATCACCAGCTCCATAAAAAGACCACCCTTTACGGGTGGTTTTTTATGGCGGTTTAGGAGGGAGTCGGAGGGCGGATAGGCTGTCAGGGCAGATGGCAGAAGCCGGCTTCTTTGGGCCGAATTATAGTTCCCTATATGAGGGCACGAAGCCGAGCGCCCGCAGTGCGGGATGCAGCGAGGCGGAGTGCGCCCAAAACAAGGAGTAAAAGGAGCGAACAGCGACGCCTTACGACTATGTTTTGGGCCTGGTCCAACCAAAAACACGGCTAATTTGCGGCACATAATCAAAAGAAAGTGCGCTTCGACGCACTTTCATCCGACAGTATTATTTGGCTTTAGTTGCCGCAAATGGTCTGGCGCTGCACATGACAGCCGTAGAAGAAGCCCCAGTGAGGCTTCTTCCCGCCCTGGGGAGCACAAGCAAGAGGGAATGCCGCCCATAGGGCAAGTTGCCCGCAGATTGTGCGTAGACTCCCATCACCAGCTCCAAGCAAAAACCATCCCTTGTGGATGGTTTTTTGTTTGGAATTGGAATTATTAGGGAGTCGGAGGGCGATGGGCTGTCAGAAGCCGATTGTCAGCCGCAAATTCTAAAACTATCCTGGCTTTCTCCGCTCGCTTTGCTCGGTCGAAATGACAATGGGGGAACCATCTTTGCGATGCCGGAAGGGACGGTATGTCACTCCCCCGTCACCAGGCCAGCTTCCATGAGGCGGTGGACGGTGGTTTGCACATCGGCGGTGGCCTTTTCCAGGGTGACCCCCTGATACTCCTCGGTGATGGCCCGGGCGGTCTCGGGCACCGTCATTCCGCTGCTTAGGCAGCGAAAGATGGAGGCACCGGTTTCGTTGGTGCGAATGACACCGGGGAAGGTTTGAGCCAACGGTCCCACAGGTACGATGATATAGCTATCGGCCACCTTCTGCAGCACCAGCTTTTCCTTCAGTTTGATCACGATATGCCCTCCTGCCCTTTTCGTTCGGTGTCACAGTATATACCAAGGTTGTTAAAAATTCAATGGTTCTAAAGAGAATTGTCTTGAGAAAGCTCCCTGTATGTGCCTATAATCAGGAACAGAGCCACGATAAATGTGAGAGCATCGGAGAGGGGCATGGAATACAGCACCCCGTTAAGCTGGAAGAATCGGGGCAGCAGCAAGGCAAAACCCACGCCGAAGACGATTTCCCGCACCATGGAAAGGGTTGTAGAAGCCGCCGCCTTGCCCATGGCCTGGAGGAAGATGAAGCACGCCTTATTGATGCAGGCGAGAATCACCATGCATAGATAGATCCGAAAAGCCCGGAGGGCAAAGGCAGTGTAGTAGATGCTTTCGTTGGCGGCGCCGAAAATGCCGATCAGCTGCCGGGGGAACAGTTCCACCACCAGAAGGGCCACAAGCCCCACGGTCGCCTCGGCAACAAGGAGCCTGGTGAACAGTTCCTTCACCCTCCCCCGCTTACCTGCCCCCATATTGAAGCCCACAATGGGGATGCAGCCAGCGGCCATGCCCACCACAATGGAGATGACAATCTGGAAAAACTTCATGACGATGCCCACCACCGCCATGGGAATCTGGGCATACTGCTCCTGGCCGAAGATGGGGTCCAGAGCGCCGTATTTACGAATCATATTGTTGATAGCTGCCATAGCCGCCACCAGAGCGATTTGGGACAAAAAGCTGGTTAGCCCCAGGACGAGGGTCTTTTTGCTGACGGAAGCATCCAGGGCAAAGTCTGCCCTTTGGGGCTTGACCAGCTGCATGTGCAGCACATACCAAACCGCCAAAGCGGCCGTGACAACCTGGCCCAGGACAGTAGCCACTGCGGCGCCCATCATGCCCCATTGGCAGACAAAGATGAACACCGGGTCCAGAATGACGTTGATAACCGCCCCGGCCAGGGTCGAGACCATGGCGAAGCGAGGGCTGCCATCGGCCCGGATAATGGGATTCATGGCCTGGCCGAACATATAGAAGGGGATACCCAGGGTGATATAGAAGAAATATTCCTTGGCATGGCGGAAGGTCTCCGGGTTGACGGTGCCGCCGAACATGGCGATGATGCTGTCGCTGAAGGTGAGGTACAGCCCGCTTAGCACCAGACTGCCGACCACCGCCAGAACGATGGAATTGCCCACGCTCCTCTTTGCCAGCGCAGGCTGTTCCTTGCCCAGACTGATGCTGACAAAGGCACAGCAGCCGTCTCCAATCATCACCGCAATGGCCAGAGCGATGACCGTCAGCGGAAACACCACCGTGTTGGCGGCGTTGCCGTAAGAGCCCAAATATGATGCATTGGCGATGAAGATTTGGTCCACAATGTTGTAGAGAGCTCCCACCAGCAGAGAGATGATGCAGGGGACAGCGTATTTGGCCATGAGCTTCCCAATTCTTTCTTGGCCCAGATAGGCATTGCCAGTTTCCATACAGAGAGTCACATCCTTTTGTGCAAAATAAAAAAACGCGGGGCGACCAACCGGATTTACGCAGTTGAAAACGCCACACGTTGCGTGCTGTATTATATCGGTTAAAAAACAAAAAAGCAAGAAGGATTTTTCACAGTAGTGTCAGCTGGCGGTCAATCCAGGAGGTTTGAGGTACATCGTGGATGATATCGCCGGGTTCATAGCTGCCGATGAGGAAGGGAGATTGGGGATCGTGGCGCCGGCTTTGAGAGAGCACGCGGGCGGGGTCCCCATTGGCGTAGCAGTATTTGCACAGATGGCGGCAGGTATCGTAGGCGCCGATGTCGCAGGAGAGGTAGCAGGCGCAGGCATCGCGGCTCCCCTTGCGTTTGGGGGCCAGGAGGATTTTGCCGATGGCGGCTTCATAATCGCTGATGCGCATGCAGCCGCCGCAGTCCGCCCCGAAGGCAGCCAGCTCCTCCCCCTCCGCACAGGGCTTGACCACCATGCCCCGGGCCGCTGCCATATCAATGATGGCCTTGCCCAGGGTGAGGCGCTGGTCCTTCGTCACCTCCCGTGCCTCCGGGAAGTTCTGGCGGACCTTGGGATACAGGTCAATGAAGCTGATGACCACGGTATGGGTATAGCCTTCCAACGCGGCAGACATGGTATCAAAGGCCCGCAGGTGATAGTCCATGGTGTAGCGGTCCGTGAGCAGGATGGGGTCGTACCGCCAGGCGATGGAGGCAATGCCCACCAGTTGGGACAGGCGTTTGAAATCCTCCAGCAGAAGGTGCTTGTCCGGCACATTGGGTTCCAAATCCCGGCCATAGGGGGTGATGGTGACGAACCAATACTGGCCATAGTCCCGCAGCAGGTCCATATGGGGAAACATGGGCGAAGGGTTCTTGGTGCAAAAGCCTATGACATCCACCACATCCGGTCGCAGCTGATAGCGGCTCACTTGCTGGGGATTGTAGGGATTGCGGACGCAGACAAAGCCAGCCTTCAGGCGATTGGCCAGCCATGTGCTGTAGAAAGCCGGAATATCCGTCCGCTGCCCGGTGTTGATAATCATACCTTGTACCCCCTCATGGAATCCGATATAGATAAAAAACAAAAAGCACCGAAACGGTGCTTTTGTTTTTGGTACCCCCTCAGGGACTCGAACCCTGGACACCCTGATTAAGAGTCAGGTGCTCTAGCCAACTGAGCTAAGGAGGCATACTGGAGCGGGAAACGGGGCTCGAACCCGCCACCTCAGCCTTGGCAAGGCTGCGCTCTACCAAATGAGCTATTCCCGCAAGCGCAGAACGCATTATAGCAAAGGTAGCGGCGATTGTCAATGGGTTTTGAAAAACTTTTTGACAATATCTTCCCGATGCCATGGGGAAAATGGAGCAGGTAACGGGACTCGAACCCGTGATCTCAGCTTGGAAGGCTAATGTGTTACCGCTACACTATACCTGCTTGGTGCGGGCGAAGAGACTTGAACTCATACGCCTTGCGGCACTGGAACCTAAATCCAGCGCGTCTGCCAATTCCGCCACGCCCGCGCTGCTGGCGGACAGCAAAACGGCTCTCCGGCAACGCAAATAATTATAGGGAGGCGAAGGCCAAAAGTCAAGAGAAACATTGCCTTGGCCTCCTGAGGGCCGCTGCTTTCAGGGGGTTGGGTAAACGGCGCTTAGGATGGACAGGGTGCGGCTGATGCCGGCTTGTATGCTGTAGCGGGGGTTCCAGCCAAGCTGTTGGAGCTTGGTGCCGTCCAAACGGGCCACGGTGGCGGTGCTGTAGCCGGCGGCTTCCAGGGCATCCGGAGATTCAAAGACCACCTTTCTGCCGGAGCATTTGGCTACCAGGGCCGCTGCCTCCCTGAGCCGGATATCCCCGCCGGTGTGGGCGATGTTATAGGCCTCCCCCGCCTTTCCCCGAAGCAGAACGGTAAGCAGGCCGGACACGGCATCCGCCGCATAGGTATAGGAATAGTATTGCATACCGTCGGATTTAAGAACGATGTCCTCCCCATGGATGCCCTTGCGTATAAACTGGCTCAGGGCCTTGGAATCCGAAAGGCGCATGGTGGGGCCGTAGGTGCGGGTGAAGCGGGGAATGACGAAATCCAGCCCCTTCTGGGCGGCATAGGCCTGGCAGAGGGCTTCGCCGCAGCGCTTGCTCTCCGGGTACCCGGCGCGCAGGGTGTTGGGGTTGATATAGCCGCAGTAGTCCTCGTCGAACGCCTCCGTATCGCCTCTGTTCTGGCCGTAAATCTCGTTGGAGGAGGCGAAGAGAAACCGGGCGGCGCCATGGGTCACGGCAAAGTCCAGCAGGTTTTTCAGGCCCAGGAAGTTGGTGGTGATGGTGCCGATGGGGTCCGTGGCGTACTGGAGGGGGTGGGTATTGGAGGCAAGGTGCAGCACATAGTCCACCCGGCCCTCTATCCCCATCAGGGGCTCGCACACATCCTGAGGGAGAAGATGCAGAAAGTCCCGGCCGGGACTGCCACCAAAGCGCTCCTCCGCCTCTCTAAGGTGGCGACAAAGGCCATAGACGGTGCAGTTTAGGCCCTCCTCCCGGTTCTTTTGGGCCAGTACATCCCAGAGAAAGCTCCCGATGAGGCCGGAGATGCCGGAGACCAGCAGGGTTGTATTGTGCAGTTTTTCCCAGGGCAAGCAAAGGCTGGCCACCAGGCGAACATCTTCCCGATAGAGGGGGTTTTCATACAGATTCATGGGGTCCTCCTTCCCGGTTCTGCCGGGGAATGGATTGCAGATACGCCCGAAACCAGGCTAAATCATCTGCGGTGGTGAGCTTGATGTTCTTATCGGAGCCGGCGGCAAAATAGAGCCTGACCCCCAGCTCGGCCATCATGGTGTTGGTATAGTGGGAGCCATGGATGCCCACGCCCTGGTCAAAGGCCTGGCGATACTTCTGCTCCAAAAGCGAGAAGGTATAGGCCTGGGGGGTCATGACCCGGCGCAGGGTCTCCCGGGGGATATAGCGGGTGGTGCTGATTGCATCATCCGCCAGGAAAATCTGCTCGTTATAGGGCAGGGAGGAAACCGCATTGCCGTAGCGGAGGGCCTTCTCGATTACATCGGTAAGCACGGAGGCATCCACCAGGGGACGGATGCCGTCGTGGATGACGATGATATCCTCCTCGTTCACCTTTCCGTCAAGGTGAAAGACCCCGTTGCGGATGGATTCCTGGACCGTCTCGCCGCCGGGGATAACCCATTTGAGCTTATGGATGCCGTATTGACGGGCATAGTCCCAGAGCCGCTCCTGCCAGCCTTCAATGCACACCACCTCGATTTGGTCGATGAGGGGATGGGCTTCAAAGCCCTCCAGGGTATAGATAAGGATGGGCTTGCCCAGAACTTCGATAAACTGCTTGGGGATGTCCTTCCCCATTCTTACGCCGGAACCTCCGGCCACGATGACGGCAGTGGTCATATCAGCGTTCCCTTTCCTTTAGCATGGTGTTGACAAATTGCCGGGCGTCCTTGCTAATCAGCAGGACCAGGGGGCAATAGATGATGAGATACACTATCAAAAAGACAAGCATTTGCCACAAGGGCTGACCGGGCAAGAGATAGGCTTTGCCCACATAGCACAGGGCCCCGGCAGCCACCGCCGCAGCGAGGATAGGCAAGCAGCGGCTGTGGGAGAAGGTGTCCTTGAGATAGTCACGGCTGTAGCGATAGTAGAGGGCCAGGTTGACCGTTTCGGAAACGAGGGTGGCCGCCGCCGCCCCCACCCCCTGAAAGCGGGGAATCAGCAGGAGATTGGCGAGGATATTCACCAGACACGAAATCAGCATGGTGCGGGCATAGAAGCGTTCCCGGCCGATGGTGTGCAGCACCCCTATGCCCAGGGTGAAGTTGAAGGAAAGCACGGGAAGGCTCAGCACCAGGGCCATCACAATGGCCGCCGCCGATTCATACGCCGCACTGCCAAGGATGTTCACCGCCTCCCGGGAGAAGGCCGTGAAGAAGGCCCACATGGCGCAGGCCACCACGAAGGTGAACAGCCCCACGGTACGCAGCAGCGTGCGAAAATCCCGGTGCCGTCCCTCATGATAGGCAAGCGACAGCCGGGGTATGACCACATCCAGCCCCGCCGACATGAGCGCCAGGAGCATGGACTTGATGCGGGCGCTGAAGGTGTATAGCCCCGTGTGATATTCGCCGCTTATGAGGTTCAGCATGACGGTATCCGTATGGGCGGCGATGGTGACCGCCACGGAGGAGGTGAAAAACATCAGCACGGGGGTGAAGTGTCGCCTAAGGTTCAGCTCCTTTAGGGGGAAGAAACGGACATGCTTTCTCACCAAAGCGAGGTCCATAAGGGCGGTGAGCACCTGCACGAGCACATTGATGGCGGTGTAGAGAACGGCGTCCTTTGGAGAATGCACCAGAAGGAAGATCAGCGCCACGGACAGGAGCTTGAGGCCCATGGTGCGAAGGGCGATGTATTGATACCGTTCCAAAGCCCCATGGAGCCACTCCAGGCTGACGGCGGACACCAGCACCGTCAGGCCGTTGAGCAGCAGCAGCACCCGGTAGGCATGGAACCGGGGCACCAGAAAGACGGCCAGCAGCAGGGCAAGAATCGTAACCACGTCCAGCAGAAGGCCGATATACATGAGCTCGCAGACGGTTTTTTGCAGCCGCTGCTCCTGGTTGCGGACCTTGGCGCAGGCAATCCGGCCATAGACGGGAATGCCCATGGTGGCAAACATCAGAAAATAGCTGACCACGGCGGTGGCAAAGTCCACCATGCCCAGGCTGGCCGGTCCCAGGCTCCGGGACACATAGGGAAACACCAGCACCGGCAGGACCAGGTTGAAGAGCACCCGCAGGATGTTGAACAGGGCGTTTTTGCCCAGGATGATTCGGTTTTCCTTGGTTTCCTTCATACCGTTTTGCCGTCCTTGCAGCGGCCTAAGAGAAGGCCCAGACTCGACCAGAACACGACCGACGAAGAGTTGCAGACAAAGAACACATCCGATTCGAGCATCAGGGCAACGGCCATGGTGAGCAGCACGCCAAAGAGCACGTACTCTTCAGGGGCAAGGCCCACCCGGGCATAGCGCCGCAGCACCCGAACGAGAAGCCAGCTTGCCAGAGAGAGCACCAAGGCAAGGCCCACAAGCCCCGTGCTCATTATAACTGCCATGAGGGCGTTGTGGGGGGCATAGATGGTGTGGAGGTTTTCATAGTCGTAGGCAAACTTTATTTTAAAGTACCCCACGATGAACAGGTCCGGATAGTTTTCGTCGATAAAGGGCATGTAGCCCTGGGGGGAATAGCCCAGGAGCATCTTTTCGGGGTGGTCGAAAAACACCTGGGCATAGTCCCGCCAGATGGCAAAGCGGTTGTTGGACATATCCCCGCTGTGGGTGTCCGGCCGTTCCAGGTCCCCTTGCCCCTGCGTCTCCACCGCCGGGCTTTGGGCTGCCAGGGCCTTGAGCCCCAGGGTATAGCTCCAAAGCAGCAGCACGAGGCAACCCACCGCCGCCAGGGCCAACAGGGGCGCAAGAGCCCCGCTAACCCGCAGGGACCTACCCCGGAGAGTGAAGCCCTGTTTATCCCGCAGCGCCATCCACAGAAGGATGAATAGGGAAAAGGCGCCGCCAAGGAAGACGGTTCTCGTGCCGGTGAGCACCAGCATGGTCACCGCCAGGCCCACGGAGCACCACCAAAAGAGCCGCTTCCAGCCGCTATGTTTTACGGCCAGGAAGGACCAGACAAGGGCAAAGAGGAAGCTAAGCAGGGCGGCGGAATAGGGGGTGGTGAAGATGCCGAAGAGCCTCCCCTCAAACAGGCCCTGATGAAACACGCCGCCGACGCTTGGCACGAGGTGATACCGGCGGGCAAAGAACAGGACCAGCGACCAAAGGATGGCCCCGTCCCAGAGAAGGGCCAGGCCGACCAGCAGCCAATGGGCGGCTTTGGGCAGGGACTGGACGGTGTCCCTCTCCCCCCACGCAAGGCAGGCGGAGAACAGGAGCAGCATCAGATTCCCCTGCCAGAGGATGAGTTTTATGTTGTCCGTCAGTCCCCTGTCCGGATTGAAAGCTGTGCTCAGGCACAATGCCAGCATCAGCAGCCAGGGAATGAGCATCTGCCGGGAAAGCAGGCGCCGGGGGTTGACCATCAAATTCAGCAGCAGCAGTCCAATGCCCCCTACGGCAAGGGCGGGAGACACCCAATGCAGAAAGCTCAGGCCGATAATCGCCCGCAGGGGCACGATGCAATAGGCCGCCTGATAGCACAGCACCATAAGGCCATAGAGCAGGATGGTCCCGGGTGCGGACAAAAAGGCTTTGATTCTGTTTAGGGAAGGAAGGGCTTTCACGGGCGTATTTTCCTGCTTTGCTTAAACTGTTTTAGCTCCGCTTCATGCTCCTTATAGGAACGCTGTGTATCCAGCAGCAGCGCCCGGTGGCCAGGCACCCGCTGCTCCTGCGGCGGAGGGGTCATATAGTCCCCGAAGGCCATGGAGAGGTAGGCATCATAGCCCACGGGAATGGGCAGCACCCTGTCTTCAAAGGGCACATAGAGGGCCGAAGCAAAGGCGGCCTTGGGGTACCGGTTTTTCATATAGCGGGGACCGGCGCAAATCTCCGTAACATAGGCGCAGTCCTGAAAGGGGAACCGGCTCATGCGCGCTTGGGCAAAGTGCCAGATACGATACCGTATCCCATAGGAGGGGGCCAGGGCCAAGAGCGCCTTGCCAAGAAGACGGACGGCCGTTCCGTGGTTCAGGGGTACCATGCCGGTGCAATAGAGCTGATAGACGCTGCCCCAGAACAGCTGGTCGAGCCGTTTTAGCTTGCCGGTGGGACAGCCGTCCAGGGGAAAGATGTCCACCGCAACGCCATGAACGATATCCAAATCCTGCTGATAGTCCTTGACCATGGTGGTGGTTTTATCCCGGAGGGTCATGAACATGTTCCGGTCCGTATAGGTTTTTGTGGGAAAGGCCAGGGCATACCGCTCCGTGTCCGTCCACAGGGTTTGCAAGCGCTCATAATCCTGCCGGGGCATGAAAAAATCCAAATCGTCATCCCAGGGAATGAAGCCCCCGTGGCGAAGAGCGCCGATGCAGCCGCCGCCGCACAGATAACACAGCAAGCCATGCTCCCGGCAGAAGGCGGCAAAAAAGGCGCTCATCTCAAGGGAGACGGCTTGCAGGCGTTTGAGTTCTTCGGTTTGTCCATTCATGCTTTTCTCCTTGCCAACCGGGCCGCCGCCCCGCAAATGATGCCCCAGAGGGTGCCGAGGCCGTAGCTTACATGGAGGGCCAGGAACAAAAGGGGCAGGCACAAATCCGTTGGGCGCTCTATTTTGGAACGCAGCCACATGAGAAGGTTCACCCCGCCATAGGCGCCCCAAAGGGCTTGGCAGGGCCAGCGGATGCCCAGAAGGGCCAGCCCCCCGGTGACCGCCGCCGCCCCCACAAACAGGCCCGGCACGAGGTGGTACCAGCTCAGGCAGCGGGGACAGCAAAACAGGGTTCTGCCAATCCCCAGGCCGTTTTTAAACTTCTGCAGGAGCAGGCTTTTGAGGCTCCCCCGAATGACATACCGACAGCGGATAGCTGAATCGAGGCAGATGGAATAGCCCGCCTGCCGCACCCGGTAGCTGTATTCGTTGTCCTCGGTGCGCTGCAGGGCTTCGTTGAAGCGGCCCACCCGTTCCACCACCTCTTTGCGATAGGCGGGGAAAGAAACGGTGCTCACCGGTCTGCGGCCGGGTGACTTCCGTTTGAAGGCGCCCACGCTGCCGCCGAACAGGGAGGTTTCCGCCTTCAGGAGGGTCTGGCCCCAGGGGGTGGGGTTGTCCGTGATGCTCTCTATGCTGCCGCCGCAGACAGCTTCCCCATCGTTAAGGCAGGCCATGGTTTTTTCCACGAAGTCCGGGGCTATGCCCCCGTGGGCATCGAGGCGAATGAGCACATCGGCATCGAAGCGGCTAAGGACCGCATTCCAGCCGGCAGGCTGTATTCTCTTGGGGTTATCGAGCACCCAGGCTCGGCGAAACTCCCGGCCGTGGGCGGCGACAAAAGCCTCCATCAAGGCCCGGGTGCCGTCCTGGGACCCTCCGTCCACCAGAATCACATCCATCCATTGATGGGGATAGGTTTGGCGAAGGATGTCGCGAAGCATAGAGGGCAGATGGGCCCTCTCATTATAGGCAATGAGGCCCACGGCCACGGTTTGACAGGGGGTCGTTTCCTGCATATGCCTTACCCCTCCCTTCCAAAGACGGCCGCTGCCGTGCGAACAAGGGTCTTTGCATCCTGCCAGAGGCTGAACCGCCGAAGGCTCTCGAGGTTAATCTCCATCTTCCGGGGCAGGACCTGCTCAAGATAGACCTTATCCACATCCTGCGCCTGGGCTAAGAGCTTTTCTTCGTCCAAAAAGCGGATACTGGCTTGCGATGTGATGCCCGCCGGCAGCAGCAAGGTGGCCAGGTATTCGGGCTGATACGCTTGGACATACCCCGGCACCTCCGGGCGGGTGCCCACAAAGCTCATATCCCCGGAAATTACATCGAAAATCTGGGGCAGCTCGTCCAGCCGATAGCGGCGAAGGAAGGCTCCCGTCCGGGTGATGCGCGCATCATGGGCCAGGGTGAGACTACTGCCCTCGGCCCCGTGGGCCATGGTGCGAAACTTATGGATACGGAACAAGCGGCCATAGGCGGTGACCCGTTCCTGGCGGAAGAAGACGGGGCCCTTGGAATCCAGCTTCACAGCCAGGGCAATTAGCCCCAGCGGCACGCTAAGGGGGAGCAGCAGCACCAGGGCCGCAAGAAGGTCCATGAGGCGTTTTAGCAGCAGCTGACGGCGCTTTTTGTACAGGCTCTCCCAATAGGGCCTGACTTGGGGCAAGCGCAGGCTATCCGGCAGGGCTTCCCAGGTTCTCACCGTATTTCCTCCATGGCCGCTTGCAAACTGCTGCACACATAGTCCGCATCGGCATCGGATAGCTTTGAATACAGAGGCAGGGAGATAAGGTTTTGATAATAGGCATAGGCGTTGGGAAAGGCCGAGATGTCCCAGCCAAGGGCGCGGTATGCCGTCATCATGGGCAGGGGCTTGAAGTGGACATTGACCGCCACGCCCCTTTGGGCCATTTTCTCGATGATTTGGTTCCTCTGCTCCTCGCAGATATTGGGAATGCGAACAAGATACAGGTGCCCCGAGCCATGGACCGTGGGGGTGGTGTGCAGTAAATGAGCGATGCCCTGTTGGTCGCAGAAGGCATCGTAGCGCCGGATCAGCTGCTGCCGCCGCTCGAGCATCTGGGGGAAGCGGTCCAGCTGACGTAGGCCCATGGCCCCCATCACATCCGTCATGTTGCACTTATACCAGGGGCCGATGATGTCATACTCCCAGGAACCGGCCTGGCTCTTGGCAAAGGCATCCTTGCTCTGCCCGTGGAGGGACAGCAGCTGAAACATGCGATACAGCTCCTCATCCTGTATGCCCGGCAGGGGGTTCCAGGCCGCGGCGCCGCCTTCGCCGGTGGTAAAGCTTTTGACGGCGTGGAAGCTAAAGCAGGTAAAATCCGCGAGGCGCCCGCAATAGGTCCACGCCCCATTGTGCATGCGGGAAGCACCCAGGCTGTGGGCGCTGTCCGCCACCACCGCCACCCGCCCGAGGGCCTTTTGCATGCGGGCGGACAGCTCGCATAGGGGGGAGCCGTCTCCTTGCTTGGGGGTAAACAGGGGCTTTTTCCTGTCCAGGATGGCATACAGGCGCTCATAGTCGCAGACCAGACCCCCTAAGTCCACGGGAATCACCGCCTTGGTTTGGGGGGTGATGGCCTTTTCGAGCCGGTCAAAGTCCATCTCGGGCAGGTGGGTTTGTGCATCCCCGTCCTTTTGAATGTCCACGAAAACCACCCGGGCGCCGCAATGGATGACAGCGGCGGCGGTGGCGGTATAGGTATAGGCGGGGACAATCACCTCGTCCCCGGGACCGATACCCAGAATGCGAAGAATCAGCTCCTCTGCCGCCGTGCAGGAGGAAAGGCAGACCACCTTGTTTTGATAGGCTTCTGCCCGGCTCACTACGTCCACATCCGTTCGACCCGTACACAAATAGGCCGCCAGACGCTTTTCCAGGAGCTTGGTCCTGGGCCCGGTGGTAATCCAGCCCGATTGCAGGGCTTGAGCTATCTCTTGTATTTCCGCCTCTCCCACATCCGGCGGGCTAAAGGGGATCACTCGCTTCTTGTCCATCGTCTTCCATCCGTTTGTTATTCGTTGACTCCATACAAATCCTGCATGAGCAGGATGCGATTCTTTTCGAACATAGGCAAAATGCCGTAGGCGCCGTCCAGGGTGTGCTCCCAGAAACTATCCGCATAGGGCAGGCAAAGGGTATGAAACTGCAGGTCCTCCGCCATAACGATTTCGTGGCCCAGGTCCTCCAGGATTTCAAAGTCCAGATTGGTGCGAATGCCCTGGAAGATGGTGACCATGAAGGGGTACAGGTACTCCCTGGTGAAGGAATCCTGCAGATAGTAGAAGGTGTCCGCAACGACCTTGAGCTGGGTCTTTGCCCGCCCGAGACTGCCTTTGCCGTCGGAAACATCGTCCATCAGGTAGGCAACGGCCTGTTCCCCCGAAAGCATCTGCTGCCCAGCAGAGAGCTCGCAGCCCAGGGTTTGATTTAGGTAGGCTGCCTCCCCCTCCGTGAGCTCTGTGGGGATGCCGTTGATGCCGTCGGCCAAGGCTGCCAGCTCCTCTGTGCCGATGTAGACATAGTCCTGAATGTCCAGGCCGAAGGCATCGTTGATGGTGTTCATGAGCATGCCGATGCCGCCCAGGGCATAGGCGGCACGGATTCGGTTCCAGCCATAGCCCTTGAGGGGTACCAGGGTTTCGGGAGGAATGGCCACCACGGTGAACTTATACTCGAGCTGGTTATAGGAGACCACATACAGCATCTGTGCCTGGGCATTCTGATTTTCCGTCTTCCCCTGCTGCACCACCACCAGGATACTGAAGATGAAGCGGTCAATCTTTTTCTGCTCATAGATAGGGACCCGGGCAATCTCCCCGTTTTCAAAATAGTCGATATCCGTACGCAGGGCAGCTTCCAGCAGCTCGGGAGAGTCGAGCAGCTCCTGCTCCGAGAAGGGGGCAGCGGAGTCGGGAGCGGACACGATGTCCACCCGGTCCCTATAGATGTTGCTAAGAAGAGCTTTGCCGGCAAAGAAGCAGGCAAGGCCGAGTACGACAAAGGCGCTCAGCAATATGCCCAAAGCCTTTACGAGCTTTCGATTGTCCAAAGTCTTACGCTCCATATCCGTTACAGCAGGGGCAGTACCACAGCAAGAAACACACATTCCAACACGACGGCGACAGAGAGGACCACGAGGCCGACTATCAGCAGCCGCCTTTGTAGCTTTACATTTGCTTTCATGGGGCAGTCACCCTGTCTTTGTCCACTTCCTCCAGGGGCGGCGCTATGCCGTTTTCGTCGTATTCGGCAAAGAGCAGCATGTCCTTCAGCTTGCGGCCGGCTTTTCCGTCCCCGTCGTTATCCTTTCCGGAGGGATGGCTGATGCAATCGCCCATAAAGACCATCATGGCGCTGGTGCCGCCGTCCAGGTTTATGGCCTCCTGGCAGCCCAGACTCAGCATCAGCTCCGCCATCTCCCGTTCAGTCATGCCCAGGGCCGTTTTGCTCCGGCCGTCCACCGCCACAAGCACATAATGCCCGGGTTCATAGTAGCCCAGCATGATGCGGGGATGGCGGCCGGCACGCAGGGGAAAGTCCTTGGCCATCTCTCCCCCCGTCACCAGGATGGGGCCATAGTGTAAGACGTGGACAATGTCGTCCCGCTGGGCAATCTCCTTGGGCAAATTGACGCTGTCGAACAGCTGCATGGTGCCGTCCGCAAACAGAACGGCAATGCCTTTTCTGGTAATGGAGCTGGAATATCCGCGGAACTTTTGCCCGTTGTGATAGATGAGGCCATAGTTCATGGTGCCGTTCACGGCCAGGATGGCGTGCTCCCGAATGGCAAAGGCTTCTCCATCCTCTGTGCCGCTGCCGAACTTGCCGTGACCAAAGCCCGTGCGGAAGGAGTGGATGTTGCGGGTCCAGATGTCCGCCACATAATACTTTTGCAGCAGTTCCTCGTCTTCCACCACATCAATGGCAATGCGAAGCTCATCGGACTGGTAGCTGTACTGTGCCGTAAGACCCGTATCCTCGGTGGGAAAATGGTCCGTCACATCCCCGGGGAGGGGCTCCCTGGTGGGCACAGGAGTGGCGGTGGCGGTGGGGCTGGGCGTGGGGGATGCTTGCACCGTGGGCGTAGGGGATGCTTCTTGCACCGTGGGCGCCGGGGTATTGGCAGCCGTGGAGGCAAGGGCGGTGGGTGCAACGGCTTTTCTCTCGCTCTGTTCCGGTTGACAGCCGAGCAGCAGCACAACAATCAGGCCAAACAAAAGAATGGTTTTCTTCATTTCTCTCTCCAAGCTATAGTCTACATTAGTATAGCATTGCAGGTGCAGTATTTCAATGATGAAATCGAAGCGGCAGGGCGTTGCAAAAGGGGGCCTCCCCCCTGCCTCGCCTATGCTGTCGTGGAACTCATATATATTGACAATCCAAAGGCAAAAAATTCCACCAAAAATAATAATATATTATGTAAACTGTCGTCGAATGGGAATACGGGCAGGAGCATTGTCGGCCAGGAAAAAGAAAAAATCCCCTGATTTGGGGATTTTGAAAATCGACTGGTGACCCGTCGGAGATTCGAACTCCGGACCCTTTGATTAAAAGTCAAATGCTCTGCCAGCTGAGCTAACGGGTCAGATGGCTGGGGTGGCGGGATTTGAACCTGCGCATACAAGAGTCAAAGTCTTGTGCCTTAACCGCTTGGCGACACCCCACCGTATACATCATCCGAAAAAAAATGGGGTGGGCGACGGGATTCGAACCCACGACCTTCAGAGCCACAATCTGACATTCTAACCAGGCTGAACTACGCCCACCATGCAATATAAACTTTTTCGGATGAGACCCCAGATGTACGCTTGCCGGGCTGCGATTCCCGGCAAGCGCTTGTGTCGCTGGCGCGTCTGCAGGGATTCGAACCCTGGACCTACGGCTTAGAAGGCCGTTGCTCTATCCAGCTGAGCTACAGGCGCATTCAGGAGTTCCGGTTATGCATTTTATCAAGGAATAGCGTTCCTGTCAACTGTTTTTGAAAGAAAGTTGTTTAAAATACTTTGGCTATGGGCGGCTTTCTTAGAGCAAAGAGAAATATGGGCCGCAGTAGCCCCAGGGACAGGACACAAAAGGTGGTCAGCAGCCAGCCGTATTGGGGCCAGCGGTCTATAAATACGGCATGGGCGATGAGGGTGTTGAACAGGAAGGTTAGCGTTTGCAGCAGCAAAAGGGCCGCAAACAGATATGGCTGGAAGGTCCAGCCCCGGCTATAAAAGCAGACGAGGATGCCAAGGCTCCCCAAAGAGAAGCAGCCGGACAACGCCCCGAGCACCTGATGACCGGTCAGCCGCCCCAGGCAGTAGGACTGATAGAAGGGTATCCAGGCTCCCGCAGGATGGACCCGCCCGCCGCCCATGGAGCGGATGGTGAAGGCTTGCAGGATATAACGAGCCAGGGCAAAGAGCAGCAGCACCTCAAGAAGGGCCAGCAAACACAAAAACAGAACCGTCAACACGCTCATTAGCGTCACGATGCCAAATCCCGCCATAGGTGCCTCCTTATAAAAAGGGGCTGCACTGAAACATTCAGGCAGCCCGGTAGCGGTCAGTTTTTGCCGCAGCAGTTCTTATACTTCTTGCCGCTGCCGCAGGGGCAGGGATCGTTGCGGCCCACCTGAACAGGCGCCACAAAGACCTTGGAAGCGCGATAGGCATTGGTAATCTCCTGCCGCTTCTGCTCAGAAAGAACGTCGTCCCATTCCGGCAGGGTGTAGAGCCACTGGGCCTTGGCTTCGTGCATGTTGAAAAAGAGCTTTTCAAAGTCGAAATCCAGAGTGACGGAGGACTCGGCGGTCAGGGCATCCAGGTCCTTTTCCCCGGAAGCAAAGGAGGTGTTGGCCCCGTCCAGATAGCCCGTGAAGGCCACGGGGTCAAAGCCCAACCGCTCCGCCAGCTCCGCCACCGTGCCGGTAAGGGGAGCCTGGTGGTTTTTGAGGACCTGGGCATAGGCCTTGGTCTCCTGCTCAAAATAGGCGTTCCAATACTTCTGATAGTCTTCGTTGCTTTGCAGGCTCTCCGCCCGCGCTTTCCAATCGCTGAATAAACTCATGTTTCGCTCCTTTTTTTGATTCGGCTTATTGTAAACTGAAATCGGCTTTTAGGCAAGCATTTTTCGCCAAGGTTGCAAAAATATCCTGATTCCACAGCAGATAGGCCCCCTCCCCCGTGTCCTCGTAATAGCGGCGGCGAAAGCCTTCCTTCTGAAAATCCATACTGTAATACAGGTTTTGGGCCACCTCGTTGGTTTCCCGGACCTCCAAGGTCATCTTGTCCGCCCCATAGAAATGGGCCCTGTCCATCATGGCATAGAGCAGGTATTTGCCCAGATGCCTGCCCCGGCTGTTGGGGGCGATGGCGATGTTGGTCATGTGGGCTTCCTCAAAGAGAACCCACATGCCGCCATAGCCTTCGATGCGGCCGTCCACCTCCACAACATAGTAGTGGGCCAGGCGGTTGTGGGTCTCCCCCATGAGGGAGGCCAATGACCAGGGGGTGGGAAAGCTCTGGACCTCGATTTCATGGACCCGGCGCACATCCCGCCGCAGCATGGGCCGAACGGCAATCATCCTTTGTGCATCCTTTCCGCCTGACTGGGCCGCAGATACAGGGGGTGAGCCTCCTTTTGCCCGGGGCGGCCCTGGGCCAGCCTCGCCACAGCCCCGGCGGCGGGCAAAGCCCCATCCCCCTGGGGGGCGCCGGTGCCCGTTAAAATGGCGTTTTGCGGGAGCTGGCGCAAAAAGGGGTCTATCTCGATGGCATCAGGCGGCAGCAGCTGTGTCCCATCCGGGGCATAGAGGGCGCCGTAGCCGTTGCCGTTGCGGGCATCGATGATGGCAGCGACGGGCCGGTCCTGCTGTAGATGGGGGTATGAAAGAGCCTCCAAAGCGTTGACGGGGATGACGGGAATGCCCAGGGCGGCGGCCATGGCGTTGGCGTGGCACACGCCGATGCGAACCCCGGTAAAGGAGCCGGGACCCACATCCACCGCCAGGGCGGTTAGATCCGAAGGCGTGATATTTTCTTCCGAGAGCAGGGCATCCACGGCGGGCATCAGGGTTTGCTCGTGCCTGAGGGGGCTTTGGATCAGCACCTCGCGGCAATTTGCTTCCGTCAGCAGGGCCAGGGAGGCCCGCTCATCCGTGCTTTCCAGGGCCAAAAGAATCATAGTTCCTCCAACAATGCTTGATATTCCGTCCCAAAGGCAACCAGGCGCACCTGCCGGGGCTCGGCGCCGCTGCCGGCGATGTGGACCTCCAGCCGATTCTTCGGCAGGGCCAGGGGCACCCGCTGCGCCCACTCCATAAGAAGCAGGCCTTTGCGGGTCAAATAGTCCTCGTAGCCCATGGCATAGAGCTCGTCCTCGTCCGCCAGGCGATAGGCATCAAAGTGAAAAAGGGGTGGCTCGGTAGGGTATTCCTGAACGATGGTGAAGGTGGGGCTGCTGATGTGGTCCTGGCCCAAATAGCGGCCAAGGCCCCGAACCAGCACGCTCTTCCCTGCCCCCAGGTCCCCAAACAGGGCCACGAAGCTGCCGGGAAAGAGCCGAGCGCCCAGCCTGGCGCCCAGGGCTTCCATGTCCCCTTCCGTGGCAATGAGCAAGTCCTTCTCCATCAGAACAGCTTGACCTCCAGGAGCTCTTTGGCAAAGTCCCCGAAGCGGTCCTCTGCGATGGCCCGGCGAATGTCCTCCATGAGGCGGACGGAGAAGCGGATGTTGTGCATGGTGATAAGGGTGCCGGAGAGAATCTCCTCCGCCTTGATTAAGTGGCGGATATAGGCCCGGCTGAAGTTCCGGCAGGCATAGCAGTCACAGCCCTCCTCGATGGGCGAGAAATCCTCTGCATAGGCTTGGTTCCTGAGCATGATGCGGCCCTTGCGGGTGAGGGCCAGGCCGTTGCGGGCGGCCCGGGTCTGCAGAACGCAGTCGAACATATCCACCCCCCGCAGGACCCCTTCGATGAGGCAATCGGGGCTGCCCACCCCCATAAGATACCGGGGCTTGTTCTCCGGCATATAGGGGCGAATGGCATCCAGCATCCGATACATGGTCTCCTTGGGTTCGCCCACGGAAAGGCCGCCGATGCCATAGCCGGGGAAGTCCATGGCGGCCAGGGTCTTGGCGCTCTCAATACGCAAATCCTCATAGACACAGCCCTGGACGATGCCGAACAGGGCCTGGTCCGGCCGGGTGTGAACCGCCTGGCAACGCTCCGCCCAGCGGTGGGTCCGGTCCATGGCCTTGACGGCATAGCGATAGTCGGCGGTGCCGGGAGCGCATTCATCAAAGCACATGGCAATGTCCGCCCCCAGGGCCTGTTCCACGGCCATGACGCTTTCCGGGGTGAACATATGCTTGCTGCCATCTATATGGGAGCGGAACAGGACCCCATCCTCGTGGATGTCCCCCTTCTTGGCCAGGGAAAAGACCTGGAAGCCGCCGCTGTCCGTAAGGATGGGCTTGTTCCAGTGCATGAACGTATGAAGGCCCCCCGCCTTCTCCACAAGCTGATGGCCGGGGCGCAGATACAGGTGGTAGGTGTTGGACAGGAGGATGGAGGCGCCGGTCTGTTCCACATCCCAAGGGGTCATGGCCTTCACCGTGGCCTGGGTGCCCACGGGCATGTACACAGGGGTGTCGATGTCCCCGTGGGGGGTGTGGAGCCGACCCAGGCGGGCGCCGGTCTGCTTGTCCACATGCAATACTTCAAACTTGAAATTCTCGTTCATAGGCTTTCCTTTACTCGAATAAGCAGGCATCCCCGAAGCTGAAGAACCGATAGCGTTCACGGACGGCATGTTCATAGACTTTCAACACTTCCTCCCGGCCGACAAAGGCGGACACCAGCATCAAGAGGGTGCTTTCGGGCAGGTGGAAGTTGGTGATGAGGGCATCCACGGCCTTGTAGCGATAGCCGGGGGTGATGTAGATGCCGGTGAAGCCGGAGCCCGGATGGACTTGTCCATCCTCCGTGGCCACGCTTTCCAGGGTGCGGACGGAGGTGGTGCCCACGCAGACGATTCTGCCGCCGGCGGCACGGGCTTCGTTGATGGTCCTGGCCGCCTGCTCCGTCACCTCGTAATACTCCAGGTGCATCTGGTGGTCCTCGATGTTCTCCTCGCTGACGGGGCGGAAGGTGCCCAGGCCCACATGCAGCAGCACGTCCACAATCTTCACGTCCTTTTGGGTGATTTTCTCCAGCAGTTCCGGGGTGAAGTGCAGGCCGGCCGTGGGGGCGGCGGCGCTGCCCCGGGTGACGGCATAGACGGTTTGATAGCGCTCCTTGTCGGTGAGGCGCTCCGTAATATAGGGGGGCAAAGGCATCTGCCCGGCCCTATCCAGCACCTCCTCGAAGATGCCCTCATATTGAAGCGCCACCCGCTTGCCGCCGTCCATATCCGCCTCCCCCAAGACAAAAACGGAGAGTTCGTCGGTGACGGTATAGACGGTGCCGGGCTTGGCCCTTTTGGCGGGCTTGCACAGGCACTCCCAGGTGTCCCCCTCCAGGCGCCGAAGCAGCAAAAACTCCATGGTGCCCCCGGTCTCGGGGCGGTGGCCGATGAGCCGGGCGGGGATGACCCGGGTGTTGTTGCGTACCAGTACATCCCCCGGGTGCAGGTGGTCTATCACGTCCGTGAACACCCCATCCGTAAGGGTGCCCTTTTTGCGGTTGTAGATTAAGAGCCTCGACTCGCTGCGCACGGCGGCAGGGGTTTGGGCGATGAGCTCCTTGGGCAAATCATAAAAAAAGTCGCTGGTTTTCACTGGCTTACCTCGGCACAGAATGATACAGATACATTATACACAAAACAGCACCCGGTGCAACAAAAAAATGGGCAGCAAAAAGCCGCCCGCAGAAGAAACAGACTTAGTTTTCCCGTGCCCGCTTTAAGAGGTTTTTCGCATGCTGGATGGCCAGGGGGTCGTCTACGCTGCCCATGATTCTGGCCAGCTCCCTTGGCCGCTCCGCCTCCGTAAGGGGGCGAACGTGGGAGTGGGTGCTCTCCCCCTCCGTCTGCTTATAGATATAGTACTGATGGTCCGCCCGGGCGGCGATTTGGGCCAGGTGCGTGACACACAGCAGCTGGTGGGTGGCGGACAGCTCGCCCATCTTCTTGGCCACGGCGTTGGCGATAAGGCCGGAGATGCCGGTATCGATTTCGTCGAAAATCAGGGTGTCGATGGCATCCACATGGGACAGGGCCGCCTTGAAGGACAGCATGACCCGGGAGATTTCGCCACCGGAGGCCACCCGCACCAGGGGCTTTTCCGGTTCCCCTTTGTTGGCGGAGAAGAGGAAGGCCACCTGGTCGATGCCCGTTTCGCTGAGGTCCTCCGGGGCAAGGCCGGTAAACCCGGCGGAGAAGGAGGCGTTGGGCATGCCCATATCGTGAAGGTTCTCCTCGATGGCGGCTTTGAGCTTTTTAGCCCCTTCCTGCCGCCGCCGGGACAGCTCCCTTGCCGCCTGGGCAAAGGCAAAGACGGCTTCCTGCTCCTGCTGCGCTAAGAGTTCCACCCGCTCCTCCCCGCCAAGCAGAGTATCCCGCTGGGCGCGAAGGTTCTCGGCGTAGGCAAGGACCTCCTCGATGCTAACGCCGTACTTGCGCTTGAGCTGGCTGATATCAAAGAGGCGGCTTTCTATCTCGGTCAATTCCTCCGGCTCGAAGCTAAGGCCGTTGAGGGCATCGCGCAGGGAGAAGGCCACATCCTCCAGGGTGTAATAGGCTTCCTCCGCCTGGGCGGCGGATTGGGCAAACTTTTCGTCGAAGGGGGAAAGGGCATCGAGGGCCTTTTTGGCGCTTGTCAGGCGGCTAAGGACCCCGTCCTCATCGTATAAATCATCGTGAGCGGACTGCAGGTTCTGCTGGATGAGGGCGAAGTTCTGCAGCTGCTTCTTTCTGTTTTCCAGCTGCTCCTCCTCCCCTATCTGCAGATTGGCGCCTTCAATCTCCCCGAGTTCAAAGGCAATGATGTCCAGCTGCCGGGCCCGTTCCTTCAGGCTCCGTTGCAGCTTTTCGCGTTCGCTACGCCGCTCGAGGGCGGTCTGCCGCTGAGCCAGCATGTTGGAAAGAAGGCCGTCACGGTCGCTGCCGGAAAAGGCATCCAAGAGGCCCAGATGGGTCTTCTCGTTGAGCAGGGACTGATGGGCGTGCTGGCCGTGCATATCCACCAGCATGTCCCCCACGGTTTTCAGCTCCCCGGCGCTGACCAGGGTGCCGTTGATGCGGCAGACGCTTTTGCCGCTTTGGTACAGCTCCCGATAGAGGACCACCTCTTCCCCGTCATAGAGGCCCTGGTCCAGCAGGTATTCGGCGGCGGGCGTGCCCTCCTTCACCACAAACTCCGCCTCCACGGAGCCCCGCTGGGCCCCGGTGCGAATGCTTTCCCGATAGGCCCGCTCCCCCAGGGCCAGGCCGACGGCTTCGATGAGGATGGATTTTCCGGCGCCGGTTTCGCCGGTCAATGCACAAAAGCCCTCCGCAAAATCCAGGGAGAGCTTGTCAATCAGGGCGATATTGGTGATGGTCAAGTGCCTAAGCACGGCGATGCTCCTTTATTTCATCATTTTCTGGAAACGCTTGATGATTTCCGCCACGTTCTTCCCTTCCCGGATGGCCACAAAGATGGTGTTGTCCCCGGCGATGGAACCGGCAATCTCCGGCCACTTCAAGGAGTCGATGGCTTCTCCTGCTACGGAGGCGCTGCCGGCGATGGTCTTGATGACGATCATGTTGCCGGCGTTGGTGATGGAAAGCACGCAGTTGGTGAACAGGCGGATGAAACGCTCCTGCAAGTCGGACTCGGCCTTCTCCACGGTGGCATACTTATAGTTGCCCTCGGAGGTGAGGACCTTGATGAGCCGCAGCTCCTTGATGTCCCGGGAGACGGTGGCCTGGGTGACCTGGAAGCCCTGTTCGCCGAGGAGCTTTGCCAGCTCCTCCTGGGTTTCCACATCCTGGGAGCCGATAATCTTGATAATCATTGCATGGCGTTTGGTTTTCATCCTGATTTCCTATCCTTTGGTGTTATGAAAGTCGGTTCGAGATACGGCTGTACAGGTCCATCTCTTGAAGGCGAACGAAGCTCACCTTCTGCTTTGAGCCCGTGATGCAGAGGCTCCCCCCTTTTTCCAGGGAGCCAACCCATTCCCCGTCCATGGCGGCCATGCCTTCATCATGCTCCATGAGCTCCACCTTGCTGCCGCTGCTGACCACGATGGGCCGCACATGCAGCTTGTGGGGGCAGATGGGGGTGATGACCAGGGCATCCACGCCCTCCGGGACGATGGGACCGCCGGCGGAGAGGTTGTACCCGGTGGAGCCGGTGGGGGTGGAGACCACCACACCGTCGCCGGAGAAGCACCAGGCGAGCTTCCCGTCGATGCACACATCCACCTCCGTAACACCGGAGAAGGAGCGCTTATAGAGGACCGCATCGTTAAGACAGCGATACAAAGCCCCGTCCTGCATGGTGCATTCGAGCATGGAGCGCTGCTCCAAATGGAAGCTGCCGGACTTGATCTTTTGGAGGGCATCCGCAAAGGAATCCTCCTGCAGTTCCGTCAAAAACCCCACCCGACCGAAGTGGATGCCCAGCAAAGGCATATCATAGGCGAGGGCCGTGGGCACCTGGCGGATGATGGAGCCATCGCCGCCGATGACCACGATGACCCCCTTTTCCCCGCCTGCAGGGGCTTGGGTTTCGATTTCATCGCATAAAAAACCATGTGCCCGGCCCACCTCCATGAGACGCTGCCGTGCCTGAAAAGTGGCTGGTTTTTTGGGATTCGCCGCAAAAAAGAGATGCAAAACTGACCCCCCGGATGAATACTGCATGGGTATTATACGATACATTATTTCGAATTTCAATACATTTATGAATAAATCTTTAACAATTTTTATGGAATTGCCGCCCCTCGTCCACAATTTGAGCGGCTTTTTGCCTCAGGTCCCAGGGAGCGTCCTGGGCAGAATCTCCCTGTTTCTCTAAAAAGAGCAGGAATTCAATGTTGCCCTTGGGACCGGTGATGGGCGAATAGCTCAAATCCAGCACCTTATAGCCGGCGGTTTGGGCAAAGGACATTATTTTTATGCAAACATCCGTATGGACCTCCCGGTCCCGAACCACGCCGTTCTTCCCCACCTGGCCCCGGCCCGCCTCGAACTGGGGCTTGATGAGGGCCACCACCTGCCCCTTTGGCCGCAGGCACTCCCTAAGGGGCGGCAAAATCAGCTGCAGGGAGATGAAGGATACGTCGATGGAGGCAAAGTCGAAAGGACCGGGGAACCAGGCCGGCTCCATATAGCGGGCGTTCATCCGCTCCATAACCGTGACCCGGGGGTCGTTACGCAGCTTCCAATCCAGCTGGCCATAGCCCACATCGAGCGCGCACACATGCCGGGCGCCGTTTTGGAGCATGCAGTCCGTAAAGCCTCCGGTGGAGGCGCCCACATCAAGACAGGTTTTGCCCTGGAGGGTCAAGGGAAAGACCTTCAGGGCCTTATCTAACTTCAAGCCGCCCCGGCTCACAAAGGGCACCGGGTCCTCATGCAGGGACACCTGGTCCTCGGGACGAACCTCCTGGCCCGCCTTGTCCGCCTTCTGGCCGTTGACAAAGACCTCCCCGGCCATAATCATGGCCCGGGCCTTCTCCCGGGAGGGGGCCAGACCCGCCTCCGCCATATATACATCCAGTCTCTGTTTGTCCATTATTTCCTCCGCAGGGCTGACACGGCCCTTTGCATGGCCTGCTCGTCGATGCCGCCCAGGGTACGCTGTCTCTCCACGGTGGCCTGGGCCATGGGACCGTCCGGCAGGCATAGCGGCAGCACCTGCAGTTCCGGGCAGTAGGCGGCGACATAGAGACTCAGGGCCGCCACATTCTCCTCCGCCACCAGGAGCTTGGTGCCCCGGCGGCGCAAATCGTCCAGCAGGGCATAATCGAGCGGCTTATAGAACCGGGCACAGATTAGACCGCAGGAAAGCCCTTTCGCTACGGGCAGGGCCTGATGGACAAGGGGTCCCGCGGCGATGATGGTCACATCCTCGGGCGGCAGCAGCTGCTTCCACTTGCCGAAGGGAATCTCCTCCTGCGCCCCCTCCGGCATAGCCCCCCGGCCATAGCGGATGGCGGCGGGCTCGTTTCTGTTGAGGGCCAGCCGAAGCATGGCCCTTAGCTCCCCGAAGGTGGCGGGGGCATAGACGCTTAGATTCGGCATGGTGCACAGGATAGCCGGGTCATAGATGCCCTGATGGGTTTCCCCGTCCTGGCCCACAAGGCCGGCTCTGTCCACCCCCAGGATGACCGGCAGGCGCTGCAAGCAGACATCGTGAATCAGCTGGTCCGTGGAGCGCTGGAGGAAGGAGGAATACAGGGCCACCACGGGCCGCAGACCCTCCGCCGCCATACCGGCGGCCAGGGTGACGGCGTGCTCCTCGGCGATGCCCACATCAAAAAAACGCTCCGGCAGGGCGGCATGGAAGGGCTTTAGGCCCGTGCCCTCCTCCATGGCGGCGGTGATGGCCACGATGCGTCGGTCCTCCCTGGCAAGGCGCAGCAGCTCCTCTCCAAAGACCTGGGAGCAGGAAGGGCCGCCGGGGGCAACGGTTCCGGTCTGCAAATCGAAGGGGCCCACCCCGTGGAACTTTTCCGGATTACTTTCAGCAAAGGGATAGCCCTTCCCCTTCTGGGTGATGACATGGACCAGCACCGGCCGCTCCAGGGCCTTGGCTTCCCCCAGCAGGGTGACCATCTCCGGGATGTTGTGGCCGTCGATGGGGCCAAGATAGGTAAAGCCCATTTCCTCGAAGAAGGTGTTGGGCAGCACGAAGCGTTTGATACGGTTCTTGAGCTTTTCGAGCCGCCGAAACACCCGATGGCCCACCATGCCCCGCTGGAGGGCCTTCACCACGAAGCCCTTGAGCCGGTTATAGTTCCGGCTGGCCCTCAGGTTAGAAAGGCTGCGGCGCAGGGCCCCCACATTCTGGGAGATGGACATTTCGTTGTCGTTGAGGACCACCACGAGCGGCAGACGGCTGTCGCCCCCATCGTCCAGGGCTTCATAGGCCATGCCGCCGGTTAGGGCACCGTCGCCGATGACGGCGGCCACATGCCCCGGCTGGTGCAGCAGATCCTTGGCCCGGGCCATGCCCAAGGCAGCGGAGATGGAGGTGCTGGCGTGGCCGGTGTTGAAGGCATCGTAGGGACTTTCGGCCCGCTTGGGAAAGCCGGAGATGCCCCCCTCCTGGCGAAGGGTGGCAAAGGCCTCCCGGCGGCCGGTGAGAATCTTATGGGCATAGGCCTGATGGCCCACATCGAAGATGAGCCGGTCGCCCGTATCGTGGTACACCTTATGCAGGGCGATGATAAGGTCCACCGCGCCGAGACTCGCGGCCAGGTGACCGCCGGTTTTGCTGACACAGGAAATCATGTAGGTCCTGACCTCCTGAGCTAACTGGGTTAGCTCCCGGAAGGAGAGGGCGGCTACATCCTGTGGGCTTTGAATATGTTGTAAAATACTGTCCTGATTCATTTTTTGCGCCGGGCGATGGCTTGGGTCATGGCGGTTAAATCCTCTGCGGCGGGACCGGAGAAGGGGGCAAGCAGGGCGCAGATTTGAGCCGTCAGCTTTTCAATCCGGGCGTGGGTCTCCTCCTCCCCGAGCAAGGTCACATAGGTCAGCTTCCCCTCGGCCAGGTCCTTGTCCTTGTCCAGAATATCATCCGTCATCTGGAACAGCAGTCCCAGCTTGTCCGCCAGGGAAGAGATCGTCTGGGCCTGGCGCTCGTCGCAGCCCCCGGCATAGGCGCCGCTAAGGCAGGCGGCTTTAAACAGGGCACCGGTCTTCAGGTCGTGAATCTGGTGCAGGGTCTGCTCGTCCCGGGCGGGGACGTTGATGTCCAGGCTTTGACCGGCGGCCATATCCAGAGCACCCTGGAACAGGGCTTTTTTGGCCTGCTCCTTCCCCGGCACATCGCACAGCAGCCGCATGGCCATGGTTAAAAGTCCGTCCCCGGCCAAGATGGCGTTGGCTTCCCCAAAGGCCACATGGCTGCTGGGCTTGCCCCGGCGCATACTGTCGTTATCCATGGCGGGCAAATCGTCATGGATAAGGGAATAGGCATGAACCATTTCGAGGGCGCAGGCAAAGGGCAGGGCATCCTCCACCTGTCCCCCCACCAGCTCGCAGCAAAGAAGGCACAGGCTTGCCCGTACCCGCTTGCCCCCGGACAGGAGGCTGTAGCGCATGGAGCTTTGAAACAGGTCCGGCAACAAAAAGGCGGCGCTGCTCTCATCCAGAGCCTTTTCGATGATGGGCAGATAGTCCCTCATTTGTCCGCCTCCGGGTCCTTGAGCTTCTTTTGGAAGGCTTCCAGCTCCTTTTGGCAGCTCTCATAGAGGGCCATGCCCTGCTCGTGGAGGGTCACCATCTCCCCGAGGGGGACGGTGCCGCTTTCGAGCTTGGCAATCAACTCCTCGAGCTCGGCCATCTTCTCTTCAAAGGTTTTTTCACTCTTCTTCATATATATCCTTTCCGGTTACATCCGCATCCAGGTCACCGTCCCGGAATCTCAGGGTGATGCCCTGTCCCAGGGCCACATCTGCCGCCCGGCTTAGCATGGCGCCCTCGTTGTCATACACCAAGGCAAAGCCCCTCTCTAACGCCCCCAGGGGGTTGGCAGCCTTGAGCCGGGCCAATAGGGTGACAAGGACATCCCCCTGCCGCTGCAGGCGTTTTTCCATGGCCGCCTCTAAAGCATCCCGGTTTAGGTCCAGCCGCTGCTGCTCCTGCTCCAGGCGCTGCTGCGGGAGTTGAAAGCCCCGGCGATGCTGCAGCAGCAGGAGCCTATCCCGCTTTCGCTCCACCCCTCGAAGGAGGCTCAGCCGCAAGCGCTCTGCGCCGGTTTTCAGCCGGTCCTGGAGGGTGCTAAGCTCCGGCACCGCCAACTCCGCCGCAGCGGAAGGGGTGGGCGCCCGCAGGTCGGCGGCAAAGTCCGTCAGGGAAAAATCTATCTCGTGGCCCACGGCGGAGATGACGGGCAAATGGCAGCGATACACCGCCTCCACCACCTGCTCCTCGTTAAAGGCCCACAAATCCTCTAAGGAGCCGCCGCCCCGGCCCACAATCAGCAGGTCGCATTTCTGCTCCCTGTCCGCCTTTTCGATGGCGGCGGCAATCTCACCGGCGGCCCGCTCCCCCTGAACGCTGACGGGGTACAGGAGAATGGGCATACCGGGGAAGCGGCGGGAGATGACGTTGCGAATGTCCTCGATGGCCGCACCGGTGCCGGAGGTCACCACCCCCACCGCCCGGGGCAGAAAGGGAAGGGGCTTTTTGATGTTGGGGTCGAACCAGCCCCGCTGCTCCATCTGGGCCCGGAGGGCCAGAAATTGTTGATACAAGGCCCCGTCCCCGGTCTTTTCCATGGACTGGGCATAGACCTGAAAGGAGCCGTCCCGACCAAAGAGACCCGCCCGACCCTTTATGCGTACGCTCATGCCGTCCTTGGGGAAGAAGCTGAGCCGCAGGGCATCGGGGCGAAACATGACACAGCGGACGGAGGCGGTTTCATCCTTCAGGGTGAAGTACAGGTGGCCGGAGGTGTGGCGCTTGAAGGCGCTGATCTCCCCGGTGACCTGGAGCTGGGACAAAAAGGGATCGTGGGAGAGGGTGAGCTCCACATACTCGTTCAGCTCCGAAACGGTGAATACGGGCTTTAGTTCCATGCTCTGTCCTCCATGGCATCAAAGCCCAGGGCCGCCACGCCCACGGCGTTGTCGCTGGAGAAGCGGCTTTCGCCGAAGATAAGGGGCAGATCGCTCCTGTCCTGCAGGAGCTTTCTAAGCAGCAAACTGGAAGCCACCCCGCCGCACAACAGCACGGGCCTAGAGCCAAGTTGGGCCTGGGCGTTGGTGAGCCATTTGGTGAGCGTGCGGGAGAGCAAATCATACACCCCAAAGGCGATGCCGGCCCGGTCCGCCCCTTGCTCAATGAGCCGCTGGGCGGCAGACTCCGCCCCGGAGAGGGAGCAGCTTAGGCCTTGGACCGAGGCGGGAATACGAATAGAGGTGTCCGCCGCCTGCCGGGCCAGGGCTTCCAGCTCCTTGCCGGAGGGGAAGGCGCAGCCCAGGGCCACCCCCACCCTGTCCACCATCTGGCCGGCGTGAAGGTCCGTGGACTTGCCTAAGGGTTGAATACGAAACCGGCCGGGACCCTTGCGCTCCACCAGCAGCAAATCCGTGGTGCCCCCGGACAGGTGGACACAGTAGAAGCTGTCCTCCGAGAGCTTGCTTTCGTTGCCGATGAGGGCGGCGCGGATGTGGCCGCACTGGTGGTTGGTGGTACGTATGGGCACCGAGAGGGCCGAAGCGACGGCCCGGGCTACCCCGAGGCCCGTCAAAAACACGGGCATATAGGAATCCTCCCCCTCTACCGGGGCGGCGCTGCAGCAGACGGCGCCGATGCTTTGGGGGTCCACCTCAGCAAAGGCGGCTTCCACCAGAGGGGGCAGCTGACGGGTATGCAAAAAAACGCCCTCGGATTGCCTGAGGCCCCGAGACCCCTGCCGAACGGGAAGAAGGGTTCTCCCATCATACAAGGGCCCGGCGGCGCCAAAGCAAGCCACCGAGGTCGTGTAGCAGCTGGTGTCGATGCCCAGCACCGTCCGCTTCATTGGTTGGCGATGTCCCGGGACAGGTTCCCCAAGATGCCGTTGATGAAGCTGGGGGACTTGTCCCCTCCAAAGTGCTTGGCCAGCTCCACCGCCTCGTTGATGGAGGCGCCGACGGGAATCTGGGGCATGAACTTGATTTCATACACGGCCATACGCAGCAGAATCAAATCCACCTTGCCCAGGCGGTCCATGGTCCAGCCCTGCACATAGGGGGTGATAATGGCATCCAGCTCCTGCTGGTGCTCATTGACCCCATAGACCAGGTTGTCCACAAAGGTTTTGTCCCGATTGGAAAGGGAAGCCCCGGCTTCGGACTGCTCCAAAACCTGCTCTAAGGTATCCTCACCGCCCAATGAGGCGGCAAACAGCAGCTTCATGGCGACTTCGCGGGAAAGAGAATAGTCCATCGCCTTACTCCTTCCGGGCAAACAAGCCCGTGAAAAAGTCCTTCACCGCGGGCCAGCCGCCCTTATCCAACAGGGCGCCGATGAGGGCACCCGCTGCCACCAGCACCGCCAGCAGCAGCGTCTGCCAGAAGCCGACGCACAAAATCAAAATCCCCAGCACCAGCATGCCGATGCCGAAGATGGTGAGCCACTTGTGCTCCTGATAAAACTCCGAAATCCTGTCCTTCATGTTCCTGTTCCTACTATTTTACTCTATCGGGCAACTGGCTTTGCTGACCGGGGGCTTTGCCCTCCTTGGCGGTTTCCACCAGAATGCTCACTTTGCCGATGCGAATGCCCGTCATTTCAAAGATGCGTGTTTTCAGCCGTTCCTGCAGCATGCCCGCCAGGGGTGCCACGGCTACGCCTGCATACAAATTCAGGCTCAGCTCCAAATCCACCCCGTCCCCGGTGTTGACGGCCCGGGCCTTGCAGGTTTTGATGCCCTCGCACTCCAGAGCGATGCGCCGGGCCATGTCGCAGATGACGCTGAGGGAGACATAGGCGTTCCCGTTCTCTCCATCGGTGACCAGGGCGGCTTCGGCGTGCTTGCGGGCGATGCGGCGGCCGTGGAGCCAGAAAACGCAGCCCATGCTGACAAGGGTCAAAGCGCCCACCAGCAGGCGAACGGGGGTCTGTTCCAGCCAGGAGAGCCTGGGCACCAGGCACAGAATCAGCAAAAACAGCCCCAGCACCAGGGCAAGGGCGGACTGCACCCACAGCAAAATTTTATCTAACAGCTTCATGTGTTGCTCCTAAGGGACAGACCGAAAACCCCTTAGCGGGGTTTCGGCCTGTGAACTGGTATAAAATTATTTCACCCGGGGGGCGGGGGCTTCCGGCTCCGTCTCCTCCACGGGGGCGGCGGGGGCTTCGGGCTCCGGCTTCTTTTCCGGCTCGAAGAAGATGGCGTTCACGTTCACGTTCACTTCCACCACACGAAGACCGGTCATGGTTTCGATGGCGTTCTTAATCTCCTGCTGGACCTTCTGGGCCACATCCTGAATGCGATAGCCATATTTGACGGCCAGGGTGATGTCCACGGCGCACTCCTCGGTGCCCACTTCCACCTTGACGCCCTTGGTATAGTTCTTCTTGCCCAGCTTTTCGCCCAGGCCTTCCATGGTGGTGCCGATCATGGCATGGATACCTTCCACCTCACCGGCTGCCAGGAAGGCGATGGTGGCCACCACATCTTCAGCAAAAACAACCTTACCGCCCTGGGTGCTTTCCACATTGGTATCGACTTCGTTCATCGTGTTGACCTCCTTAATATGCTGCCGCATAATTTTTCAATAGTAGTATATCAACACTTGGCGAAAAAGGCAACCGTTATTGTGCGGTGGAGACCTTGATATTTTCCGCCGTCTGGCCGGTTTGCCTGAGGACGATATCCAGAATCTGGGCTACCTGCTCGTCGCTCAGGGCATCGGCATCCACGATGACGTTGACGGCGCCGTTGTGCATGGACACGATGACCTCCCGAAAGCCCTTGGAACGAATCAGGTTCTCCGCATTGAGCTCCGATTCCATGCAGTTGACCAGATTCAGCTTCTGCTTCTGGGCATCGGAGAGGGTGGCTTCATCGGCACCCTGGGCCACGATGGCATCGAGGTACGCCAGCTCCTGGGTCCTGACGCTGTCCCGTTCGCTGCGATACACGTCAAAGAAGCTGCCCTCCTGGCTGGGGGCCAGGACGGCCAGGGTGTTGGGGGAAACGGCGGCGGCGGTCTGCTCGCTGCGGTTCATAATCACATTGGCCGCCACCGCCGCCAGCAGCAGCAGGGCCACCGCCGAGAGGGTCATGGTGCGACGGTTCATCAGTTTTTTCAGCTTTTGGGTGGATAGTTTCATGTGCGCCTCCTTAAATGTTATTCTTGTCCACGGGGGATGAGCCCCTGTATGTTTCCTATCCTATGAGGGATAGTCCATCTCAAATACCTCTATGGCAGAAATCGACACGCCGGTCACCGCCTGGACCGCCCGCTGCAGATTCAGCCGCACCGTTGGGTCCGCCGCCCCCTCCGCCACAACGATGACGCCCCGGATGCTGGGCTCCTTCTCCACGAGGATGATGGGGGTTTGCCCCCCCTGCGTGGTGACGGTGGCGGGCTGGACCGTCTCCCGGGTCTGCTTACTTTTGGTTGCAGCGGTGCTGCCGGTGGACTCGGACAGGCTTTCATCCAGGGTGCTGACCGTGGCGGCGATGCGCTCGCCGGCGGTGTCGTAGGTGATGAGGACGCGGACCTGGCCCGCCCCCCGGATGCGGCCAAGAATAGCTTCCAGCCGCTGTTCGAGGGAATCGGCACAGGGCGTCGCAGCCTCGGTGGGAGCCCGAGCAAACCAGCCCTCCCCCACCCCATAGAAGAGCAGGGCCAGCAGGAGCAGGCCGCCGTAGAGGGCCCAGCTTAGGTACCTGTTCTTCTGCAAACGGGTGAACAACGCCTGTATGCTTTGCTTCATCGTCTTCTCCTTCATAGGCTGCACAGGAGCCTGAGTATCTCCATCAGGCCGCAAAGGCCCAGGGCGCGCCGCCCGGCTGCTCCCACCGGCCCGGCGGGAAGCAGCAGCTGCACGAGCCCCGTTATGGTGCCGCAGACGCAGACGGAGGCCAAGACCTCTCCCCTCATCCTCCGCCTCCCCAACAGCCGCTAAGCGCCCCCAGGGAGACCGCTGTCAGGGCGGCGGAGGCAAAGAGCACCGCCCCGAGGGAGGTGAGCATCTCCCCCACGGACAGCAGGAGGGTACCCATGTCCCGCTGCTGCAGGGGCAGCAGAAAGGCCGCCGCCGCCCGGAGGGCAAAGCCGTGAAGCAGCAGAGCCGCCCCCGGGGCCGCCACCTGCCAGAGAACCAGCAGCACCCCGGTCCAGCCCAGGGCGCCCTTGACGAGTCTAAGACAGCCCACCGCCGCCCCCAGGGAGTCTGACAGAATGAGCCCCACCATGGGGAGGCTCCCCGCCGCCGCCCGGCCCATCTTTAACAGCAGCCCATCCTGCATGAGCGCGCCGCTGCCCAGCAGGGCCACCAGCAGCAGATACCCGGTGGCGGACAGGCGCATCAGCCACCGGGCCACCAAAAAGGCCAGGTCAGCTAGGCCGCTAACTATGCTGCCCCCGGCGGCATCCACCGCCCGCAGTACGCCGCCGGCAGCCACCAAGGGCACCACCCAATGGCGAAAGAGGCCCAGAATCTGCACCAGCATACCCTCTCCCAAGGCCCCCAGGAGCCCGGCGCTGCGGGGGCTGCCCAGCAGCAGCAGAATGCCGCTGACCAGGGGCACGCTGATTTCGGTCAGGGTCTGCATCCGGTTCAGGGCCGTCAGACACTCCTCGATCAACGGCAGCAGCCGACCAAGAAGCACCGCCCCCAGGCTAAAGGACAGAAGCCGTCCCAAGACCCCCTGCCCCTCCTCAAAGAGGAGGCTGCACACCGCCCCGAGAGCGCCCACCATCAGGGCCAGCAGAAATAGGCCCCAAGCTCCCTGAATGCCCGCCGTGCAGCGGCTGCGAAGGGACAAGAGCAGCTGCTCCCCCGAAAGCTCCCCTTCCAAAAGGGCGTGGATGAGCCTTGTGGGGCTTTGCCAGGCCTCCATGCCCTTAAGACCTGCGAAGAACCGTTCCCAGGGGGAGATGTCCAGCAGGGATAATAGGTCCTCCGCCTCCGGGGGCACCTCCGGGGGCGGGGTGGCAAGCAGCAGGGCTATCATGGGGCCAGGGTCTCCAATATGGCGCTGCCCGCCAAGAGCAGTTCCTTGGCCGCCGGCAGCACCGCATAGAGCATAAGGACCCGGCCGGAAACCTCCACCTGATAGGCGATGTGGCCCTGGCCACCGTCCCGGCACAGACGGCTGCCCGCCTCCGTCAGGGCGCACAGGCCCATGACCTTCAGCACCGAACGGATGTAGTCTTGGGAAAGGCCCCCGCCCTGGGCATACTGCAACAGCCAATCCCGAATCTCCGTCACCTGGCCCATGACCGAGAGCAGCACCACGCAGCCCGTGCCCAAGCCCACGAGCACCCCATAGGCGCCTTGGATGCGGCTAAGGGACAGGGCCAGCAGCGTGCCACAGAGACCAATGCCTACGATACGCAGCAGTTCCATGTTCGCCTCCTTCAATACAGGGAGAAGACCCGGCGGATGGTGTCCATCAGGTCCGACACCAGCCCCAGCATCATCACCGTGCCCATGACCAGGCCCGCCACCACCACCAGGGCGGACAGCTCCTCCCGGCCGCTTTGTTTGAGCACCGCCGTAATCACCGACACCAGCAGGCCCAAGCCCGCCAGCTTGATCAGAATCTCTATCTGCATCTTCACACCACCAGCAGCAGGGCCGCCACCCCGGAAAGATAGCCCATGGATCGGTAGAGCCGGCCCTTCTGCTGCCGCTGGGCCGCGGCCTGAGCTTGGGCGGCAGAAAGCCCGTGGAGGAGCTGATTCAGGCTCTTTCCGGCCTCCTGCAGGGATGGAAACTGCTGACGAGCATAGTCCCTGACAAGGTTACGCTCCTCTTCGGTAAGATAGTCGCATTCAAGAGGCGTACCGCGCAATAGGCTCAGCAGCAGCCGCTGCAGGCTGGATGGAGGTTCCTGCAAGAGGGCGGATTCATAGGAACAGAGGCTGTGCTGCTGTCTGTCCCCCACCCGTTGTAGCAGCAAAATCAGCTCCCCCAAAGCCTGTTCCCGGCGGGCCGTCTTCCGGCTGGCCCCCTCCCCCATAAGAACGCAGAGCAAAAACAGCACCCCTCCGGCGGCCAGCTTCATGGCGTGTTCCCCTCCCCGTCCAAAATGGCCATCGTTTGTCCTCCGTCTTTTACCTCCACCAGCCGGGAAAAGACCCCCGTTTGCAGCAGGTCCCCCAGCCCCTTGCGGCTAATCAAGTCCGCATAGCTGCCGCCGTGGGCGGTGCAGATGACCTCCACCCCCCGGCTCTTGGCCTCCAGAACGGCGGCGGCATCCTCCGGGGAGTACAGCTCGTCTGCGGCCAGGACCTGAGGGCCCATGGTGCTCAGCAGCCGCAGCAGCCCCTGGGGCTTGCTGATCCCCGCCAGCACATCCGTCCGGGGGCCCAGGTTTAGGCCCATGTCCTGGCCCCAAAGCTCGAACCGCTCATCCACCACCCCCACCCGATGGGGCTTTGCCCCGGCGAGCCCGGAGGAAAGCAAGCGAATACAGTCCCGCAGCAGGGTGGTTTTGCCGCCGCCGGGCGGGGAGAAAATCAGGGTGGAGCGCAGACGGCCGTCTTGCAGGAGCTTTGGCACCACCCTCTCCCCACAGCCTATCACCTGCCGGGCCATGCGGATGCAGAAGCCGGTGATGGTGACCAACTGCCCCGTGTCCGGGTGTATCCGGCCGCAGATGCCCACCCGGCAGCCGTTGGGCAGGGTGACAAAGCCCTGCATCAGCTGCTGCTCCCAGGCATAGGGAGCACCGTCGCAGAGACGGCTTAACAGCAAGGTCTCCTCCCCCTCCGGGAGCATGGGGCGGCCGTTGGGAGCATAGATTAGCTTCCCCTCCCCTCGGATGACCACCTCCATGGGGCCGTTACGCCGCAAGCGAATCTCCGTGATGGGCTGGTGTTCAAAGGGCTTTAGTCCCTGCTGCATATCCCTATTTAACAGGGGCAGCAGCCATGTGCTCCAATCCTTGTCCATGGTTCACTGTATGACGAGGGGCTGCCTTCCATGTTCAGGCAACAAAAAAAGCGGCTCGCAGGTGCGAACCGCTACGGATGTAAAGATTATTCCAAATACCGATAGGCAAGGCCCGAGGTTCTGTCGAACCAGGGGGCCGCCTTAGTAAGGCTCCCTTCCCAGATGCGGCGGCACTCCTGCGGGGACTCCACGGTGAAGTACAGCACCTGAAAGTCCATGGGCGGCAGGGGCTTATCCATCAGGTACAGGGGGACGCTGTTGTGGAGGGTGGTGAACCGGCGGTCATGGCACACCATGGGGAAGATGACCCCCCGCCTGTCCATGAGCCGCGGTCGAGCCTCGCAGGAGCCGCAGCCCTTCTCCCCCTTGGCAGGGCAGCTGCGAAACTGCATCAGCGGCAGGCGGCCGTAGGTAAGCTGGCCTCGGGGCAGGGCGGCGGTTATAGCGGCGGCAGACTTTAGGGGCAGTTCAAAGGAGAGGGTGGCATCCCTGAGCCCCATCTGCTCATAGGCAAGAAGGGAAAGGCTGTTGGTGATGTTCAGCAGGGGGCCGCCGTGGACGGTGAAGCCCGCTTCCTTTGCGATGAGCAACTGGCCGATATTCCCCACCAGGGCGTGGGTGATGCCCCGCTCCTTCAGGCAAAGAAGGCGCTCAGATATCGTCTGCTCCTCCAGCGGCCAAATCAGCTCTGGAAGCTCCACCCACAGCCGATCCTTGGGCAAATCCGGGTGGCTCTCCAGTTCCTTCAGGGGCAGGATGACGGCCTCCGCCTCCGCTGGGAAGAAGGCCTGCTCCGCCCTCTCAAAGCGCAGGCGCAAGCCCTGTTTTTTCGGGGTGTGGGGAGTGAAGGGCGGCAAAGTCATGGGCAGCAGCTCATAGCCGTTGCCCCGACTGCGGCGGGTGAGCAGGCTTTCCAAGGCCTCCCGGCGCAGGGCGCTGATGAGGGAGCCGGGAACGGGCAAGCCCTCCGGCAGGTCGATTTGGGCGCGGCTGAGCGTAAAGGGGGTGCCGCCCATCTTGCCGAGGTTCCGTAGCGCAATCTCCCTGGTAAGGGGGGCCATATCCCCGGCAGGCACGGGGGCGGCGGCGGTGGCGGTGTTCCCCTCTTGGTCCCATGCGGTAAGAAGGAGCTGACCCTCCTGCACCCGGAGGCTTATTTCCACCGGCACCCGGGGGAACTCCCGACGATACAGCTCGCTCAGCTTTCCAAAGACACTCTTGGAGGCGGCGGCATCCTCGGCGGTGCGGACCCCGAACATGGACAGGTTCCGCCGGCCGGTCAGGTACCCATCCGTAAAGCCGCTGCGGGAGAACACGGCTTGCAGGGCGGACAGGTCCGGCTTATCTCCGGCAAGGGCAGCTCTCACGGCGGTGACGGCGGCGGCCACATACTCCGGCCGCTTCATGCGGCCTTCAATCTTGATGGAGCAGACCCCGGCCTCCTCGAGCTCCTTGACATGGTTCACAAGCGACATATCCTTTAGCGACAGGGCATAGGGGCGGCCGTTGACGCTGGCGTTGAGGCGGCAGGGCTGGGCGCACAGGCCCCGGTTGCCGCTGCGCTCCCCCATCATGGCCGAATAGTAGCACATGCCGGAGACGCTCATGCACTGGGCGCCGTGGACGAAGGTTTCCAGCTCCATCTGCGTTTGGCTTTTAATATAGGCAATCTCCTGCAAGGTCAGCTCCCTTGCCAGCACCACCCGGGAAAAGCCCAGCTGCTGCAGCTGCCGGACCCCGGCGGCGTTGTGGACGGCCATTTGGGTGGAACCTACCAGCGGCAGCCCGGGGCAGATGGTTTTGAGCACCCGGACGGCGGCCAGGTCCTGGACGATGACGCCATCGGGGCCGGCGGCGGCAATCTCCCGGGCGGCATCTAAAAAGGCGGGCAGCTCCTCGTCCCGGACCAGGGTGTTCAAGGTGACATACACCTTCACCCCACGGGCGTGGCAGAAGTTGACGGCCTCCGTCAGGCTGTTGTCCTTGAAGTTGTCCGCATGACGGCGGGCGTTGAAGGCGCCGGTGCCCAGGTATACGGCATCGGCACCGCTGCGGACGGCGGCGATAAGGCTTTGTTCGCTTCCTGCGGGGGCTAAGATTTCCATGGTACCCTCCCATTCGTTTGCCACCATTATAGCGGGCAAAATCCCGCCTTGCAATCGCTCTTTTGGCTATGTATACTAAGGGACAGAACGAGGGAAGGCAGGACGGGCTATGGCAAACAAGCATACGCACAAGCGGAAGGCGGATGTGAGCCGCTACATACTGCCCGCCATCTTCGTTGGCATGTTTGTCATCCTATCCTTGATTCAAGGCTGGGACAACCCGCCCGTTGCCCAGGCTTTGGAGGCAAAGCCCCTGAAGCTAAGCCGGGTGGCCATAGAGAACTATGCCTATGGGGCCGGGTTCCTTCTGGACGGGGACACGGTTACGGACAAGGATACTGAGCCCATCGGCACCCTAACCTGGGACGACGAAAGTTTGAGCGGTTTCACCCTGACCTGTGTTCTTCCGCCCTTTACCGAGACGGAGCTGGACGACCCCTTTACCAACGCCTACCGGAACAAATACCGGCAAAGCTATGAAAAGGCCGAGGCTTTCTTCCTCTCCGTCTTCGATGCCCTGACCGTGACGGACGACAGCATGGGCAGCCACCGGGTGAGCGTGAAGAACAAACTGGAGACCGCCCTCCCGGCAAAGGGAACCGCCCAGCACACCGCCCACAGCTGGCATTTTGCCTTCTCCCTGGAAAAAGAGCCCGATGCCCACACCCTGATTATCCGAGGGGAGAAGCTAAAATAAGCATGATGCACCGCCGTTTATGCAAAAAGCATACTTTGCCGCATAGACAATGGCCTTCCGGCTTTCTTCCGGCCTGTGGTGTGACGGCTGTGACGGGCATTTCCTAAAACTATTTTAGATTATAAATTAAAAAACGCCCTATACTAGTTTTATGTATTGGCCGTCACGGCCGTCACACTTGGGGGGTGCAAACCCGCATCCTTGACGCACTGTGGCCCCATTCACCACCGCAATAAACTGTGGTTAAGTGCTTTTTTATAAAGGCCCCCGAATCCAGAGGACGGGGGCCTTTGCGTGTGAGCTTTGCTTGAAGGGATTTATTTAATCAACGCTTCAAGTGCCGGGGAGATGACCATATAGTCGTTGTTTTGCAAGAGACAGCCACTGCCCTGCATCATTTCCTTTACAGATGCCTGAGTGATGACGCCCATGCCGTCGGACTCCGCCTTGGCATACACGCATTGACCGTCACCCACATATACCGCCCACAGTCCGCCGGCAAGAAACTCCAGCGTCTGCCCAGGCAGGGCATATCGCTCCACATCTGCCGGAGTTTCCACATACACCCAGGCTGCCGACCAGGGATCCGCAGTGCCCAGGCAAATGTCGATAAAGCCAATGGAGATGATGCGCTCCCTTCCCTGCTCCTCTATAAACTCTGGATCATACACATCATCCTTCACATAGCACATTTGTCCTACGGCGTTGATGGCATAGCTGGCGGCATTGGCAAGGGCGTCCTCGTCGATGATGCCATAGACCCGTTTCGTTTCACCGGGAGCCACGGTTCTGCCCGGGGTGTCGTTGGCAAAGGCCTCCATGTCCGCCATTTCCTCCCTGAGAACGGCGGGGTCGTGAATCTGGTTGCAGCAGTACTCCCAGCCAAGAGGATAGCAGCCAAAGATGGTGATGGCAGGATCTGCTCCTTCCTCTAAGGGCACGGCCACCTGCACATAATAGCAGGGATCAGCGTCCGTGCGAACATATGCGTCCACCACGGCCACATAGCCACCGGCCCACAGGATTTGCTCCCCGTCTGTGTGAGAACCGGCGTCCCAAACGGCAGGGTCTTTGGGAATAATCTTCCCGGCGGGGAAACAGCTATGAATCAATTCCTCGGCTGTGGCCAAGGCTTTCTGGGAGGTCCGGGCGTTGGCATAGCGTTCGTCTCCCCAATCCCAGGCGGAAACCTTTTCATTGATGGTTCCATTGCCGTATTGCTTCACAAGCTGGCCCCAATAGTTGTTGTCCAAGTATAGTACGGTACCGGTTACGGCGTCCGCATATCCGTATATGCTCTTTGCTGTCTCAAATGGAGTTCCGTCGAAGCCGATGCCATAATAGACCAGTTCCTGACCGTCGCCGGTGTACATGTTGATGTGAATCTTGCAGGACGGGACGGCGTCGCCCCAAATAGTCACGGCTGTCTCTGCGGCATGGAGGGCCACTTCACCCGGTGTGGCATAGGCACCCTCCGGAATGGGATCGGAAGGCTCCTGGGCCCCGTCCATGGTTTGACGAAGCCCCTCGTCCACCCAGGTGAAGGAGTGTTCTTTTCCCTGGGCATCCATCACGATAATTCTATCCTTGTCCAGGACACCGTGAGCAAATCCGTCAAAGGACAACAAGGCGTCGCCCGAAAGAACGGCATTGCCCCCAGAGGAAGCGGCCGTCAGCAGCGCACCTTTTTCCCGGGAACTGGCCGTCACCGGATGGCAGGCCGTGGTAAAGCAGGAGAGCACCAAGGCCACCGCCATCAAGATGGCCCCCAGTTTTGCTCCCCAATGTGACCGTCCCCGGCTAAAGATTCCGCGGATCCTGGTTTCCAAGGCATCTTTATCCCCATGAAGGGCCATGCCCAGGTTAATGAGGCTTTGTGTAGACTTGTTTGCCTGTGTATGTTTCATTTCTACCCTTTCCTTTCTCTTTCACAATGGTTCAGTTGACTCTTTGCTCAGCTCCAGCAGCAGCGCCGCATAGGCCAGTTTTTCCTCCCGACCCATACCCTTGACTGCCTGACTGTCGCAGGCGGATTCCATATCCAGCCGGAAGGGCCGCTCCATGGCATAGACCACCGGATGAAACCACCAGATGCACCGTACCAGGCCATACCAAAGCATAGCCAGATGATCCCCTCGCTTCAGATGGGTCAATTCGTGGATCAGGGCAAAGCGACGCTCCCGGTGCAGTTCTTTCTCCTCCAGAAACGAGGGCAACAGCACCTTTGGCCAAGGACCCAGGGACAGGGCCGGACTGGTGATGTCCTCCACCGCCAGAATCTGAACCGGCCTTCGGATGTGCATTTCCCGGCATAGATCGCCATACTCGCAAAGCACCTGCTGGCTGGGGGTATGGGCAAGCTGTCTCAATCGAGTCTGAAGCTGCACCCACGCCCACACCCGGTGAAAAAGCATCCCCCCTGCCCCCAGGGCCCAGATGAGCACCATCCACCGCCAGAGGGAAAACCATTTTGGGGTGGTCGCCTGTTCCGCAAGTGCCGTCGTTGCGGGGGCGGCTGTTCCAAAAGTCCTCCCCTCCCTTAGCAAGGGGGTAGGATTCTCCGCTTTCAAAAGGGGCGATGCTTCCCCCTCCCCCTGGTCCGCCACAGGGAAAGTGCCTGCCTTCTGGCCGGGCAGCACGATCATATGGATGGCACTATTCAGCGTGACGGGAACCGTCAGCCGCAGCAGCAGCAAGAACCATAAGCTGAACCGAAGGACCGGACTGGCTTTGTGCCGAAACAACCAGCCAAAGGCCAAAACTCCTCCGAAGATGACCAGCCCATACAAGCCAATCTCCCCCAGATGAATGACCAGAGACCGGGCCGCCTCCGAAGAGGTGCTCATACTTCCCCTCGGGACAGTCTTTGGGCCAGCTCCATAAGATCTTGCTTCTCCCGATCGGTGAGCTTCCCCTGCTCCGCCATGTTCACCACCAGGCCGGAAACCGACCCATAGAAGCTACGGCGAGAAACCAGGCTATCTGCTTCCCGGGACATGGCCTCCTCATAGGTGATGCCGGGGCTATAGAGATTGTTCTTTCCCACTTTCACTGCTTTGAGATAGCCCTTGTCCAAAAGGATTCTCAGAAAGCTATGATACGTCTTGTAATCCCAGGTAATGCCGGGATTGCTCTGCTGCACCAGACGAATAATCGTCTTTAGATCAACGGGATTTTCCTTCCATACGGCATGCAGTATGATCCATTCGTTGTCCTTGAGTCTTGCGTCCATTTTTTACCTCGAGGTATTCTTAGATTTATAAGATTAATCTTGTCTTAATTATATAAGAATAGACCGACTTGTCAATGTAATTTCCCACAGTTAACAGGCATTTTACAGTTTTGTTGCATATGAAAAGGGGCATGAAGGGTTCAAGTCTTTACTGTCGCAGCAATAAGGGGCTGTCTGATTAAGGGGCAGTCTCTTGTTTTGTTGGCGCAGAGAAAGGGATTCGATTCGCGCTGCGGCTTGGTCGGGGTGCGGCTCTGGGGCCGCACTGTGGCCCCATTCACCACCGCACCCTTCGAATCCCTACTATTACAATAACAAAACAAGCACCCGTATTGGGTGCTTGTTTTGTTGGCGCAGAGAAAGGGATTCGAACCCTTGATACGGTTCCCCGTATACACGATTTCCAGTCGTGCGCCTTAGACCAGCTCAGCCATCTCTGCATCGTCCGCTGGGTATAATACACTATTTGAAAGCAGAATGCAAGTGTTTTTTATGGTTCTTTTTTCGGTTTGTCTTTGGCAAGGGCCATAAGTTCCGGATAGCGCCGGTTTATGCGCTCATAGTTTTCCCGGATGTGAGGGAACAAACAGGCGGAGCAGTCCTTCGTGCCGTCCGGCAGATACACAAAGTCTCCCCCGCACTTTGGCCCCAGGGCATAGAGGGGGCAGTAGCAAAAGAGGCAGTTGAAGTCCTGCACCCTGTCCGTCCGATGGCAGGGGAAGAACTCGCAGGCGGTGTGCTGAAAGAAGGCGTAGTTCCGGCTGTTTTCCACGGCTATTCCTCCGGGCTTTTGAAGCCTTCGCCGAAGACCTCGTCGTTGGGAGAAATCATGATGAGGGCCTTTTCGTCGATGGAGTAGACGAGTTTTTTGATGCGGTAGCCCTCCTGATTGGAGCAGGCGCACAACAGCATGGTATGGGGCTTTCCGGAATAGGCGCCGGTGACATCCATCATGGTGACCCCCCGGCCAATCTGCTGGCCGATGGCATCGGCGATGGGCTGGCCGATGTCGGTGATGATGATGATTCGCTTGCCGGAGCTGGTGCCATAGAGAATCTTATCCATCATGACGGTGCTGGCGGCGGTCATGACGATGCCCTGGAGCACCGCATCCACCCGTTCAAAGACCAGGCCGCCGGCCAGGATGATGACCCCGTCGGTAAGCATGCTGATGGAGCCGACGGACAGGTGGGGGAAGCGCTTGCGAATGGCCATGATGACAAAGTCGCTGCCGCCGGTGCAGTAGCCCCGGGTGTAGATGAGGGCCAGACCCACGCCGGAGAATAGCCCGCCGAACAGGGCCGCCAGCAGCGGGTCCCCGGTGTACACGGGGAAATGGGGGTACACCACATCCAGCACCAGGGCCATGATGGCCATGCAGACGGAGGACTTGAGCAGATACCGTTTGCCCAGGTACGCATAGCACAGCAAAATGACGGGCAGGTTGATGACCACTGTCAGGGTGCCGATGGGCAGGGCGGGGAAAAAGTGGTTGATCAGTATGGCCATGCCCGTGACACCGCCGGGGGCAAAGTCCGCCCCCACGGCAAAGAGGCACACCCCGGCGCCGTAGATGAGGGAGCCGAGGATATCCATCAGGATGTCCTGACCCCATTCCTTTAGCTTATGGCGGCTTTGTTTCATCTCTCCTCCTCCCGGCGGACGGGGAAATACTGATAGAAGGTGCAGGGCAGGCCCCCGTTGCTGAGCTTGCGGCGCTTGTCCGCCCGCTTGCTGTAAATCTTTTCAAAGCCCTCCATGCCGCTGATGATGCCGATGGAAAAGCCCGGCAGGGTATCAAAGACCCGGCGCATGTCCCGGTACAGGGCCGCCGCCTCGTGAGAAGAGAGCATCCTTTCCCCATAGGGAGGATTGCATAGAAGCAGGCCCCGGTCAAAGTCTGTCTTAAGCTTTTGGACGGGGCGAACCTGGAAGGTGACCTCCACCCCCGCCTTCTGGGCATGGCGCTCGCACAGGGCGATGGAGCGCTCGTCTATATCATAGCCAAAGATGGGGAGTTTATCATGGCGTTCCTCGTCCTGCGCCTGTTCCCGGGCACGGGTGAACACCTTTCCATCCACGAAAGGCCAGCTCTCCGCAGCGAACCGCCGGTTCAGGGAGGGAGCCTTGTCGTTGCCGATCATGGCGGCTTCGATGGGCATGGTGCCGCTGCCGCACATGGGGTCAATGAAGGGGGTGTCGGGCCAGTAGCGGCTCAGGAGCACCAGGGCCGCTCCCAGGGTTTCACTCAAGGGGGCCGCGACATTGTAGGTGCGATACCCCCTTCGGGAGAGGCCCGCCCCGCAGCAGTCCAGGGCCAGGGTGACCCTGTCCCGAAGGAGGCCCACCTCCACGATGACCTCCGGCCCGTCCTCGGGGATAAGGGCGGTGTGATAGGCGGCTTTCAGGTTCTCCACGATGGCCTTTTTTACGATGCTCTGGCAGTCGGACACGGAGAACAGGGTGCTCTTGGCGCTCTTGCCGTTGACATGGATGCGGCTGTGAGGGGTTAGATACCGCTTCCAGGGCAGGGCTTTGGTGCCCTCGAACAGGGCGTCGAAGGTGGCGGCATCGAAGGTGCCCACCTCCATGAGCAGGCGCTCCGCTGTTCTTAGGTACAGCAGCGCCCGGGCCATGTCCCCATAGTCCCCCAAAAAGGACACGTTGGCATCGAGGCTTTCAACCTGGTCCATGTTCATTTTTTTGAGCTGGAAGGCGGTGACGGATTCCAGCCCCAGCTTGGTGGTGGCAATAAACTTCATTGCTGTGTCTCTCCCAACACGCTAAAGATAAGGCCCATGGCGTTGTCCAGCCGCCGCAGGGTGACGGCATAGACCCGGCACACGGCCTCGATATCCGGCTGTTCCTCCTGGGCCTGGACCGCCAGCACCACGAAGGCGGCCGCCATGGCCTGGCCCTGGGCGGCGGTGAGGCGGCGATACTTCCCCTCCTGGGCGGTGATGAAATAGTAGAAAGCCCGCTGGGCATAGTCCACGGTCTTGGGCGGCAGGGGCAGCTCCTGCTGGCACTTGGACAGAAGCACGAATACCTTCCCATAGGCCGCGGGCAGGTTGGAGGGCAGCACCGTCTGCCGCACGGGACCGTACTGCCAGGTGCCGTTAAAGAACATGGCATAGGGCTCCGCCCCCTCGAAGGTTTGCAGGGCGGCGAAGGCTCCCGCCTTATCTTCATCCGCCTGGTCGGTCCGAAGCAAAAAGTCCCGAATGGCCTGCTCCGCCCTCTGGTCCCCGGCCATGACCAGCACCGTCAGCGGCAGCTGCTTGGGCCGGATATAGGGGGAATGCAGGCACCAGATGACCAAATCCCGGAAGGCTTGCTCCTCCTCCCAGGCGGTGACGATGGCTTCGGGACCCTGCAGGAAAACCTTGTCGATGGCCTTGGTCCGCCGGAGGAACTCCTGATAGTTGATGTCGTAATACTCGTTGAAGCAGCGTTTCAGCTTCCGCTCGTCGGTTTGGTTTTCCAGCTGTTCGAGATACCAGGCAGCCACGGTGTCGTGGGGGTCCATGGCGGCATTCTTCTGATAGAGCGCCCGGGCCTCCTCCTTCTTGCCCAGCATGACCTTGCTGACCGCCAGCTGGTGGATGACGAGTGTGTCGTAGGGCAGGAGGCTATACATCGCCTCGCATGCTTCCTCCGCCCGCTCAAACTCATGGAGCTCCAAAAGCAGGAGGCACAGGGTACCCAGCTCCTCCGTGGAGCCGTCGGTGGGGATGGAGATGGAGCGAACGAGTTCCCTGGCCTCCCGGCGGTTGCCCTGCTGTTTATAGAGCATGGCCAGCAGGCACCGGGCCCGGACATAGCCCCTGTCCTCCTTGAGGATGTTGAACAGCCGCTGCTGGCAGGACTCGTACATCTCCAGGCAGTATTCGCACAAAGCAAGCTCCATCTGCAGCCACAGGGACTGGGGGTATCTATCCTCCAGCCGGGTCAGATGGTTCAAAGCTTCCTTATCCCGGCCGGACTGGTGCAGGGCCTTGGCAAAGTGAATCTGGTCGATCAGGTTCACATCCTCCCCCTCGTCCAGGCCCAGCTGCCAGTTCATCTCCGGCTCGTCCGCCATAAGGCCCAGATAGTCCCGGGCATCGGGGGCATAGTCCCCGTTGGGGGCGGCCTGCAGATACCGCTCGAGGCACAGGCGGGCGGGGCCGAAGTCCTCCATGGCGATAAAGTTGCTGGCAAGGCCGAAGATGCCGTCGGGGGGCAGCTGCTCGAGCTTCCCCATGCTCATAATCACCCGAATGCTCTCCTCAAACCGCTGCATGCGGTTGAGCACCTCCGCCAGAGCGATGGTGATTTCCGGGTCCTCCCCATCCTTCTCATGGGCGGTACGCAGGTGCTCGAGGGCACGGACCAGGTCCCCCTCCTCCACCTTCTTGCGGCCGGAGCGCAGATAGAACCGGGCGCCTTGGTCGAAGGAAAGAATGTTGTCCTTCTTCGTCATGGCTGGGCTCCTTGCTGTAAAAGCGTCTCCAGCTCCTCCCGGCAGAAGGTGTATTTGCTGTTGCAGAAGTGGCAGACCAGCTCCGCCTGGCCGTCCTCGTCTATAATCTGCTGCAGCTCCTGCTTGCCCAAAGACAGCAGCGCCCGCTCCATCCGCTCCCGGCTGCAGTCGCAGGCATAGGCCGGATGCAGGGTGTCGGTGAACAAAAGGCCGCCGTCAGAAAAGATATCGGAAAGAATCTGCTGTAGCTGCTCGCCTTCCGAGAGCCGCTTGGTGAGCTTGGGGATGCTGCCTGCCAGGGACATGACATAGTCGATATCCGCCTCGGGACAGCCGGGCAGGGGCTGGATGAGGATGCCGCCGGCGCCCAGGACATGGCCGCTCAAAACATCCACCCGGACCCCCAGGTACACGAGGCTCGGCTGCTGCTCGGAGGCGGTGAAGTATTCGGCAAAGTCCTCCGCCACCTCCCCGGAGATCAGGTTGCACATGCCCACATAGGGCTCCTTCATGGACAGATCCCGCACCACGGTGAGCTTGCCGGCATGGCCCACATAGCCGCCGACATCCAGCTTCCCGTCGGCCCGGGGCGGCAGCTCCACCTGGGGGTTCCCGGCGGTACCCTTGACAAAGGGGCCCTTGCGGCCCACGGCCACGAGGTTGCCCCCGGGACCGCCGCCGGAGATGATGCTCGAGACGGAGTCCGTGTCGTTTTTCAGCTGTCCGGCCATCATGGCGGTCATGAGCAGTTCCCGGCCCAGGGCGGCGGTGGCCGTCCGGCTCAGGGAATGGATGGCTTGCGCCTCCCCTACCAGCTCTTTTGCACTGATGGCGGAGAAGCGGATGGTATTCTGGCGCAGGGTGCCCTGCAAAATAAGGTCCTTCATGGTTATCCCTTTCGTGCAAAGAATTGTATGCGTTCCGTTTGGGGGCCGGGGGCCTGGCGCGTGAAGGCCTCCATGACCTCAATATCCCTAAATCCGGCGGCGGTGAGGGCAGCTGTCAGCTCCCCCACCTCATAGGCCCGCTGGATATGATGCTCCTCGAAGCGGCGGTAGGCCGAGCCCTGGGCCACGAAGCCCGTGAGCACCATGTCCACCCGCCGAAGCTGGGGCCGCCAGGCGTTCTCCCAGATATAGGCCCAATCCTTCCCCGTGGCGGCAAAGGTGTTGTCCCCCAAAACATGCTGCAGCTTATAGGCGGAGGACACATCAAAGAGGAGGACGCCTCCGGGTTGTAGGGCCCGGTTGGCGCAGGCAAAGAAGGCTTCGGGGCCGTTTTGCAGATAGTTCACCCCGTCGCAGGCGCAGACAAGGGCATCGACCGGCCGGTGGATACGCACTTCTTCCATGCTTTGGCAGGCAAAGGGGAGCAGGCGAAGACCGGCATCCAGCGCCTTCTGCCGGGCCACCATGAGCATATCCTCGGAGATGTCCGTGCCAATAACGCTATAGCCGAGTTTCCCGAGGCGCAGGGTGAGATTCCCGGTGCCGCAGGCGCACTCCAGCACGGTTTTAGCCCCCTCTTTCTGCAAAAGCTCATGCAGATACTTCGCCCAGGCATCATAGTCTACATCCCCCATCATGGCATCATAGCAGGGGGCAAAGGCGGTGTATGCTTCCATCATAGCAAGCCGTTCTCCAAGTCCTGGGCGTATTCCAGCAGCCGGGTGAGCCGATGGTTCATGCCCGATTTTTTGATGCCCGCCAGGTCCGCGAGCTCCTGCAGACCTGCATCGGGATAGTTGAGCCTAAGCTCCGCCGCCTCCCGCAGGGCCGGAGGCAGCTTTTGAAAGTGGCCCCGGTTCATGATGGCTTTGACCGCCTCCTGCTGGCGCAGGGAGGCAGCCACCAGTTTTTCCAGGTTGGCATATTCACAGTTGGTGGCCCGGTTCACATAGTTCCGGGTCTCCTTCTCCGCCCGAACGTTCTCAAAGGCCAGGGCGGCGCCGTTGGCCCCCATGAGGGCCAGAAAGCCGGTGATGCTGTCCCCGTCCTTCATATAGACCACGAAGCGGCTGCGGCGCTGGGTATACCGGGCACAGAGGCCATAGTCCGTGAGTATCCGGCACAAGCCCTGGGCGAAGGTCTCCGTGGGGCAGAGGATATCCAGGGTATAGGCGCCCTTGGGGTCGCTGCAGCTGCCGGAACCCAGAAAACAGCCCCGAATGAAGGCGCGCTGATTGTCATCCCCCAAAAGGAGGGCTTGGGGCAGACGGCTGAGCAGCTGCAGCCCCTCGGCATCCTGATAGAGAACGCCAATCTCCTCCAGCATTTTTGGGGCTTCCGGCCCGGTGATGTCCACCACATACAGGGGCGTTTGCCGGTGCTCCCGGACCCGCTCCTCCAGCTGCACCTCCACCTCATAGAGCCCGGCGGCAAGAGACGCAATGTGGCGGCCCACCTCCCGGTTTTCCGTGCGGCAGCTCAGAGCCCGTCTGCGGCCCAGTTTCAAATTCCCGCAGGCGAAGGCCAGGCCGCTTAATTCACTTCGCCGCAGCCCCGGTTCCTTGACCCTCAGGCGGACGGCTTCTTCTTTTATTTGGGAAGAAAAACTCATACTATCGCAGTTTCCGGCTTTCGATATCCTGGGCCTCCACGGTTAAGTCCCGATGATAGACCCGGACGGGAATGCCCAGTTCCCTGAGGCGCTGTACCGCCGTCTCCGCCGCATACACGGACCGGTGCCGACCGCCGGTACACCCGAAGCAGAGCCTGAGCAGGGTCTTCCCCTGGGCCTCATAGTAGGGCAGGGTCTGCCGGACCAGGTTCACGGACCAGTTGATCACGTCCTGCATCAGGGGCTTGTCCTTTAGAAAGTCGATGACCGGCTGGTCCTTGCCGGAAAGGGGGCGAAGCTCCGGCACATAGAAGGGGTTTTCCGCAAAGCGGGTGTCCAGCACTATATCCGCATCCGCCGGAACCCCCCGCTTATAGCCGAAGCTGGCGATGACCACGCTGGCCTTGGGGCTGTTCATCTCCGGCAGCATCTTCTGCATGAGCTTGGTGAAGTCCCGCGCCTTCACATCGGAGGTGTCCAGGACATAGTCCGCATAGGCCAACAGCTCCGCTAAGATTTTCCGCTCCAGGCGGATGCCGGAGTGGGCCTCTCCCCCGTCCCCCAGGGGGTGGAGCCGCCGGTTCTCGTTGTATCGCTGCAAAATGACCTCGTCCCTGGCATCGAGGAACAGAATCTCGTGGCGGCAGGGCAGGTCCTTGAGGACCTCCAACAGCGCCCCGGGCTTTGCCGACAGGAGGCTTTCCCGGCTGTCCACCGTCACCGCCGCCAGCTCGATGGCGGGCTTAGCGTTCTCACACAGCTGCACGAGCTCCGGCAGCATGCAGGAGGGCAGGTTGTCCACACAGTAGTAGCCCAGGCCCTCCAGAGCCTTCAGGGCGGTGAACTTTCCGGCGCCGCTCATGCCGGTGACGATTAAAAGATACATGTGACCTCCTCCATTCCCTTTACCTCCGGCTCCAGGCGGATGCCGGTCTCATTAAACACGGTTTGCCGGACATAGGCCATGAGGGCGTGCACATCCGCAGCGGTGGCGCCGCCGGCGTTCACCAGGAACCCGGCGTGCTTGGGGGATACCTGAGCGCCGCCGATGGAAAAGCCCTTTAGTCCGCAGCCTTCGATGAGCGCTCCGGCAAAGTGGCCCTCGGGCCGTTTGAAGGTACTGCCGGCGGAGGGCAGGTGCAGGGGCTGCTTCTCCTTTCGCTTGAGCATGCAGGACTCCATGGTGGCCTGGGCGGTGCCGTCGTCCGGCTGCAGCTGCAGCTCCACCGCCGTAACCAGGGCCTTGGGCCAGCAGTAGGGGCTTTTTCGATAGCCCATGTCTGCAAGGCGAGCATCCTCCCAAGAGAAGGTGCCATCCCGATAGAGCCGGACCCTGACAAGGGTGTCCTTTATTTCGCCGCCATAGGCACCGGCGTTCATGGCCACGGCGCCGCCGACCGTGCCGGGGATGCCGCACAGCCGCTCAAGACCCATATACCCCCGGCGAACGCTTTGTTTAGCGAGGGCGGTCAAGGAGGCGGAGGCAGGGACCATGACCCGGTTTCCCTGAAAGACGGGGGCTTCCCTAAAGCCGGTCAGGGAGATGACCAGGCCCAAAAAGGGTTCGTCCCCGGGCAGCACATTGGTGCCGTTGCCGAGCAGCGCGACGGGGATGTGTCCCTGTTCGCACAGGTTCAGGGCCGATAGCAGCTCCTCCTCCCCCTTGGGGCAAAGCAGGAGAGCCGCCGGACCCCCTACCCGGAAGCTGACCAGGGTGGATAGAGGAACGGCCTCTACAGCCCCCAGGTCCAGCAGCTGTTGTTTATAGTTCTCTGCACAATATACCATGGTATCAGTATAGCAAGGTCAAGTGTCAATTACAATGGCAAGCCGCTGAAAAAACCGATTTTTTGCCTCCTCGTCCCCGGCAAGGGCGGCCTCTGCCTCGTGTTTAAGGCTGTCTTTATGGGTGTGATACAGAAAGGGGTCCGGGGCGGACACCTGCAAAAAAGCCCGGTCCATGCTCAGCAGCAGCCCGTTTCCATAGGGATAGGATACATCTAAACGGGGGGAAAAGGCCCCCAGGGAAAATAGCAGCTGCTGGTTTTTTTCGCTCATCAGGTAGTCATAGAAGGCAAGGCACCACTTAGTTTGCACCTCGTCCGTATCCCGGTCGATGCCCAGGTAGCAGACCTCGTCCGTAAAGCTACTAAGGGGCTCCGCCTCCGGCCCTTCCTCCAGGGCGGCATAGGCCCTGAGGTCCACCGCCGCCCCCTCCCCCGCAAGGAGGGTGGGCACCGGGGCACCCTGCCCCTCGCTGAGTTTGACATAGCCGGAGAACAGCCAGGGGGCGGCATAGGCCGTGGCGCTAAGGCCGGGCCGAAGCTCTGGCGGCTGGAAGTGTGCCGCCTGCAGCAGCTCCTCATAGAGGGCGCCGGAGAAGAAGGAATAGAGCTGGGGCCGCCGACCGAGGCTCAGGCGATGATAGAAGGCTTCCTCGTCCATGCCCTCCACCTCGAGGTACACCCCGGGGTGCAGCTTCATAAAAGCCTTGGCCCTGTCCATGAGAAAGCCGGTGACGCTGCCCTGCATGGTCTTATGGGAGACCACATGGTAGAGGGTGATGGTGGGCACATACTCTATGGGGGCTTTTTTATGGAGGGACACATAGTAGTTCTCCCCGGGACCCTGGCGAATTTGGCCCCAGCCGAGCGCCAGGACCCCCAGTAGCAGAAGGGTGACAAGGCCGTGGAAACAGAGTTTTTTGTTCATGGCACAGCCTATGTGCCAAAGGTTGGGCCTATTCCCAAAATGTCGTGGCGCTTCGGCAAAGGGCGGCGGCAAAGGGGCGGCGAATGAAATAGGGACACCCAAAGAAGGAGTTGTATTGGTTATGGAAATAAACGCCGCCAAACGAGGTCCCCGGCTCCATGTGAAGCTGGCCGGGGAGTTGGACCACCACAGTGCCGAGCAGACCAGGAACATGCTGGACACCCTGCTCAAGGACGTGACCGTCCGGGATATGACCCTGGATCTATCGGAGGTCACCTTTATGGACAGCGCGGGCCTGGGGGTGATTCTGGGTCGATACCGGATTTTGAGCATGCGGGGCGGGCATTTGACCCTGTCGGGCATGTCCGGGGCCATAGACAAGATTTTTCGTATGTCCGGCATCTATGCCATTGTGGACAGGCAGTAAGGAGGCAAGCGAATGGACAACTATATGGAACTGAGCTTCCCGTCCCTTTCCGTCAACGAGGGCTTTGCCCGGACGGCGGCAGCGGCCTTTGCCGCCCAGCTGGACCCCACCATCGACCAGCTTTCGGACCTGAGGACCGCCGTATCCGAGGCGGTGACCAACGCCATCATCCACGCCTACGGCAGCGACCCGGCGGCTTTGATCACCCTGCGCTGCGAGCGGGAGGGGCGAAAGATTCGCATTATGGTGAAGGACACGGGCTGCGGCATTGCGGATATTGAGCTGGCCAGGCGGCCGTTTTACACCAGCAAGCCGGAGCTGGAGCGCTCCGGCATGGGCTTTGCGGTGATGGAAGCCTTTATGGATCGGGTGGAGATTGACTCCGCTCCCGGGGAGGGGACCACCGTGGTGATGGAAAAGGAGCTGGAGGGGCGGCGTGGGGGCTGATGCCTTTTTGCTTGCGCTCCAGCGGCTGCGGCAGGGGGACCGGGCGGCGGAAGCGGAGCTGATGGAGCAGAATTTGCCCCTGGTGGCGGCCATTGTCCGCCGGTATCAGAACTGCGGTTTAGACCGGGAGGACGCCATGCAGCTGGGGAGCATTGGGCTCTTACAGGCGCTGCGGCGCTTTGAGCCGGAACGGGGGCTTTGTTTCTCCACCTATGCGGTGCCGCTCATCGCCGGGGAAATCAAGCGCTTTTTGCGAGACGACGGCACGGTGAAGTTCTCCCGGGAAAGCAAGTCCCTGGCCCTGAAGATAGAGCGTATCCGCCGGGAGCAGGGGGATTTGACCGTGGAGGAGCTCGTGCGCCGCCTGGGCGTTACCGGGGAGGAGGTTGCCGCCGCCCTGGCCTCCCGGGAGTCCATCGCCTCCCTGGATGCGGCCGTGGACGAAGACGGTGCCACCCTGGGGGAGCTATTGAAGGACGGGGCCGACACGGAGCAGTTGGCCCTGCAGCGGGCGGGGCTATCCCAGATGTTTTTGCTGCTCGATAAACGGGAACAGCAGGTGCTCTATCAGCGGTACTTTTTAGACAAGACACAGGAGGAGGTGGGCCGCCGCCTGGGCCTTTCCCAGGTGCAAATCTCCCGCATCGAAAAAAAGGCCCTGCTGAAGATGCGGGCCACGGGGACGGAGGGATAACCTTCGTCCTTTTTTTAGTCAATCAAGATTTGACGAAGCAGAACCGGCACAGAAGGTGCCGCCCAATGTGCATGGGTTAGGCGTGGATTAGTATTAATAATTGATGGTGCCTTCGGTGCCGTCGATGAGGCGGCGGATGTTGTCCTTGTGGCGGTAGATGATGACCAGCGTGCACAGGAGGGAGAAGAACCACAGGCAGGGGCGCTCAAGGTAGGCGGCCATGGAGAGGATGGTAAAGAGGACGGAGCTGGTCATGGACACCAGAGACATCTTGCGGGAGAAATAGAACAGGATGAGGGCGAAGACGGCGGTGATGGCCCCGCCCAGGGGGAAGCTAAAGAACATGAAGGCGAAGAAGCAGGCCACGCCCTTGCCTCCCTTGAAGCGGCAAAGAACGGGCCAGCAATGGCCCAGGATTACGCCTATGCCGCCAATATAGGTGCCCAGGGCAAAGTCCAGTGCGGGGTTGCTCAACAGAATCCCCCACCAGCGGCCCAGATACCCGCCCAGCAGGACAGCGCACAGGCACTTGAGGGCATCCCCCAGGAAGGTGGCTACGCCCCACTTGGTGCCATAGACCCGGGTCATATTGGAGGCGCCGGGGTTGCCGCTGCCGTGCCGGCGCACGTCGTCGTGCAAAAAGCGGTTGGAAAACAGGACCGCCGTCTGGAAGTTGCCGATAAAATAGCTGAGGACCAGTATGATGGCTGCGGTCTGCAGCTGCAGCTGGGAGAGCATACTCACTCCTCCTTGCCCCGATTTCGGAAGATGATTTTGATGGGTGTGCCCTCGAAGCCGAAGGTCTTTCTAAAATAGTTCTCCATATAGCGCTTATAGGAGAAGTGGACCAGGGTTTCGTCGTTGACGAAGATGACGAAGGTGGGAGGCTGGACGGAGACCTCCGTGGCATAGTAGATTTTCAGGCGCTTGCCGGACATGGCGGGAGGCTCCGTCATGGAGATGGCCTCGTTGACGATGTCGTTGAGGGTGCCGGTGCTGATGCGGCGGATGGACTGGTTATAGCTCTCCTTGGCGGCGGACAGGAGCCTGTTGACCCGCTGGCCGGTTTTGGCGGAGATGAACAAGAAGGGCACATAGTCCATGAAGGCGAGGTCCACCTGCATATCCTTTTTGAACTTTTCCATGGTGTGGGTGTCCTTCTCGATAAGGTCCCACTTGTTCACCACCAGCACGGAGGGCTTCCCCTCTTCGTGGACATAGCCGGCAATCTTCACATCCTGCTCGGAAAGGCCCTGCTCTGCATCCACCACAATCAAAACCACATCCGCCCGGCGCACGGCGGCCAGGGAGCGGATGACGCTGTAGCGTTCGATGGTCTCATCCTCCACAGCGCGCTTGCGGCGGATGCCGGCGGTATCTACCAGCACGAAGCTTTCCCCGTCCAGGGTGAAGGGGGTGTCGATGGCGTCCCGGGTGGTGCCGGGGATGTTGGAGACGATGCACCGTTCCTCGCCCAAAATGGCGTTGACCAGGCTGCTCTTGCCCACGTTGGGCTTGCCCACCAGGGCGATGTTCAGGGGATGGTCCCCCTCCTCCTCCAACTCCTCAGGGAAGTGGGCGCAGACCTCGTCCAGCATGTCACCAAGGCCCAGGCCCTGACCGGCGGAGACGATGATGGGGTCTCCCAGGCCCAGGGAATAGAACTCATAGATGGCCTCATGGAATTTGGGGGCATCCAGCTTGTTCACCGCCAGGACCACGGGCTTGTTGCTCTTTCTGAGCATGGCGGCCACCTCCTCGTCGGCGGCGGTCATGCCCTCCCGGCCGTCCACCAAAAAGAGGATGACATCCGCCGTCTCCACCGCCAGCTCCGCCTGACGGCGCATCTGCACGGCGATGATGTCCTCGCTCTCAGGCTCGATACCGCCGGTGTCGATGAGGGTGAAGCGGTGGGTGAGCCATTCGGCATCCGCATAGATCCTGTCCCGGGTGACACCGGGGGTGTCCTCCACGATGGACAGGCGGCGGCCGATGAGCCGGTTAAAGAGGGTGGATTTGCCCACATTGGGGCGGCCAACAATGGCGACCAAGGGTTTACTCATAGTTCTTCTCCAAATAAAATTCGTATCAGGTCCTTGCCGTCGGCAAAGGGGATGAGGCGGCGGCCCAGCTTCTGTTCCACCTCCGGCACGGTCATGCCGTCCAGGAACACGTCCTCCCGGGCCCTGAGCATGTTCTTAGGAATGAGCAGGGGACCGTCTGCCGGGGGCGGGAAGGCATAGACAAGGTCGCTGCCCGTCACCAGCCCTGCCACATGGACGTTGCCGCCGAAGAAACGGTTCTCCACGGGGACGGTGGTCACAAAGAGATTGTATGCCAGGAGGCGCTTGTCTATCTCCCGGATGAAGGGATAGGCGGCGGTGCCGCCGGCGATGGTCACCTTGCGGGGCGTCGTAAGCGGCTGCTGCTCCTCCAGGGCTTCCATAATCTCCTGCTCCAGGAGTCTTAGCATGCCCACCCCGTTTTCAAGCTGGGGAAAGTCCCCGTAGCTTTCGGCGCTGGGCAAGGGAAGCTCGGCCGTAAGATACCATTCATCGGACAGATAGAAGAAGGTATCGTCCCACTTCTCCCGAAACTCTGCCTGCTTTTTCTCCCCATAGGCGATAAGCGCCCGGGCTTCCTCCCGGGTATAGCCCCGAAGGGGGAACAGCCCCTCCCGAAACTTGGTGAGGCCCACCGGCACGGCGGCGATGGAGGCGCAGTAGGGGTACAGGGCGGACAGGTCTGAAACGGTCTTCTCCAGCATGGGTCCATCGTTGAGCCCCGGGCACAGGACCACCTGGGTGTGGAAGGTGATGCCCGCCTCCTTCAGGGCCAGGAGCCGCTCCATGATGCGCCCTGCGGTGGGGTTGGCCATAAGCTTCACCCTTAGCTCCGGGTCCGTGGCGTGGACGGACACATACAGGGGACTGACCCGGCGCTTTAGAATGCGCCCGAACTCCTCGTCGGACACGTTGGTCAAGGTCACATAGTTGCCGAAGATGAAGGACATGCGCCAGTCGTCGTCCTTCACATTGAGGCTGCTGCGGATGCCCTTGGGCATCTGGTCCACGAAGCAGAACACGCAGCGGTTCTTGCAGGTACGCATGCGGTCCATAAGGGTGGTTTCAAAGCACAGCCCCAGACCCTGGCCCATGCGCTTGCGGACCAGATACTTTAGCCTCTCCCCCTGCCGTTCCACCTCCACCACCAGGCGGCTGCGAACGCTGAGCGCCTCATAGTCGATAAGGTCCTTCACCGGTTCCCCGTTGATGGACAGCAGCACATCCCCGGCCATGAGCCCCTCTCGGGCCGCCGGGGAATCCGCCTCCACACGGGTGATCACTTGTCGCTGCATATTCCTATCCATTGTAAAAACAGAATAGCACAACTTGCCGTGTTTTTCAATGGGCACAAACAAGATGGTTGGTGGATGGGATCGACCCCTTCCAACATTTTGGCCGGAGGGCCAAAATGCCACCTCCCATGCTGCACCCAAGGCGAGGGGTCGCCCCTTCCGTCATTTTGCCCAGAGGGCAAAATGCCACCTCCCCCATTCCCTACGGGAACGGTGGAGGCAAGAATCCGTTTCCAAAAGCCTTCCCCTTGAGGGGAAGGTGGCGCGGCGAAGCCGTGACGGATGAGGTGGCATGATAAAAGCCCGGGGCCGTGAGGCACCCGGGCATACCTTCATGGAGCGAAGCGAGAAATCATGGCGCAGCCAATTCATGGGCGGCAGCCCAATTCATGGCGTAAGCCAATTCATTCAATGATTTGCACCTTACGGTGCATGAATTGCCCTGCGGGCATGATTTGAACCTGACGGTTCGTGATTTGACGGCTATCGCCGTCATGATTTGCCGCCGAGGCGGCATTGCGGCCCCCTCATACGGGGGCCGCAAACCTACGACGGCCGTCACTCCTTTACCATATTGACAAAACGAGTATACTCCCCCTGCCACACCAGCTCCACATTCCCCGTGGGGCCGTGGCGGTGCTTGGCGATGATGGCCAGGGAGGAGTTGTCCAGGGTCTTATCATACACCTGGGGCCGATAGAGGAGGATGACCATATCCGCATCCTGCTCGATGGAGCCGCTCTCCCGCAGATCCGCAATCATGGGGGTGTGGTCCTGCCTGGTCTCCGGGCCACGGTTCAGCTGCGCCAGCAGAATGATGGGCACATCCAGCTCCCGGGCCAGCAGCTTCATCGCCCGGGTCATGTCGGAAATCTCCTGCTGCCGAGAATCGCTCTTGCGGTTCCCCATGCCCGTGCCCTGCATGAGCTGCATATAGTCCACGATGACCAAATCCAGCCCCTGCCGGGCCTTGAGCCGGCGGCACTTGCTGCGAATGCTGGCCACGGTGGCCCCGCCGCCGTCGTCGATATGGATGCGGCTCTTTTGCATGGGCTCCGCCGCCGCAACGAGGCGGTTGGTCTCCTCGTCGGTGAGCAGCCCTTCCTTGATGCGCTGGGAGTCCACGGACGCCTCCGTGCACAGCATACGCATGACCAGCTGCTCCTTGCTCATCTCCAGGGAGAAGATGACCACGGACCGGTTGTCGTGCAGGGCGGCGTACTGGGCGATGTTCAGCGCAAAGGCAGACTTGCCCATGGCGGGACGGGCGGCCACGATGATAAGGTCCGACTTCTGCAGGCCGTTGGTCATCCTGTCAAGGTCGATAAACCCGGTGGAGATGCCCGTCAGCTTCCCCTGCCGGGCCATGAGCGCCCCAATCTCGGCCATGGCATCGGGGACAATCTGCTCGATGGAGGCCAGGGAGTCCTCGCTCTTACGCATGGAGATGTCATACACCCGCTTCTCCGCCTGGTTCAACGACTCCTCCACATCCTTATCGTCGTTCATGGCGTCGCGAATCATCTCGTTGCCGGCATGAACGAGGCTCCTTTGCACGCTGCGCTCCTCCACAATCTGGGCGTAATAGCTCACATTGGCGGCGGTGGGCACAAAGGCCATGAGCTCCGTCAGATACACGGAGCCCCCCACCATGTCCAAAAAGCCCTTGCGCTCCAGCTCGTTGGTCAGCGTCACCACGTCCACCGCCTGACCCATGAGGCGGATGTTCACCATGGCCTCAAAGATTCGCTGGTGGGCGGCGCTGTAAAAGTCCTCGGGCCGCAGCTGTTCGAGCATCTGCTCCAGAGCGTTGTGCTCCAGCAGCATGCTCCCCAGCACGGACTTCTCCGCATCCAGATTATTGGGCAGGGTCCCTTCCAATCGCTGCTCTTCCACGGTTACTTCTGTTCCTCAACGATGACCTTCAGATTGGCCTTGACCTCCTCAAACAGGGAGACCTTCGCCACATACTCTCCGGTGCTGCGGATGGGGTCGAGACTAATCTTCTTCTTGTCGATAACCAGCCCCAACTGCTCCTCAATGGCGGCGGCCACCTCCTTGCCGGTGACGGTGCCGAACATCTTCCCGTTCTCCCCCAGCCGGACCTGGACCTTCACCTGGGCGCTGTCCAGCTTCTTGGCCTGCTCCCGGGCCTTTATGCCCGCTTCAAACTTGCGGTGCTGGGCGGCGCTCTTTTGAATGTTCATGGCGTTCACCGCAGCGGCATCCGCCGGGGTGGCCAGCTTCCGGGGCAGCAAAAAGTTCCGCGCGTACCCGTCGGAAACGTTCACCACTTCCCCCTTCTTGCCGGTGCCCTTCACATCCTGTTCCAATACAACCTTCATTGCGCTTTCCTCCTTAGGCTTCGCTGTCTATGGTATCGTTTTCCCGCTGCAGGATCGCGTCCTGCAGCAGCTCTATCGCCTCGGCCATGGTCTTGCCCTTTAGCTGGGCCCCGGCCATGGTCAAGTGTCCGCCGCCGCCCAGGCGCTCGAGAATCATCTGCACGTTGATAAGCCCGAAGCTGCGGCCGGACACATTGATATACTCTCCCATGTCCGCCAGGGTAAAGGCCGCCTTCACCCCCCGGACCTTCAACAGCTCGTCCGCCGCCCGGGCGGCGATGAGCTGGGCATCCTTGAGCCCCGGCTCGCAGGGGGCAATGGCCACCCCATCGGCGTTGATGCGGGCCGTCTCCACGGTCTTGGCCACGTGGATGAAGCTGTCAAAATCGCTTTGGAACATGGCCTTCACCACGCCCGGGTCCGCCCCGTTCCGGCGCAGATATCCCGCCGCTTCAAAGGTGCGGCTGCCCACGTTGAACACAAACTGCTTCGTGTCGAGCTCAATCCCCGCCAGCAGGGCGCTGCACACGAACCCCTCCGGGCGCACGGACTCGTCGTAATACTGGAGCACCTCCGTCACCATCTCGCAGGCGGAGGAGGCCCTTGACTCCAGATAGTGGAGCGTGGGGTTCTCGATATAATCCGCCCCCCGGCGATGGTGGTCGATGAGCACCACCTTCTCCGCCAGAGTGAGCAGCGGCGGGCAGTCCGTCATCATGGGCCGCTGGGTGTCCACCACCACCACGATGGCGTTGGGGCGCAGCATCTGCATGGCCTGCTCCCCGGTAATGAGCAGCCGTTCGCTCAAACCCAGCCGGTCCATTTCCCTGAGGGCATCGGCCGTGGCCTCGTTCCGCTGGCTATAGACGATATAGGCCCTGCCCCGGCTGTGCTCCACGCAGGTGGCCACCCCGAGCGCCGCCCCCAGGCAGTCCATGTCCGGGTTCCTGTGCCCCATGATAAACACATCGCCGCCCCCTTCCACCAACTGGCGGAAGGCCTTGGCAAACAAGCGCATCTTCACCCGGGACTGCCGGGCATCCAGCTGCTTCTTGCCGCCGTAGAACCGATAGTCGCCCCCATCCCGAACCACGGCCTGGTCGCCGCCCCGGCCCAAGGCCAGCTCCATGGCGGTGCGGGCTCCCTCCTCGGACTGGGCGATGCGGGGGGCCATGCCCACGCCGATGGACAGGGACAGGGCCACGCCCCCCTCCGTCTCGAGGCGCCGGGCTTCCTCCAGCAGGCGAAACTTCTCCTTCTCTATCTTTCCCACCTGGCTCGCTTCCAGCACGCACAAAAACCGACCGTTGTCGTAGCGGCGGTAGATGCCGCCCAGGTTCCGGCACAGCTCCGCCACCAGCCGCTCCACCTGGGCCAGCAGCGCCGCCCCGTGAAACTGCATGTCTGCGGAAAGCTCCTCATAGTTGTCCACATGGACCAGCATCACATAGGGCATCTGCTCCGTGTACAGCCGCTGGTAGTGGACGGCCTCGGTCCTGTCCAGCCAGAACTGGAACAGGAGCTTCCTGTCCGTGTTGGGCCGGTGGACCGGCATGGTCATCACCTGAAAGTCCGTCCCCGCCAGCTGCACCTGCTGGACCCGTGGCCGCTGGGGGTCAAAGTTCGGCAGAACCTCCTCGATGCGGCGCCCGTCGTACACGGCGGCGAGGGCCTCGTTGCGCCAGACAATCCTCCCCGTCAAGTCCATGAGCAGCAGCGGAATATCCACCCGGCGCACAAGGTCCGCAGACGCTCCTTCGTTGTCCCCAAAGACCGCATCCATGGTCTTCTGCTGCCGGCGCGACACCCCGAGCAGCAGCAGGGCCGTGACCCCGGTTATCACCAGACTCCCCCCCAGGCACACATAGCCCATAACGGGGGTATAATAGTACACAAGCCCCGACAACGCCAGCCCCAGCCCCAGCAGCACCAGCAGGGGCACCCGATACATCTTCATCCCTTTTGCTCCTTCCCGGCCCGGTGGCGCAGGACCACCCCTGCAAAGCCCAGCAGCAAGAGACCCATCTGGGCCACCTGGCTGAGCAGGCCCATAGCCAGCCCCATCAGCAGCAGATAGGCCGACAGCCGAATCTTCCGCCCCCGACGGCGGCACAGCACGGCATACAGAAAGTTGAGTCCCCCCAGCATCAGCGGCAGGGCCCACATCTCATAGATGAGCAGCGACAGGCTCTCTATATAGCCCGCGTCCTTCACAAAGGACAGCAGCGCCGCCGCCACGCTCAATAGCCCCGTGCCCAGGGCGTACCCATAGGGCACGGACCAGGTGCCAAAGGGGGAAAGGGGGCAAAGGTCCAGCTTTAGGGCCGTCCCCACCCGCTGCAGCAGCAGCACGTTGACAAGCGCATAGAAGGCGGCAAACACATACAGCATGGCGGGCACATAGTCCCCCAAGCGGCTAAGCACGCTGCTCGCGGTCTGCTCCAGCGCAGTCCCCGCAAAGGCGGCGGGCATGTCCGCAAAATAGGCCCGCAGGGAAGCGTAGGGGTCTCCGCCCTGCAGCAAGTCCGGCACGCAGCACACGCAGAACAGACCGAAGGCCAGCACCACGGCCACATAGACCACGCTTTGGAAGTTCCCGAACCGGTTCCTCTGCAACAGCCACAGCAGGGCCCCGGCGGGAGCCGCCAGCAGCAGCACGCACAGGCTGTTTTGCAGCCCAAACCCCAGACAAAGGCCATAGAGAAGCACCCCGCCCCCGCAGCCAAGGAGCAGGGCCGGATGGGCATAGAGGGCCAGCGCCGCCCAGGCCGCCGGCAGCACCAGCAGACTCAGAGCGAACAGGGGATAGTAATACACAGATATGCCCAGCAAAACACAGGCTCCCGCCCACAGGATCCACAGCGCTCTGCTTCCATTTTCCCGTCTATTTTCCATGGTTACATTTTATACGCAAAGAGGCAAACAGTCAATAAAACCTTTGCCCCTGCCCCAATGAATTGCACCTAACGGTGCGTGAATTGCCCTGCGGGCAGGATTTGAACCTGGCGGTTCGTGAATGGACGGCTGAAGCCGTCGTGAATGGCCGCCGGGGGGCGGCATTGTGTCCCCTCACACGGGGGGCCGCCCCTTCCGTCATCCCGACCGTAGGGGCCGACGCCCTCGGCGGCCCGCTCGCCCCCTTTTTGCCAATCGACCGTAGGGGCCGACGCCCTCGGCGGCCCGCCTCCCCCTCTTGTCAATCGACCGAGCCGTTCTCCCCTCTTGTCATCCCGACCGAGCGCAGCGAGCGGAGGGATCTGGGAACCGACTCCTTTGTACAAGAGATTTCTCCGCTCGGTCGCTGCCGCTTCCTCGGTCGAAATGACAAATGTGGGTGAGGAGCCCTCTTGCCTCCACCGTTGCGTAGCAATGGGGGAGGTGGCACGGGCGCAGCC
>JAFSPW010000038.1 GCA_017451295.1 Clostridia bacterium
GATCATCCGGGAGCACATGACGCAGGGTTCCGCCTTCTCCAGGGGCTTTCCGTTCTCGAAGCCAAAGAGATAGAGGGTGGAACCCAGCATCTCGTTGCGGCTGGCGGAGATGATGGCGTTGCACTCGGCGTGGACGGCCACGCACTTTTCGTACTGCTCCCCGTGGGGGATGCCGTGGGCCTCCCGCCAGCAGACGCCTACGTCGCAGCAGTTCTCGTCGCCCCGGGGGGCGCCGTTGTAGCCGGTGGCCACGATCTCGTCGTTCTTCACGATGACGGCCCCGTACTGCCGCCGAAGGCAGGTGGACCGGCGCGCCACCTCCGCCGCGATGTCCAAGTAGTATTGCCGCTTGCTGACTCGTTCCATAGCGTTTCCTCCAAAGGTGTTTTGGTTAGTATAGCATATAGTGTTCTTGTGTGACAATGGAATATTATCTTCTATCCATCAATCACTTCAAGCAGGAGGTAAATAATAGAGTTTTCCCTCTTTCAAGATCAATCTCACATCTTCCTGAAATAAATCTGCATTTTCTCTTAGCCTATCCTTTTCGAACATGCCAGTTTGCTTTTTTATCATCTCTGCTGTGCTTGCAGAGATAGATTTATAGTGTAAGTTATCATCAAATAAAGCAGGGAAAGTCATAATAAGTCTATCAACCCCCTGTCGCTCTCTTCTAATCAAATCAGTATCAATTTTCAGTCTATCACCATTCACCACATGCCAAGCTTTAAGTTGTTCTATTGCGGCATTTGCTTGTTTCGCATAAGATGTATATATAGCATAGCATTTTTCTTTTGAAACAGACCCTAAGTTGAGTACAAAAGTCAATTCCTCGATTCTACTTAATAATTCCAACAGAATCTGTTGATATTGGAACCAGCCGTTTGCTTCCTCAACGGATTTCTCATAATCCTCATAATCAAGCCCATTCCTTTTCGAGTAACCCTGCAATGTCAGATTTGCTTGCCCAAGCAATTGGGCACATTCATGTTCCAAATCATTCAAATGATGAAGTTCCCTATTTCGTAAGTTTTCATTTTCCATCGTCTCCGTTTGAAATGTCGAACACCTCTGAATTGCAACTACGAGCGCAAGGACTTTGCTCCTAAACTCATTTTCCTGAAAACCTGCTATCTTACCCAATTCATTCGTGATAGAATCAAGCTGTTCGTGTATCTGTGTCATATAGTACTGACCAACAATTAGAGCGCCAACGCTCATGGCAGCATTTGCCACGCCCAAGGCCGCAAATCCTTCGCCAACATTTCCATTCACTGGGACGAAGTTAGCATGCCCCTTTATATTATCTGCTCCTCGGTAGAAGCCTCTAAAAGCACCATCTACAGCTCTTGAACCTGTGAGCACAGCACCTTTTGGTATTATTGCTTGATACAGTTGGCCCGCAGTTTCTATAGCCTTATGATAGTTATAAGCAGCTCCTGCGTTTACTATAGCTTGAATAGTACCGGGAATCACTCCATCTATTTTAGCAAGAAGCGTTTTATCTGATACTTCGATTAGGTGTGATTCTTGTTCTTCGGTCAAGGCAGCGAGTTCCTCGAACTGAATAGTCATGCCTGACCTTTCTGCATTGATAACACCTGGTTTTTCTTCAGATAGCACTTCCTTTGTTTTGTTTGATTCCAAAGTCGATACATCCTTTTTCATTATGGTAATACTAACCAATGTAATCACTGTAGCACAAATAACGCATATGGCAACAATGATGAATGGTTCCATTCAAAACTCTCCTTCTATACTCAGCTTAACTATTGCCTCTTCTGCCCTTTTATCAGGTTTTTGTAGAGGCGGACGGCGCCGGGGAGGCAGTTATATTCGATGTTCTCGTTGGGGGCGTGCATGCCGGCCATCTGTTCCGGGCCGTAGATCACGGGGGCAAAGCGGATGCAGTTTTTGCAGACCTGCTGATAATACCGGGCGTCGGTGGCGCCGGTGACCACGTAGGGGATGGCGGGCAGGCCCGGGAAGGTCTCCCGGATGGCGGTCTCCACGCTTTGGAAGGCCGCGCCATGGATGTCGGCGGGCTGGGAATACTCGTCGCTGTGGACCACGGTCATTTCCAGGTCGTGCTTCTTGGCCAGCTTGTCGAGGATGGCCAGGGTCTCCTTCTCCCCCTGGTGGGGGATATAGCGGAGGTTGGCGCTGACGGTGGCGGTCCGGGGCAGCACGTTGCAGGCCTCGGAGCCGGAGGACATGGTGAAAGCCACGGTGGTCTTGAGCATGGCGGCGGCGGTGGAGCTGATAGCGGGCAGGGCCACCTTCAGCAGGGGCCCGAAGAGCCACAGGTTCCCCAGCAGGAGCTTCAGGGGGAAGGAGCCGTAGGCGGAGAGGCGGCTGAACATGGCGGAGACCTCCGGCAGCAGCTTCTTTTTGAAGGGGTATTTGTTCACGTCCAGCACGAAGGCGGAAAGCCGGTCGATGGGGGTGTTCTTCCCCGGAGCGCTGGCGTGGCCGCCCTTGCCATGGGCGATGAACGTCACATCGGCGCAGCCCTTTTCGAACACGCCCATCATGGCGAAGTTCCCGGGGATCCCGCCGATGGGCTCCCGGATGATGCCGCCGCCCTCGTCCATGACCAAAAACAGCTCCACGCCCCGGCGGCGGATCTCCTCCACCAGCTTGGGACAGCCGTCCCCGCCCCACTCCTCCGTGCAGGAGGAGGACAGGTACACGTCGCAGTCCGGGGTGTAGCCCTCGGATAGCAATTCCTCCACCGCCTGCAGAAAGGCCATGACGGAACACTTGGTGTCGGAGGTGCCCCGGCCCCAGACCTTTCCTTCCGCGATGGCGCCGGAGAAGGGCGGGTGCTTCCACTCGCCTCCAGCGGGGACCACGTCCTGATGGCTCATGAGCAGGATGGGCTTCTCCCGGCTCCTGCCCTGCCAATAATACAGGAGGTTGCCGTCAATGTCCGTGACCTCCAGCTTTTCGTGGACCAGGGGGAACAGCTCCCTGAGGACCCGATGGAAGGACTCCCACCGCTCCGGGTCGTTCTGGCCCTCGAAGGAGGTGGTGTCGCACTGGACCATTTTGGAGAGCTTCTCCGCAAGAGGTAGGGAGACCGCCTCCGGCTCGTCGGCCACATAGGTGCTTTTCAGGCTGGGGGTCAACAGGGTTTTGATGAGGGCGATGAGCAACAGCAGGGCGATCACGCCCAAGACGATGCCGACGTACAGCATGTCAGTTGCCTCCCTTTTGCTTCCGATACAGCAGCCAGGCGATGCCGATGGCCAGGGCGCCGGAGGGGATGATCATCATGCTGGTGGATTCGATGAGCTTCGGCACCAGGATGAACAGCAGGCTCATGAACACCAGGGGCGCCAGGGCTATGTTCATGTGGTTGCGGTAATAC
>JAFSPW010000039.1 GCA_017451295.1 Clostridia bacterium
GACGGCCCCCGTGTGAGGGGGCATAAATGGGCGGCTTCGGCCGCCCATTTTCGATATACATCCTGCCGGATGTTCGATATGCCCATTTAGGGCTCGATATATCTTCGATACGATATGTCTGCGGACAAGAAGGGATGTATATCATATCGAATGCCCTTAGGGCATATATCGAATTTGCGAAGCAAATATATCGAAGGGCCTCGCCCTATCTCGACAACCCTTGCCTCCACCGTTCCCCCTTCTTGTCATCCCGACCGAGCGAAGCGAGCGGAGGGATCTGGGAACGGACTCCCATGCTCAAGAGATTTCTCCACTCGGTCGCTTCGGGCTCCCTCGGTCGAAATGACAGGGAAAACGCTTGCCTCCACCGTTGCGTAGCAATGGGGGAGGTGGCATTTTGCCCTCTGGGCAAAATGTCGGAAGGGGGATAGCTTGCGCCGGATGAGGCGCAAGGGGAGGGCGACGGCAGCCTCTCCCCGTTTTTTTTGCGTGCTGCAATGAAAAAAATCTTGCGTTGGGGGAAAATTGTGATATACTAATTCAGTTTGTAATGCAATAGAAATTCGAGGGAAAATCATGGAAATCAGAAACGTAGCCATCATCGCCCATGTTGACCATGGCAAGACCACTCTGGTAGATCATCTGCTGCAGGATGCCGGCGTGCTCCGCCGCAGCGAGGTGGGGGTTGACCGGGTCATGGACAGCGGAGACTTGGAGCGGGAGCGGGGCATCACCATCTTGTCCAAGAACACCGCCGTCAGCTATGGGGATGTGCGTATCAATATCGTGGACACCCCGGGCCATGCCGACTTTGGCGGCGAGGTGGAGCGTATTTTGCAGATGGTTGACGGGGTGCTGCTGCTGGTGGATGCCTTTGAAGGCTGCATGCCCCAGACCCGCTTCGTGCTCAAGAAGGCGCTGGAGCTGGGGAAGGTGCCTGTGGTGGTCATCAACAAGGTGGACCGGCCCGATGCCCGGCCCGACGAGGTGGTGGACGAGTGCCTGGAGCTGTTCATGGAGCTGGGCGCCACCGCCGAGCAGTTGGACTTCCCCATCGTCTATGCCTCCGCCCGCAACGGCATGTCCGGCTACGAGGCGGACGAGCTGGAGCACAGCATGAAGCCCATCTTCGACACCATCCTTTCCGCCATTCCCGCCCCGGCCATGGATGATAAAGCGCCCCTGCAGATTCTCTTCTCCACCATCGACTATGACGATTACGTGGGCAAGATTGGCGTGGGCCGTATCGAGCGCGGCACCGCAAAGCGGGGCATGAGCATCGTCCTCTGCGGCGGCGAGGAGAACAAGGTCCGTCCCGCCAAGATTTCCCGGCTGTATCGCTTTGAGGGCCTGCACCGGGTGGAGGTGGAGGAAGTCTCTGCCGGGGACATCATCTGCATGGCCGGCGCCGAGGATTTGAACGTGGGCGAGACCGCCTGCGACCCGAACTGCATCGAGGCCCTGCCCTTTGTGCATATCGACGAACCTACGGTCAGCATGCTCTTTAAGGTGAACGACAGCCCCTTTGCCGGCAAGGAAGGCCGGTATGTCACCAGCCGGAACATTCGGGAGCGGTTGTTCAAGGAAGTGAAGACCAATGTGTCCATGCGGGTGGAGGAGACGGAGACCACCGACACCTTCAAGGTCAGCGGCCGGGGCGAACTGCACCTGTCCATCCTCATCGAGACCATGCGCCGGGAGGGGTACGAGTTTGCCGTGACCCGGCCCAAGGTCATCATGAAGGAGGGCCCTAACGGCGAGAAGTTAGAGCCCATGGAGGAGGTCACTATCGACGTGCCCACGGAGTTTGTGGGCCCGGTCATGGAGAAGCTCGGCAGCCGGAAGGCGGAGATGACGGATATGTCCGCCATAGGGGACTTGAGCACCCGCTTGAAGTTCACCATTCCCGCCCGTGGGCTCATGGGCTACCGCAGCGAGCTATTGACCGACACCAAGGGCAACGGGGTCATGAGCCATCTGTTTGCCGGGTACGACACCTATAAAGGGCCCATCGAAAGCCGCAGCAGCGGGAGCCTGGTGGCCCACGAGACCGGGGACACCAGCAGCTATGGCCTCTTCTACGCCCAGGAGCGCGGACGCCTGTTTGTGGGTCCCGGTGTGCCGGTGTACGAAGGGCAGGTGGTGGGCGAGAACGCCCGGGACGAGGACATCGTGGTGAACGTGTGCAAGAAGAAGCATGTGACCAACATGCGCGCTTCCGGCTCCGACGAGGCCCTGCGCCTCACGCCGCCGGTGGTGTTCACCCTGGAGCAGTGCCTGGAGTTCATCGCCGATGACGAGCTCGTGGAGGTGACCCCCAAGAGCATCCGCATGCGTAAGAAGATTCTCACCAAGGAGCAGCGGATGAAGCTCGCCGCCAGAGGTATTGAGGTTTGACGGCCCCCGTGTGAGGGGCCAGACCACAACCTCTCTTTGCCGCTTTTTCTCTTTATACAAAGGAGAAAAAGCGGCGCAAAAAGAGAAACTTATGTAAGGTATATTAGGGGAGCTGCTTTGGCGGCTC
>JAFSPW010000040.1 GCA_017451295.1 Clostridia bacterium
CGGCGTTCTTTGGGCCGAATTATAGTTCCCTATATGAAGGCCCAAAAACGCCGTTAATTTGCGGCACATAATCAAAAGGAAGGCCCGATTTGGAGGGCCTTCCTTCCTGCAGTATATTCAACTTTAGTTGCCGCAAATGGTGTGCCCCCTCACACGGGGGCCGTTACTCTTCTTCTATACGTGTGACGCTGCCGCCAAGGGCGTTCACCTTGTGCTCCAGGTGCTCGTAGCCCCTGTCGATGTATTCGATGCCCCGGACCTTGGTCTCCCCCGTGGCGGAGAGGCCAGCCACCATGAGCGCGGCTCCGGCCCTCAAGTCGGAGGCGTGGATATCGGCCCCCTTGAGCCCCTCCACGCCCTTTATCCGGGCGGTGCGCTTGCTGACGCTGATGGAAGCGCCCATCTTGCGAAGCTCCCGCACATGGTTGAACCGGTTCTCGAAGATGTTCTCCGTCACCACGGAGGTGCCGTTGGCCGTGGCCAGATACGCCATCATGGGCTGCTGCAAATCCGTGGGGAAGCCGGGATACACGGCGGTCTTGATATTCACGCTCCGGGGCCGCCGGTCCATCTTCACCCGCAAAAAGAACTCCCGTCCGTCGTCCCCCTCGATAATCTGGGCCCCGCTTTCCAGCAGCTTCGCCGTGATGGCCTCCATATGCGTGGGAATCACATTGGTGATGGTCACATCCCCCCGGGTGGCAGCAGCGGCAATCATATAGGTGCCGGTCTCGATCTGGTCCGGAATCACGGCATAGCTGCAGCCGTGGAGCTTCTTGCGGCCCTTGATGCGAATGACATCCGTGCCCGCCCCCTTGATGGAAGCCCCCATCATGTTGAGAAAGTTGGCCACATCCACCACGTGCGGCTCCTTGGCCACGTTCTGCAGCACGGTCTGCCCCTCGGCCTTGCAGGCCGCCAGCATCAGGTTGATGGTGGCGCCTACGCTCACAAGGTCGAAGAAAATCTCCGCTCCCTTGAGCTTACTCGCCTGGGCCCGGACCACATTCCGGCTCTCGTCGATATACACGTTGGCCCCCAACGCCCGAAGGCCCTTGATGTGCTGGTCGATGGGCCTTGGCCCAATGACACAGCCCCCGGGCAAGGCCAGCTCCACCTCGCCATAGGCCCCCAGCATGGCCCCCAGCAGATAGTAGGAAGCCCGCATATCCCCGGCCTCGGGGAAGGTGGCATCCACGGTGCCGATGGTGGTGGGGTCGATACGCATGCAGTCCCCCCGGGTAAAATCCACCTTGGCGCCCATGCAGCTGAGGATGTGCTTGAGGGTCTTCACGTCGGCGATGGCGGGCAGGTTCTCCAAAATACAGCACTCCCCGGCCAGGACCGCCGCCGGAATGATGGCCACCGCCGCGTTCTTGGCGCCGCTGATGGTCACCGTGCCCTCCAGGCGCCGTCCGCCCTGAATGCTGTAATATGCCATGACTGCCTCCGCAATGCTTGAAAATTTGCCTGTCGCTATAGTGTACGCCAGATTTGCGTTTCCGTCAACCTTTTAGCCCGCTTCATAGAGTAGGTCGTTGTTCTCATACATGCCCCGCAGGGTGCCGTCCTTGGCCCAACGGACGAGGAGGCTATCTACGAGGGCCATAACCTCCCGCTGCTCGGCGGTGCCCACGGCATGATAGTCGATGGTGCCCAGGTGGTACCCCGACAGGTTCATGCCCTTCTCCCGGAAGGTGAGGGCCACGGTCCTGGGCATGCACACCCCGTCCAAAGACCCGGCCCTAAGCGCCACCATCATATCATAATAGGCGGCGAAGGTGACGATGCCCAGGCCGTTTTCCACATCCTGCTGGTACTGGGAGAGGACCTCGTAGGCCGGGGAGTTATACAGCACCCCCAGGCTCACCCCGCCCAGCTCCTCCCGCTCGGGGATATGGTAGCCCATGATGAGGCAGGGGTCCTGATAGAAGGGGTTTTCCCCGGTGACATAGCTTTTGCCGGGCAGGGAGACAAGGCTCATAATGGCTATGTCCACGTTCCCCTCGCTCATCTGCCAGGTCAACGTGTGCCGGTTCAAAGGCACCATCTGACAGCCCTCGCTGTTGCCGAAAATCTCCCGGGACAGGGCGGCGCACAGCTCCGGCTCCAGCCCCTTGCCGTTGATGTTCATGCCGTACAGGTTCTCGTCCACCGCCACCTTCAACGACCCCTCCCGGCGCAGCACGTCTATCTCCGCATTGTTGAGATACCCGTCCGCGGGCTGGTTCACCACGATGGCGAGCAGCACCCCAAGCAGCATGACCAGCACATACAGCGCCGGCTTTATCGGCAGCTTCTCCTGCCAGTTGTCCGGCAGCCACCGCCTTCGATGCTTTTGCACTTGTTTATTGAACCTGGTTTCCATATCCGCAGTATAGCAAACAATGGCCAAAAAGAAAAGGCCCCCGGCTTTTGCGGGGGATGGACTGCCTATATGGCCACGCCCTCATAGGCGTAGCTGTCTTGATACACCGTTTCCGGGGCGATGTCTATCTGGCCGTTATTCCACGTAATCACCCCATGAAAGAGCACCGGATGGCTAAAAACCCTCTCATCCGCCAGAGGCGCAAAGGCGGCGCCTTCCAGCCTCGTGGTGTCAAACAGCCGCTTTTCCCCCGTGGAAAAGGTTACCAGCATCATGCCGCCCTGCAGGGGCTTTGCTTCCACAACCTTGATCCCCTCAGGCATCTCCCCAGCGTAGCAGATATCGTTTAGAACATACATACCATTCACCTCAATTTGCCTTTATCGCCGATTTTTATCGCCGATGTGTCCGTGCTTATCGGCGATAAAACAAGGGATAGTGTGATACGATCCGGGGAGGCAATCCCCCCTTACTCCCCCCTTTACACAAGGGGGCTTTTTAACGCCCGACCGTAGGGGCCGACGCCCTCGGCGGCCCGCCTCCCCTTCTTGTCAATCGACCGAGCCGCTTTTCCCCTTTTTGTCATCCCGACCGAGCGCAGCGAGCGGAGGGATCTGGGAACGGACTCCCATGCTCAAGAGATTTCTCCACTCGGTCGCTGCCGCTTCCTCGGTCGAAATGACAAATGTGGGTGAGGAGCCCTCTTGCCTCCACCGTTGCACAGCGAAGATGGCTTAGGCGCTCAACGCTTGCCTCCACCGTTCCCGTCAGGGAATGGGGGAGGTGGCACGGGCAGCTGGCTGCCCGTGTTCGTACTTTGTGTAATCGTATGTTAGCATAGTATTGCCTTGTTCTCAATACGCAATCCGGCTGTTTTTTCTGCTATCCCTGTACAAAAGCACGATTTTTCGGTATGATAGGGGTATCAAAATGGGGGAGTGAAAGGTATGCGTTTGTTTATAGGGGTGCCGCTAAGCAGGGATGTACAAAAGAAGGTGTTCGCCTTTGAGAGGGAGCTGCAGGAGCGTTGTACCGGGGGCCGGTTTGTGCCTTTGGGGAACCACCATGTGACGCTCAGGTTCATCGGAGAAAGCAACGCCCTGGCGGACATCGCCCTTGTCATGGAGCAGGCGGTGGCGGACGCCCGGCCCTTCACGCTCAAGACCGGCGCCTACGGCTGCTTTGACCATGGCGGCGCAAGGACGAGCTATCTGAAGGTTGAGGGGGAGCTGCAGGAGCTATATCGCATCCACCAGGTTTTGGAAACGGGCCTGTGGGAGCAGGGGTTCTGCAAGGGCAAGGGGCGGCTGATTCCCCATGTCACGGTGGGCCGGGCCGTGGAGCACGGCGACATATCCGACCTCAAGGAGCCCCAGAACGCCAGCTTTCGGGTCAACTCCATCGTCCTCTATGAAAGCACCAGCGAGAAAGGCAGGATGGTGTACACGCCGCTGCACACCGCCCGGTTCTGATGGCCGCCCCCGTCCATGTGTGGCTGGGCCGCTCCGGCAGCGGCAAGACCAGCCGTCTAATTGACCGCCTGTGCGCCCACGAGCAGAAGGGGGAACGGGCGGTGCTTGTGGTGCCGGAACAATACACCTTTGAAGCGGAAAAGGCGCTGTGCCTGCGGCTCGGGGGGCTGCTGCAGGTCCAGGTGCTGTCCTTCACCCGGCTGTGCCAGCGGGTCCTTTTGGAGAAGGGGAACACCCTGCCCGTCATCGGGGGGCCGGGGCGGCGGATGATTCTCAAGCGCACGGCCCTGCAGGAGCTAAAGGCGCTGCGCGTCTTTGGCCGGGTAGCCGAGAGCCGGGGCTTTGCCCAGCGGATGGACGAAATCATCTCCCGGTGCAAGCAAAGCCGCATCACCCCTGAGGACCTGCGCCGGGGAGCCGAGGGGCTGATGGAGGGGAGCATGCTCAAGGGAAAGCTCCTGGACATCGCCCTGCTGTATGAAAAAAGCGAAGCCTTTTTGGCCGACAGATACCTGACCGAAAGCGACCTCTGGGACAGGGCGGCCGATGCGCTGCCCGGCTCTTCGCTCGCGGGCTGCCACCTGTATGTGGACGGCATCGACATCCCGAGCCGGCAGCTATTCTATCTGCTAAGGGTGCTGATGAAGGTCTGCGCCTCGGTGACCGTGACCCTTCGCATGGACCCGGAGGACCCGGAGGCGGAGCTCTTTAGTCCCGACAGGGCGACCTTCTATCGGCTCCAGGGCATCTGCCGGGAGGAGGGAGCGGCCTTCTCTTGGGCGGGCTGTGAACACACGCCCGAGCGGCCAGGGGAGCTATTGCACCTTGAGCGCCATCTCTTTGCCCGGGGGGAGGTGCCGTACCTTGCGGCCGCCCCGGCCCTGAGCCTTCGCTCCTCGGCCACCCGGGAGGAGGAGGCCGAGCAGTGCGCCCGGCAGGTGCTGTCGCTCGTGAAGGAAGGCTATCGGTACGCCGACATGGGCATCATGGTGACGGACGGGCCGGGGTATGTGTCCCGGATTCGCCGGGCCTTTGCCCAAAAGGGCATCCCGCTGTTCTTTGACAGCACCCGGCCCGTGACCGGCCACAGCGCCATGGACTTTGTGCTCTGCGCCGTTCGGTATCTGGAAAGCGGCAGCATGGACCAGGTCATCCACATGGTCAAAAGCGGCTTTGCCCCCTGCACCGACGAAGCCGGGGAGATATTTGAAAACTATGTGCTCCGCTACGGCCTGTACGGCAGCGCCCTGCAAAAACCCTTCACCTTCGGGGAGGTACCCCCGGCGGCGGAGGAGGTGCGTGCCGCCCTGGCGCCCTTGCTGCTGCAGCTGAAGGAGGGCTGCACCCGGGGCACCACGGGGAAAGAGAAGGCGGAGGCGGTCTATGCCTTTATGCAGCAAGCGCGGCTCAAGGACCAGCTGTTGCAGCAGGGGGAGGCCCTCATTGCCCAGGGGCGTTCCAACGATGGGGAGCTGTTTGCCCAGGTGTACACCATCTTAAGCGGGCTGCTAAGCGACATCGCCGCCATCTGGGGCGGGGATACCCTGAGCAACGGGGCCTTTTTGGCGCTCTTAGAGGAGGGCGCCGCGAGCTCCGCCATGGGCCTGCTGCCCGGCATGGGGGATACGGTCATCGTGGGGGACTTTGCCCGGACCCGGACCCCGGCGGTGCGGGTGCTGTTTGTGCTGGGGGGCAACGAAGGGCTGCTGCCCAAAACCCACACGGACGACGAGCTGTTCAGCGACGGGGAGCTGGCGCTGCTGCTTACAAAGGATTTGGAGCTGTGGAACGACACCCGGCAGCAGACCGCCATGGACCGGCTGGAGCTGTACACCGCCGTGGGCAAGGCCCAGGAACGGCTGTATGTCAGCTTTGCCTACAGTTCCGACGGGGAGGAGCTGGCGCCTTCGCCGCTGATAAAACGGCTTAAACGCCTCTTCCCCGGCTGTGATATGCAGGATACCGGCACCGACACCGCCTATCCCCCGGACAAGGAGGGGAGCTTCCGGCAGCTCATTGGGGAGCTGAGCCTCTACGAGAAGACCGGGTATCTGTCGGCGGATGCCGCCGCAGAGCGGACCTATTTTTTGCAGGAGCCGGGGTATGCCCGGCGGCTGATGGACCTCGAGGAGGTCATGGAAAACGGCATCTCCCCCGCCCCCCTGGGCCGGCAGGCGGCCGAGGCCCTCTATGGCAACAAGGCCATGAGCGCGAGCCGCTTGGAGCAGTTCAACCGCTGCCCCTTTGCACACTATCTAAAGTATGGACTAAAGGCCAGGGAGCGGGAGGAAAGCGGCGAGGAGGCGGCGGACGCCGGCACCTTCCTGCACGATGCCCTGGACGCCTTCATAAAGGAGGTAGAGCGGCGGGGCCTTTGCTGGAAGCAGATGGACGAGGAGCAGGCGGACAGCGTGGTGGACGAGATTTTGCCCCCCCTCATCGCCAGCCACAACGACGGCATCTTCCTCAGGGACAAGCGGCTGGGGGAGGCGCTGTTTTTGCGGATTGAGTCCGTGAAAGCGTGCGCCCGGTCCATCGTTCGCCAGCTGCAGGCGGGCCGGTATCAGCCCTATGAAACGGAGCTTGCCTTCGGCCCGGACTGCCCCTTCCCGCCCCTGGTGCTCCACAGCGCCGACGGGGAGAGCATCCGCCTCTATGGGCGCATCGACCGGGTGGATGTGAGCCCGGAGGGGTATTACCGCATCATCGACTATAAGATGGGAGACAGAAAGTTTGAGCCCGCCAAGCTGGCGGCGGGTCTGTCGCTGCAGCTGCCGCTGTACCTTGCGGCGGTGGAGGGCCTTGGCGACACCCCGGGGGGCATGTACTATATGCCCTTGTCCCTGCCCGCCCCCAAGGAGGGGGAGGAACGGCGGCACGTGCTGCGAGGGGTCACGGCACAGAGTGACGGGGCCATTGCCGCTTTGGAAGGGAATTTAGAGGGGAAGTCCGGCATCGTCCAGGGGCTAAGCCGCAAGAAGGACGGCGAGCTCTCCGGCAACGCCTGCTCGGAAAGGGAGCTTCTGGCCATGGGCCGGGGGGCCTTGGCGGTGGCGGAACGGACGCTGAGCGACATGCGGGGGGGGAATGTGGCCATCACCCCCTACAAGGACGCCTGCAAGTGGTGCCCCTATGAGAGCGTGTGCCGGTTTGACGGCCAGCAGAAGGGCTGTTACACCCGGGACACGAAGGCCATGAAGCTTGGCGACCTGCTGCGGCTATGGGAGGATAAGGCATGAACTGGACCAGAGAACAGATGCTCGCCATAGAGGAGCAGGGAAACTTAATCGTCTCCGCCGCCGCCGGTGCGGGCAAGACCGCCGTGCTGACGGAGCGGGTGGTGCGCCTGGTGGAGAAGGGGGCCGACATAGAGTCCCTGCTGATTCTCACCTTCACCCGGGCCGCCGCCGCCGAGATGAAGGAGCGCATCGAGTCCGCCCTGCAGGACCGGGCCCAAAAGGCCACGGAAAAGGCCCTGCAGGACCGGCTCTATCACCAGAGCCTTCGCTGCGCCAACGCCAACATATCCACCATCCATGCCTTTTGCGCCCGGGTGGTGAACCGATACTTCCACCTGGTGGGCCTGTCCCCGAGCGCCGCCACCCTGGACGAGACGGAAAGCGCCGTGCTGCTAAGGGAGTCCATGGAGGAGGCGCTGACGAACCTTGCCACAGAGGACGCCCCTGCCTACCGGGTCCTTATCCGCGCCTTTGAGGGGGAAGCGGCCCTTGAGGAGGCCCTAATGGGGCTAAATAGCTTTTTGAAGGCCCAGCCGGAGCCGGAGAAGTGGCTCTCTGATGCGGAGGAAAACCTGACCAGCCGCGCCCTCTTTGATAAGGGGGTGGAGGTGTGCTTTAGGGAGGACAAGGCCCGGTTCGAGGCGGTGCTGAGCGACCTCGTGCGCCAGCGGGACAGCCTGCCCCCCCAGCGGGCGGATGTGATTTCGTATCTTGATGAGACCATCCCCCATGCCCAAGGCGCCCTGCTGCAGCAGACGCCCCAGGGCTATGCCCAGGCGCTTACGGCGGTGGTGTTCGGCCGGATGCCCGCCGCCAAGGGCATGGACCCGGAGCTAAAGGATGCCCTGACCGCCGCCCGGGACAAGGTGAAGAAGGAGGCCCGTGACCAGGCCGCCGCCTATGGTCAGGACCTACAGCAGCAGTGGCTGCTGCATCTTCAAAGCGCCCGGGTGCTGACGGTCCTTATTTCCCTGTGGCGGCAGATGGAAGCCCTGTATGCGCTCAAGAAGCGGGACAGGGACAAGCTGGACTTTAACGACCTCGAGCACTACTGCGCCCGGATATTGGACGACGAGACGGCGGCGGCGGAGTACCGGGAGCGGTTCTCTGCCATCATCGTGGACGAGTATCAGGACAGCAACGCCGTCCAGGAGGCCATTCTCAACAAGATTCGCCGGGCGGACAACCTGTTCTTCGTGGGGGATGTGAAGCAGTCCATCTACGGCTTTCGCATGGCGGAACCGGGGCTGTTCTTAGAGAAGCTGAAAACCTTTTGTGGGGCGGCGGGCAAGCGCATCGATTTGAACCACAACTTCCGCAGCAGCCAGGAGGTCCTCACCGCCGTGAACCAGGTCTTTGAAAAGCTCATGGGCCCGGGCATCAGCCCCATCGTCTATGACGAGCAGGCGGCCCTGCGCCCCGGCTGTCCCCAGCCTGAGGGCCAGGCGGAGCTGCATCTTATCGAGCGAGCCTATGAGGAGGACTCGGAGGAGGAGCCCATCGACGTGGCGGAGGCGGAGGCCCGGTTCTGCGCCCAGCGCATCAAGGACATGATGGCCAAGGAAACCTATCAGGACGGGGCGGACAGCGAGCCCCGGCCCCTGCGGTTTTCCGACTTTGCGATTCTCTTGCGGAACATGACCCATGCCCGCATCTTTGCCCGCACGCTGGCGCTTAGCGGCATCCCCTGCTATGCCCAGCTGTCCGGGGGCTACTTTGAGTCCGTGGAGGTCATGGTGGCGTTGAACCTGCTGAGGGTCATCGACAACCGGCGGCAGGACATTCCCCTGTTGTCCGTGCTCCATTCTTCGGTGGGCGGCTTTTCCCACGGAGAGCTCATGGCCCTTAGAAACCACTGCCCCAATGGGGATATACTGGACTGCCTCACCTTCGCCGCCGGACGGGACCCAGACGGTAAGGCGGCGGGGTTCCTAAACAAAATCGCCGCCTGGCGGCAGCAGAGCCGCATCAGCCCGGTGGAGACCATCTTAGTGAGCCTGCTGGATGAAACCGGGCTCTATGAGGAGATGGGGGCCATGCCAGGCGGCATCCAGCGGCAGGCCAATCTCGATGCCCTCGTCAGCAAGGCCCACAGCTATGACGACATGGGCGGCTTTGGCCTGCACGGGTTCATCGCCTATATGGACCAGGCCAAGGCTTCCGCCAAGTCCGGGGCGGCCCAGACGGTGCAAAGCGACGTGGTGCGGATTCTCACGGTGCATAAGTCCAAGGGCCTCGAGTTTCCGGTGGTGTTTTTAGCGCAGATGAACGGTCAGTTCAGCCGCCAGGGGGAGCGGGCGGCGCTGTTACTGCACCGGGAGCTGGGGCTCGGGCTAACCTTTGTGGACCCGGAGGGCACCAAGCGGGAGCCCATCTTCCGCCGGGGGATTCTGCTGCTCAATCGGCGGCAGCAGCTTGAGGAGGAGATGCGGGTGCTGTATGTGGCCATGACCCGCCCTAAGCGCCAGCTCATCCTGGTGGGCACATTGAAGGATGCCCGCTCGGCCCTGAATACGCCGCTGCACCTCACCCCCTACGGCCTGTTGTCCGCCCGGTCCTTTTTGCGCTGGGTGCTGCTGTGCGCCCCCCAGCAGGTGAAGACCTTCGTCCACCCCCGGGAGGAGTTTGCCATCAGCGAGGGGACCGAGCGGCCGCCCCTTGCCCCGGGGGATCCGCTCTTGGTGGAGGCCCTTGTTCGCAAGTATGCCTTTGTCTACCCCTACGCCGGGGCGGCGGGGGTGCCCAACAAGACCTCCGTCACCGCCCTTGCAGAAAGGCACACCCTGTCCTTTACTGAGCCCGCCTTTGCGCCGGAGCAGGGGGCTTTGCGCCGGGGGACGGATGTGCACAGCCTGCTGCAGCATCTGCCCCTTGAGCCCCTTTCCCCTGCGGCCCTTGCCGCCTATCTGCAAGAGCAGAACGGGGAAGCCTACCGCCGGGGCATAGAATATTTTGTGGGCACGGATTTGTTCCTGCGTATGTGCCAGAGTCCTACGGTGTACCGGGAGCTGCCCTTCACCCTTTCCATGGACAGCCACGACCTTTTGGGCACAAACACCCACGAACGGGTGCTGCTGCAGGGGGTGATGGATGCCTGCTTCTTAGAGGAAGGGGGCTTTGTGCTGCTGGACTATAAGACGGACCATGTGACCGGGGACCCGGCGGCCTTTGCCCAGCGGCACCTTCGGCAGGTGGAGCTGTACGCCCAGGCCCTTGCCGCCCTGACGGGGCAGCCGGTGAAGGAGCGCTGGCTTGTGTTTATCAACGGAAGGAGCTGTGTGCGCCTATGAACCTGCCCCAAGCCTATGTACAGCGGATGGAGCAGCAGTTGGGGGAGGGCTTTTGTGCCTACCTTGCTGCCATGGAGGAGCCGGAGAAGCGGGCCGGACGGGTGAACCCGCTGAAAATAGGCCCCGAGGCGCTCTTTGCCCTGCGTCCGGACTTCTCCCCCGCCACACAGGAGGGGTTTTTGCTGCCCCAGGGGTACGCCCCGGGCCATGACCCCCTCCATGCCGCCGGTGCCTACTATGTGCAGGAGCTGTCCGCCCAGATGCCGGCGAGCTTATTTAAGCTGGAACCGGATATGGCGGTGCTGGACCTGTGCGCCGCCCCGGGCGGAAAGTCCGCTCAGCTAGCTGCCCGGGTACCTAAGGGGGTCCTGCTCGCCAACGAAATCGTGCCGGGCCGAGCGGGTGTGCTCGTAGGGAATCTCGAGCGCATGGGGGTCATAAACGCCCTTATCACCTGCATGGACCCAGAGAAGCTGACCGCCGCCACGGGGCCCGTCTTCGATGCCGTGCTGGTGGATGCCCCCTGCGCCGGGGAGGGGATGTTCCGAAAGGATGCCGAGGCGGTGCAGGCCTGGTCACAGGAGCACGTGCTCTCCTGCGCCCGGCGGCAGCGGGCCATTCTACAAAGCGCCCAGCGGGCCGTACAGCCCGGAGGGCAGCTGGTCTATTCCACCTGCTCCTTCTCCCCGGAGGAGAACGAAGAGAACGTGGCCTGGTTTTTGTCGGAGTACCCGGATTTTGAACTGGTGGCCGAGCGGCATCTGTACCCCCACACCTCCCTGGGCGAGGGGCAGTACGCCGCGCTGCTAAGAAGAAAGGGCACCCCAAAAAAGGCGGGCTGCGCGGCCCCCAAAGGTCAAAAAGCGCCCCTCGCGGAGGCCTTTTTACAGGAGCATACCGAGGGGCTCAAAGGGCCTCTGCTTGCCTTGAAGGACGGACGAGTTCTGCTGCTGCCGCCCCTCCCCTGCCCCCTGGACCGGCTGCGGGTCCTGCGGGCGGGGCTGCTGCTGGGGGAGGAGCTAAAGGGCCGCTTCCAGCCCGCCCACGCCCTGGCTATGGCAGCGGGGCAGCCCCTTCTTACGGCCCAGCCCCTCACCGAGGAACAGGCCCGGGCCTATCTGTTGGGTCAGACCCTGCCCGCAGCTGCCCCGGGCTGGTGCGCCGTCACCTATCATGGCCTCTCCCTGGGCCTTGCTAAGGGGGCCGACGGGATACTCAAAAACCACCTGCCCAAAGGGCTCCGGTGGCTATGATAACGGGGTTGTTAAGTTGCAAACCCCTTCCGTCACGGGCAACAAGTTGCCCGTGCCACCTCCCCAGCTGCACCCAAGACGATGCTCTCCCTCACCTGTCGCCTCACGGCGACATCCTCCCCCGCTGGGGGAAGAACATCTCCCCTTCCGTCATTTTGGCCAGAGGCCAAAATGCCACCTCCCCCATTTGGCTTTGCCAAACGGTGGAGGCAAGAACGCTTTTATGTCATTTCGACCGAGGAAGCGAATGCGACCGAGTGGAGAAATCTCTTGGACAAGCAGGTTGGTTCCCAGATCCCTCCGCTCGCTTCGCTCGGTCGGGATGACAAGAGGGGGAAAAGCGGCTCGGTCGGGATGACAAGAGGGGGAAATGGGGGAGGAAAGGGTTGTCGAGATAGGGCGAGGCCCTTCGATATATTTGCTTCGCAAA
>JAFSPW010000041.1 GCA_017451295.1 Clostridia bacterium
CGGCGTTCTTTGGGCCGAATTATAGTTCCCTATATGAAGGCCCAAAAACGCCGTTAATTTGCGGCACATAATCAAAAGGAAGGCCCGATTTGGAGGGCCTTCCTTCCTGCAGTATATTCAACTTTAGTTGCCGCAAATGGTCTGTCCCCTCATACGGGGGCCGTCTTAATAGAACGTAGCTACGGGCTCGTCAGGCTCCGGTGCGGGGGTGATGGCAAGGACGTTGAACACGGGGCCCTTCTTGCCATATACGGTGGAGAAGCGGACCTCAATCTTCGCGCGGACGGAGTACCAGCCCTGGTTCTGCAGGGCGTCGGCGTTGGGATACTTGAAGGCGAAGGCCGCAAACTGGATGTCCGCCGCACAGCACTGCATGAGCTGCCGCCCGGCCACAAAGGTGTCCTTGGGCATGCGGTTGTTCCTGGCCACCAGGGCGGTGAACTCCACGGTTTTGCCGTGGTACTTCTTAAAGTCCTCCACCAAATCCTGATAGAACAGCGCATAGTCCCGGTTCTGAATCTTGATGACCGGGGCGTTCACATCAAAGGGCAGGGGGTCCTCGATCTCATCATACTCGGTCTTGCCGGACTCATAGCTATAGGCGATGTCCGCCTGGCGGGTGATGGTGCGTACGGCCTTATGCAGGGCCATCTTGTCCGTCTGTTCCGTGACCCGGTTAAAGACCACCAGCTCCGCCGTGCGGAGCTTGTCCACCACCAGCTGGCGCATGTTGGCGTTATAGACCTCGAAGGTGGAGCTGTCCAGATACAGGGTCTCCCCGGCGATGGTCCAGCACTCGGGCAGGGCCTGAAAGAGGCTGTTCATGAGCCACATGCCGTTGCACTCCACCATGATCCGGCTGGGCCTATGCTTTTTCGTGAGCGCCAGCAGGTGCCCCTCCGTGAGCCGGTCCTCCGCCTCGATGGTCTCTATGGCCACCTTCCCCTTCTGCGGGAAGCGGGCGGGGTTCAGCTCCTGCTCCCCCTGCTCGCACTGAATCACCAGCACGGGGTCACCGTTATTGAACTCCTTATCCTCGAGCAGGCTTTGGATGAAGGAGGTTTTGCCGGCATCCAGAAAGCCGGTGAAGAGAAATACGGGAATGTCTTCCATAGCTTACACCCGGAACAGGGTCTTGAGGGCAGCCTCTTTGAGCGCGGACCCGATGACGCAGATGCGGCCCGTGACGGCGGCAGGACCGAAGCGAACCTCCTGCTCCTCGGGGACAAAGTCAAAGTGAATCCAGCGGCCGTCACTCCCGGCCACCACGCCCTTGGCCCGAAGCACGGCGCCGTAGGTCGCTTCATCGTTGAGGGCAGAGAGCATAGCCGCCACATCCTCCGCGCTAAACTTATTGGCGGTCTCAGCGCCCCAGCTGATGAACACCTCGTCGGCATCGTGGCCATGGTGGTGATGGTGGTGGTGATGATGCTCGTGCTCGTCGTCGTCGCCATGATGGTGGTGGCACTCGCACTCGGGATCGTCGCACTCCTCCTCGTCGTGGTCGTGATGGTGGTGATGGTGCTCGTGCTCCTCGTCCTCATCCTCATGGTCGTGATGATGGTGATGGTGCTCGTGCTCCTCGTCGTCCTCATCGTGATGATGGTGATGGTGGCACTCGCACTCGGGATCGTCGCACTCCTCGTCGTTGTCGTGGCGGTGGGCCTTCTTCAGCTCCTCCAGGGCGGCGGCCAGGGTGTCCTTGCGCTCCATGGCGGCCAGAATGTCCCTGCCGGAAAGCTCCGTCCAGGGGGTGGTGATGATGACGGCCTGGGGGTTGTGCTCCTTGATAAGGGAGAGGGTCTCCTGCAGCTTCTCCTCGGTCACATCCTGGGTGCGGCTTAAAACGATGGCGCTGGCGCTCTCCACCTGGTTGTTGAAGAACTCGCCGAAGTTCTTCATGTACACCTTGGCCTTCTTGGCATCCACCACGGTGGTGAAGGTGTTGAGCTCAATCTCCTTAGAATCGATGCGCTCCACGGCGCCGATGACATCGGAGAGCTTGCCCACGCCGGAGGGCTCGATCAAAATGCGATCCGGGGCGTACTGCTCCAGCACTTTTTTCAGCGCCCGACCGAAGTCCCCCACCAGCGAGCAGCAGATGCAGCCGGAGTTCATCTCGTTCACTTCGATGCCCGCCTCCTGCATGAAGGCGCCGTCAATGCCGATTTCACCGAACTCGTTTTCGATGAGGACCAGTTTCTCCCCGGCGTACGCCTCGGCGATGAGCTTCTTAATCAAGGTGGTTTTCCCGGCTCCCAAGAAGCCGGAGAAGATATCAATCTTTGTCATTTTCCTTTGCCTCCAGATTAAATTAGCTTATTATAGAATGGAAGAAAGCGATTTTCAAGGGAGAAAGCGGCAACTTCACCGTTTTGTTGAAATCCCCCGGGCTTTACTTTTCCACTTAGCGGCGGTATACTGGTAGCAAATGTATAGGTAAAAAGGAGCAAATATGGAAAGAACCAACGCATGGACCGCCTATGACGAACAGCAGGCGCAGCAGGTGATGGACCTGGGCAAGAAGTACCGGGCCTTTTTGGACAACGGCAAGACCGAGCGCGAGTGCGCCCGGCAGGCGATCGAGCTTGCCCGGGCGGCGGGCTTTGTGGCCCTCGACGAAGCGGAAACGTTGCGCCCCGGGGACAGGGTGTTCGTGGACACCATGCACAAGGCGGTGCAGCTGTATATCATCGGCGAGGAGCCCATGGAGCAGGGGTTCAACATCGTGGGCGCTCACATCGACAGCCCGCGCATGGACCTCAAGCCCAACCCCCTGTATGAGGATGGGGATTTGGCGTATCTGGACACCCACTACTATGGCGGCATCAAGAAGTACCAGTGGGTCACCCTGCCCCTGGCGCTGCACGGGGTGGTGGCCAAGAAGGACGGCACCGTGGTGGATGTAATCATCGGCGAAGATACAGAGGACCCGGTGGTGGGCATCTCGGATTTGCTCATTCACCTTGCTTCCGAGCAGCTGACCAAGAAGGCCAGCACCGTCATTGAAGGGGAAGCGCTGGATGTTATCGTGGGCGGCCGGCCGCTAAAGGGCGAGGAGAAGGAGCCGGTGAAGGCCGCCATCCTGTCCATTTTGAAGGAGAAGTACGGCATGGAGGAGGAGGACTTCCTCTCCGCTGAAATCGAGGTGGTCCCCGCCGGCAGGAGCCGGGACTTTGGGCTGGATAGGAGCATGATCCTGGGCTACGGCCACGACGACAGGGTCTGCGCCTTTGCCCAGATTGTAACCATGCTCAGCATCAGCGGCACCCCCCGCCGGACCTGCTGCTGCATTTTGGCTGACAAGGAGGAGATCGGCAGCGTAGGCGCCACGGGCATGCAGGCACGGTACTTTGAAAACGCCGTGGCGGAGATTATGGAAAAGACCGGGGACTACAGCGAGCTGAAGCTTCGCCGGGCCCTGCAGAACAGTTCCATGCTCTCCTGCGACGTGAGCGCCGGGTTCGACCCCAGCTATGCCTCCGCCTTTGAAAAGAAGAACGCCGCCTTCCTGGGCCGGGGCGTGTGCTTCAACAAGTACACGGGCTCCCGCGGCAAGTCCGGCAGCAACGACGCCAACGCCGAATACCTGGGCAAGCTCAGGGCCATCATGGACGACAACGACGTTCGCTTCCAGATGGCGGAGCTGGGCCGGGTAGACGTGGGCGGCGGCGGCACCATCGCCTATATCTGCGCCCTGTACGGCATGAACGTGATCGACAGCGGCGTGGCGGTGCTGTCCATGCACGCCCCCTGGGAAATCATCAACAAGGCGGACCTACATGAGGCCGTGAAGGCCTATCGGGCCTTCCTGCTCGACGCATAACACACCGGGCCACCGTAAGCAGGTGGCCCCCTTTTATCCCTATGGAGCTGACCATTCTTAGCGACAACCACACGCTTATCGACCGGTACCTGTTGGGGGAGCCGGCCTTTAGCTGCTACCTTTCCCTGAAGGGGCAGGGGGTTTTGCTCGACACCGGGTACTTTGGCACCTTCGCCCAGAACGCCGAAGCCCTGAAACTCCCCTGGCGGCAGGCGGCGGCGGTGGTCCTCTCCCACAGCCACAACGACCACACCCGGGGGCTGAAGGCCTTCTTTTGCGAGGGGCCCAAGCCCCGGCTCTATGCTCACCCGGCCCTCTTTCGGCCCGTAGAAGACGGGGGTCTGCCCGTGGGTTGTCCCTATTCAAGGGAGGAGATGGAAAGGTATTTTGACCTGCACCTTTCAAAGGAGCCGGTAGAAATCGCCAGGGACCTGTTCTATTTGGGGGAGATACCGTATGTAACGGACTTCGAGCCTCCCCTGGCTGTGGGCACCTGCCGCCATGCGCCGGACTTTTGCCCGGACGACACCGCCCTTGCCTACCGGGGCCGGGAGGGGGTCTATGTCATCACCGGCTGCTCCCACCGGGGCATCGGCAACATCATCGAGCGGGCGAAGGCGGTGACGGGGCAACAAAGGGTCCTGGGGGTTATCGGGGGCTTTCATTTGATGGAGCTAAACAAAAGGGTCGAGGCCACCATCGAGTATCTGAAAAAGCAGCAGATTCCCTGCCTGTGTCCCTGCCATTGCACGGCCCTTACCGTGAAGGCCGCCATGCTGGAGCAGATGCCCGTGCAGGAAGTGGGGGTCGGAACAAAACTTGTTTGGGAGTGAAAAAATGAACGCGCAAAAGCAACGGATTTTCGAGAGAATCGACCAAAACGCCCCCGAAATTATCTCCCGCAGCCGCCGGCTCTTTGACACCCCGGAGCTGGGGTATCGGGAGTTTGAGACGGGAAAGGTTATCAAAAGCTGCCTGATGGCCTGGGGACTCCCCTTTGAGACACTGAGCTATACGGGCTATGCCGTGACCCTGGGCAGCGGCAGTCCCTGCGTGGCGGTGGTGGCGGACATAGACGCCCTGCCCAGGAAAGGGGGCGAGGGCCGCATCCATTCCTGCGGCCACAGCCTGCAGACCTCCGCCGCCCTGGCCCTAATCGAAGCTATGAAGGAGGAGCCGCTAAACGGCACCCTGAAGGTCATCTTCACCCCGGCGGAGGAGATGATCGACTTTGCCTATCGCCAGAGCCTCATCGACAAGGGCCTCGTCCGCTACCCCTCCGGGAAGCAGGACATGATTGCCGCCGGGGTCTTTGACGGGGTGGACTGCGTTCTCTCCTGCCACGCCTCCGGGGAACCGGACTGCCGCTTTGATGTGAATTCCACCCTGACCGGCTTCGTCATCTTTAAGGCCGAATACCGGGGCCGGAGCGCCCATGCCGGAGCCGCCCCCTTTGAGGGGAAGAACGCCCTCCATGCCGCCGCTTTGGCCCAAACGGCCCTGGCCTTTTTGAAGGATAGGTTCAACCCGAAGGACGGGGTGAACCTGCAGCCCGTGCTATCCGAGGCGGCGGGGACGGTGAACATCGTGCCGGACAGGGCCGTCATCGAAACCTATGTGCGCGCCAGGAACCAACAAGCCCTGTTTGCCGCGGCGGATTTGGTCGAAAAGTGCCTGAAAAAGTGCGGGGAGGCCCTGGACATCGACACAGAGGTGAGCCGCCGCCCCGGCTTTTTGCCCCTGAACCAGAGCCAGGAGATAAACGCCATGGTGAAACAAAACATGCTGCTCCTGTGCCACGAGGAGGAAATCGCAGAGGGGCTTTTGTCCGGCGCCTCCGGGGATGTGGGGGACTTAGGGACCCTGCTGCCCACGGTGCAATTCGGGTTCACCGGGGTGACGGGCCGCTTCCACGGGGACGACTTTGCCGTTTGTGACGAGGAAAACGCATGCCTCTGCCCGCCCAAGATTCTGGCCGGGACGGTGCTCGATTTACTGGCGCATCCCGTTTCGGGCCAGGAGGGCTTTGAACAGCGAAAGGGCCAGTACCTAAAAAACTGGCTGGGACAGAAATAACAGATGAATCAGACGAACAACAAGAGAAGAATCGACCTGCTAAACGGCATATTTGTATTGGCGACAGCCGCCGGAATCGTGACCGGTATCAGAATCCTGCTCGCCGGAAGGTCCCTCTGGCTGGATGAAGCGTGGTTAGCAGAGGGCATTGTGACAAGAGACCTCTTGCATCTGCTGTCCTCCTCCCTGCCCAACATTCAATCCGCCCCCGGGGGGTATCTCATGGTGGTGAAGCTGCTGACCCTTCTTTTGGGTGAATCGGAGAACGTGCTGCGCCTATACTCCCTTTTCAGCTTCCTTCTTTGCCTGCCGCTGCTATTTGGGATAGGGAACGCCATGGGTCTAAAATACCCGCTGTTCCCGGTGGCCTTTTTTTCCAACACCGTCTATCTATTGAGGTATTCCAACGAATGTAAGCAGTATATGAGCGAGGCCCTGTGGTGCCTGCTCATCTTCTATCTGTATCTGCGCTGGTCGAAAAAGCACCCTGACGACACGAAACAGCTGTATCTGCTCACCGGCGTCATGTGCCTTTCGTTGCTCATGGCCAACCCGGCTATCTTTGTCATCGGCGCCATCATGGCCTATGAGTTCTTTCGGAACATCTTCTTAAAACGGTTTGCAAATGCCGTCTGCATCGGCATACACTCCCTTTGCATACTGGCTGTGTTTGGCCTGTATTATTACCTCTGGCTGAGGCTGTGCAATGTGACCCGGATGCAGGATTCCTGGCAGTTGCAGGATGCCTTCTTCTCGCTGAACCTTGCTTCCCTCCAACGACTGTATTGGATTTGGGACAGGATTCGGCGCCCTATCCCCCAACAGGCCGTGCGGTATGCGGTGGATGTGCTGCTGCTTTGTGTGCTCGGATATGGCATTTTGCGGGGAATGAAAGAAAAGAAAGCCCCGGTATGGCTTATCCTGCTGACGGTTGGGTATGCCCTGCTCGCATCGGCCCTTCGCTTTTTCCCGACCACGGAAAGGGTGTGGCTGTTCCTGTATCCGTTTATGATGCTGCTGCTGGGATGGGGGCTGGAATGCGTTCTGATGAAATTCTCCTTTGCCCATAGGATGCGCAGCATTCTGCTCGTTGGTATGCTGCTTTTAGCTGGGGGAAGCGCATACTATCTGGACGCTGAAAAGATGTATTATGCCACAGACGATGCCAATCCCCTGATTGCCTATGTTGACAGCCACATCCGGCAGGGGGAGTATCTGTATCTGTATAAATTCTCCATCCCTGTTTTCAAATACAAACAAGGGTATGCCTGCACAAGAATCGGCGAAACGCCCGCAAACGACAATATCCTCTGGGGCACATCCCTCACCCAATTGGATACCACCCCCCCATTGACGGCAAAGGAGGTGGCGGCGGATTTGGCCGCCGTCAGAAGCCACACGCCCTGCTATATCATCGGCACCCATTTCGGCTTTCTCGATGAGAGCATAGACGGGTATGTGCTGCTGATGAAGGAACTGGAAAAAACCGGGAGCCTGTCGTTGGTCGCGGAATCCCACGGAACCTATCTGTATCTGTACGACGAACCGTAACCGAAAAAGGACCCCTTGCCCAACGACAGGGGGTCCTTCTATATGCCTGGTGGGATTCAATCGTCCTGAATACAGAACACAGCATACAGCGGAACGGATTTGATGTTGTTCTCAAAGCCAAAGTTTTTTTCCGAGATGCGAATCGAATACGCAGGCGTAAAAAGCTTGATATATTCATTCAGGCTCGCCGAAGCGACATTGTCCCCGCTTTTTACTTCTATGGGAATGAGCTTGCCCTTTCGGCACACGATAAAGTCCACTTCCTTGGTACCCTTCTCGTTTCGCCAGAAGTAGGGTCTGAAGCCGGATTGGACCAGCTGAATATGGACATAGTTTTCGGTCATGCCGCCCTTGAAATCGGCAAGTTCCTCCTCCATGAAGAAAATGTCTTCTGCACGGATGCCCTTTTGTGCCGCCAGCAGCCCCATATCGGAAAGATAGATTTTGAAATCATCCATGTCCTTATAGTTTTCCAAAGGCTTTTGAATCTGTTCCGCACGATAGATTCTCGAAAGCAGACCCGCAAAGACCAGCCATTCAATCGCATTCTCATATTCGGCAGCTCTTGCACCGCTCTTAATAATCTTGTACTGGAAGCGGGTATTCTTCTTGGAAAGCTGCACGGCAACGGTGCCGTAGGTCAGCCTTGTCTTCTTAATCTCGTTGGCGTTATCCTGATATTTGCTCATATCATCGAGATAATCCATCTGAATCGTCTCCAGGATATGCCGCACCTGCGTATAGTCCTGGGTATCGATAAAGCGTGCAACGGCTTCCGGCATGCCGCCGACGGCCAGATGCTGCCGATACCGCCTAAGAGCCGCTTCGTGCAGTGCGGCCGGCAGGGGTGAATTCTCAGTAAAGCAGGCACGGATGCGAGCGATTAACTCTTCTTCGCCGCAGGCCAGCAAAAACTCCTCCATGTCCATGGGATACATGGTATAGCGATCTACCTTCCCCACCGGAAAGGCATATTTTTCACGGTTAACGGCCACGCCGAGCAGACTTCCCGCAGCGATAACATGATATTCCGGTGCCTCTTCACAGAAATATTTCAACGAGGTGAGGGCCTTCTGGCAAAGCTGAATCTCGTCAAAGACGATCAAAGTGTTCCCTCTGGTAATGGTCTGCCCGCTGATATGGGAGAGTATGGGCAGCAGATAGGAGGGACGAATACTCTCCGCAAACGTGGCTGCAAGCGTTTCGTCGGTTTGAAAATTGAAGTAGGCTACATTATCATACTGCTTTCTTGCGAATTCCAAAATGGCGTAGGTTTTCCCAACCTGGCGAGCGCCCTGAATAATCAGCGGTTTGCGGTATTTGCTGACTTTCCACTGCTGCAGATACGCCGTCACCTTTCGGTACATATACATGGCACTTCTCCCTCCCCGGAATCTAATGTGCTTACATCATAACACAGAAAAGAATTTGGTGCAATAATCAAGTAATAATTAACACCAATTTCCTATGTAATAATCCAACTTTTGACACAGAATTCCCAGATGAGCAGTTTGCAGTCAAAAGGAAGGGCATGACGCCCTTCCTTCCGCTGTGCATATGCAATTATAATTGCCGCAAATGGTGTGGCCCCACCTACGGGGGCCGCCCCTTCCGCCATTTTTGCCAAGGCAAAAATGCCACCTCCCCTGCTGCACCCAAGACGAATTGCCCCCCTTCCGTCATTTTGCCCTCTGGGCAAAATGCCACCTCCCCCAGTCCCTGACGGGAACGGTGGAGGCAAGCGTTGAGCGCCTAAGCCATCTTCGCTACGCAACGGTGGAGGCAAGGGTTTCCCTTGTCATTTCGACCGAGGAAGCGGAGCGACCGAGCGGAGAAATCTCTTGTATATGCAAGTTGGTTCCCAGATCCCTCCGCTCGCTTCGCTCGGTCGGGATGACAAGAGGGGGAGGCGGGCCGCCGAGGGCGTCGGCCCCTA
>JAFSPW010000042.1 GCA_017451295.1 Clostridia bacterium
CATTTTGCCCTCTGGGCAAAATGCCGGAAGGGGAGGCAACTTGCCCTGGGTGCAGCACGGCCGGGGGGACTTCTTCTTGACGGGGCGGCGTTTGTGGGGTACAATGGCGGGGCTATGAAGTATGTAATTGCGATTATTAAAGGAATGTTGGTGGGCCTGGCGGTGCTGATCCCCGGAGTCAGCGGCGGGTCCATGATTATGACCATGGGCATCTATGAGCAGGCCATTTCTATCACCAGTTCGGATAGGAAGGTTCGCCGGGATGCCATCGTGTTTTTGATTCCCTATGTCATCGGCATGGTGGTGGGGATACTGGGCCTGGCCTTTGTAATCAAGTGGCTCATGGAGCACTATCTCTTTGAAACCGCCCTGTGCTTCATCGGCATGATTTTGGGGAGCCTGCCCATGCTCTATCAGAAGGTAAAGGGGCAGAAGCTGTCCCCGGTGGGTCTGGGGCTCTTTGTGCTGATGGTACTCATCATGGTGGCCCTGCCGCATCTTTCCGGCGGCGCCACCGGCGAAGCGCACCTGACTGTCGGCCTGTGGGGCGCCGTCATGGCCCTGATTCTGGGCTTTATCGGGGCCGGAACCATGATTGTGCCGGGGATTTCCGGGTCCATGGTCATGCTGGTGCTGGGGTATTATAACGATATCATCGGCCACATCACGGGCTTGAAGGACTTTATCAAGGGCAGCGGCGCCGCCCCCTGGGGGCATGTGTTCGCCCTGGGCTTCTTTGCCGTGGGCGCCGTGGTGGGGCTGCTGCTGGTGAGCCGGTGGATTAAGTGGCTTCTGGGGCATCATCCGGTGCCCACCTATTGGGCCATCATGGGGCTGATGATTTCCTCCCCCTATCCCATCTTCGTCAAGTCCGGCCTGAGCCTCTCAGGCCTGGGGGCGGGGCACCTGATTGCCGGCTGCATCACCCTTGTGCTGGGCTTTGCCCTGGCCCTGTTCCTGGACAAACAGGGGCAGAAAGCTTGACATTCTCCCTATAACAGCGTATACTTTCCTACATCGCAGGGGCGGGGACTGTTATAAATGGTCCCCTGAGAAGCACCCTTGGAACCTGTTGGGTAATGCCATCGGAGGAAGCGATGCAACAAGATGCTTTCACCTGCGACCGTACATTGTGTACGGTCATTTTATTTTAGCTGTAAGCGAAGAAAGGAAACACCATGAAAAAACAATCCACTACCCGTATGTTGGCGGAGGGCGGCCTGTGCATCGCCCTTGCTTTGGTGCTCAGCTATCTGAAAATCCCCGTAGCGGCCCTGGGCGGCTCCATCGACTTTGTGATGGTTCCCTTGATTGTCTATGCCTATCGTTGGGGCCTTTGGAAGGGGCTGCTGGCTGGTCTCGCTTTCGGTACCCTCAAATTCTTCCTGGCAGGGGGCAGCGCCGTGAACTGGCAGAGCATGCTGCTGGATTATTCGGTGGCGTATGCCTTTGTGGGCTTTGCGGGTCTGATTTGCAGAAAGAAGAAGCTGCTGCCCCTGGCGGCGCTCATTGGCTGTGTGGCTCGTTTCCTGGTGCATTTTGTAAGTGGCATCACCATCTACGCCGCCTACGCAGAACCGACGGCGGACTTCTTCGGACTGGCCGTGCCCACGCCGGGTGCGCTGCTGTTTTCCCTGGTGTATAACGGGGCGTACATGCTGCCCAACACTATCATTGCCCTCATCGTGTGTGCGCTGCTGATCAAGCCTGTGGAGCAGCTGGACCGGTTTTGATTTTACAAATTTGTTGTGCGGGGAGCCGTCCGGCTCCCTCTTTTGTTAACAGCCTGTTCACCGGATGGTTGCAGCTTGGACACCTAAGTTTGCTATAGTGAGCAGCATGGAGGTATATCCCATGAAGAAAAGACTTTGTGTGCTGCTGATTTGCGGCCTGCTGCTGGGCTGCCATGAGCAGGCGACCCATGTGAAAAATGATGTGGCGGAGGAGGAAGCTCCCATCCGCATTGTGGAAAGCGCCGTGGCGCTGACCGCTGCCCCCGTAAACACGCCCACGCCCATGCCCACGGCCACTGCCACGCCGGCGCCGACGGACACCCCTGCGCCCACCTTTACCCCTGCGCCGACGGCTACCCCTGCGCCAACGGCCACGGCCACGCCTGTGCCCACGGTGAGCCTGGAAGGGCTGAGCCAAGGGGAGAAGATTTGCGAGATTGCCCGCCAATACCTGGGCTATGCCTATGAGCGGGGCGGCAACAGCCCGGAGGAGGGGTTCGACCCCGGCGGCTTTGCCTACTGGTGCATGAAGGAGGCGGGCTTACAGGTGCGGCACAAGACCTCCGCCGGGTACTCCGAGGTGGAGGACTGGGACAAGCTCGAGAGCCTGTCGGACCTGGTGCCCGGGGATTTGGTGTTCTTTAAGACCGGGGACAACGAGAATATCAACTGCGTGTGCATCTATCTGGGGGAGAAGCAGATGATCTATCCCTCCAGCAGCCGGGGGGAGGTCATCGTCACCGACATCAGCAACTATTGGATCAACGCCTTCCAGTTTGCCCGGCGGCCCTTCTGACCGGAAAAATCCAGGCTTGAAAGCCGAGGGGCAACCGTTGTATAGTTAGGGTAACCTTGGCAAAGGAGGCTGTCTATGGCCAAACCGTTCTATCAGCGCACGGGCCTGGTGGTGCTGTGCATACTTGTGGGGTTCCTGCTGCTGCTGGGGGGCACCGTGTTCTTCACCGTGGGCTCCGCCCGGCGCAAGGCGGCCTCCGCCACGCCCACCCCGTCCCTGATTCCCACGGCATCGCCTACGCCCACGCCGCTGCCCAACTACCACAGCCTGCGCTTTGACCCGGAGGTATCCGCCCTGCCGGGGCTGATGCAGGCGGCAGAGGCGTACCCGGAGCTGATGGGTGGGGAGCATTGGGTGGACATCACACCAGAGAATCTGGACCTACCTGGGTATGTGCTCTTTCGGCACGAGTCGCTGGGGTATAGCTATCTAAAACTGCCCGAGGGAGGGTATCTGCGCCTGGGGGAACAGACGCAGGGCTGCGGCGTAGTGAACGGGGTCTATGCGGACCTTGATGCAAACGATGCTCCGGAGCTGCTGTACACCTACACCGCCGAGACCGAGGCCGGGCCCTGCGCCCGGGTGGGGTGGCTGGATTTGACCACGCAGGAGAATCGGACCGGGGCCTTCCTGCTGCAGGGGGCTGACCTGGCCCTTTTGGAGGAGGGGGGACGGGTCCTTCTCTACCGGGCCGCCCTTTCGGATACGGACTCCCGGGGCGCCTACGCCATCGAGTTTCTGGCCCCGCTGGGGGAGCTTATCGAGCGGGAGGACGAGCTCTTTTTGCTGATGGAGTGAGGGCTTTTCTTTCCCCTTTTCTTGAAAGAAAAGGGGAGCAAAAGAACTTTACGTCAAGGGATAGGAGACAATTCGTTTTCGCTTCCGTTTTGCATATTGGAGGGTTTGATACGCGCCCCCAAAGCTACGGGAAACGTAGGCAACCACCACATCCGCCTTATCAACCATGTATTGGTTCCGCCGCAGTATGGCATACCGCTTCGGCACGGATTCCAGAGGTGGGTAAACGGTTTCATCATAATCGGCGGTTGGGAAGACTGCATCTAAATAGGGCAACACCAGCACGGAGCGAATCTGCGGATATCGCTCCTTTTGCTTTCTGATTGCCGCCGCCGCTGCTCTATCAAACTGCCCATAGCCGCCCAGATAAAAGCAATTCGCTCCTTCCTGTATAAGGGTCTCCGCTATCTCGTTGAGCCAAGCGTCAAGAAGCGGAGCGTTGACCACCTCCCTATGACCACAAAAGGTAACAACCATCTCCCCCTCCAAATTGTTTAGATATACGGTATATCCATTTTGGATATTATAGCATATGATAAACATAAAATAAACACACCATACAGCCAAGAAAGGGGAAATAATCATGGCGGTAAAGAGTGTGTCCATTCGCATCGAGGAGGAGATGCTCAAAAAGATTGCCTACATCGCCGACTATGAGGGGCGATCGGTGAACAGCCATCTTCTGGTGTTGATTCGCAAGGCCATCAAGGACTTTGAGAACGAGAACGGCCCCATAGACGGGGACATCCGCCCGGACCATAATGTGAAGCCCTCCCGGCCGTAGGAGCAAAAGAACTGTATATAAAACCGCCCCTTCTCCTTGGAGAGAGGGGCGGGAAGGGAGCAGGGCAGTCCTGCTCTTTATTTATTGGCTTTCCAAAGGAACCGGGTGAGCAGGGCCAGGGCGGCGACAATGAGCACCAGGCACCCTTCCATGGCCCAGAGGGGCAGGCGGGCAGACAGGAGCACCGTCACGGCGTCCACCAGCGCGTGGAGCAGCATGGAGAGGGGCAGGAGCCACCCCTTCTTCCGGGTGACACAGAGCCACACCAGGGCGCTCAGGCACAGGTGGACGGTCAGGGCCACGGCCCGCTCCACGAGCGCCAGCAGGTAGATATAGGCGGGGGTGGAGACGAGGGCGTCTATGGCGCTCTGGATTTGAGGAAGGGCCTCCGGGGGCACCGTCGCCGTCAGCAGGTCCGTGTGTCCGGTGTTTATCAGCAGGGAGAAAACCAGGTTGTTGACATAGGTAAGCCCCAGCAGGAGCATGGCCTCGGCACCGCCGTGACCCGCCCCGTACATCAGCGCGTGGATATCCCTATCCTGCTGCTTTTTGAGCACCGTGGACATGGCCAGGTACCGACCCGTTTCCTCGAACAGCCCCGCCATAAGCCCGCCGTAGAGGGCATAGAGCAGGGTATTGCCCTGGATGGTCGGTCCCAGGGCGCTCCCCAGCACCAGCCGGTGGACGGCGGCTTCCAGCACCAGGGCGAAAATAACGAAGGTGAGGCACCCCACAAAGAAGGGCAACACCCTGGCCCCCCGCTTGCGAAAGTACACCAGCAGCCCTATCGGGGCACCAAAGGCAAAGAGCAACGTCGCCCCCATGCAGAGCAGACCCAGGGCGGGAACGGATGAATGCATACTTCCTCCTGATTTTAGCAAAAGGGGATGCGGCTGCACCCCCTTTGGTTACGGTGTCTTCCTGGCGGTTTTCCCGCCCGGCGAAAAGCGAAGCGTTCACAGACGCCTTAGATGCTCACGTCGTAGGCCACCTGGTACATATAGGGATCCATGGGCTTGGTCATCTGCAGGGCTTCGGCGATGGGGATGGTGACCAGGTGACTATCCCGGTAGCACACCACCAGGTCCGTCTTCCCGGCGGCCAGCTGCTCCACGGCCATGTGGCCCATGCGGGCGCCCATGGTCCTGTCCCGGGCGCTGGGGCTGCCGCCCCGCTGGATATGCCCGATGATGCTGACCCGGGCGTCGATGCCGGTCTCGTTTTCGATTCTGTCGGCGATGCCCTGGGTGTTGCCCACGCCCTCGGCGACCACGATGAGGTGGTGCCGCTTGCCGTTGTAGCGGCCCTGACGAATCTTCTCGAGCACGTCCCGCTCAAAGTCCACCGGATACTCCGGCACCAGAATGGCGGTGGCGCCCACGGCCAGGCCCACATACACCGCCAGATGTCCGGCGTGGCGGCCCATGACCTCCACCACGGAAGCCCGTTCATGGCTCTGCATGGTGTCGGAGAGCTTGTCGATACACTCGATAGCGGTGTTGGCGGCGGTGTCAAAGCCGATGGTGTAGTGGCTGCAACCGATGTCGTTGTCGATGGTGGCGGGAACGCCGATGGTGTTGATGCCCGCCGCGCTCAGCTTCCCGGCGCCGCGGAAGGTGCCGTCGCCGCCGATGGCCACGATGCCGTCGATGCCCGCATACCTGCAGGTGCGGACCGCCTGGGCAATGCCCTCGTCGGTCTTAAACTCGTCGCACCGGGCGGTATAGAGCATGGTGCCGCCCCTATCGCTGATGCCGTTGACGCTGCGGGCGTCCATGACCATGGTGTCCGCATGAATCAGCCCGTTGTACCCCCGCCGAATGCCGATGGGGATGATGCCGTGGTGTACGCAGTTACGCACAGCGGCACGGACCGCCGCGTTCATGCCCGGGGCATCGCCGCCGCTGGTTAGAATACCGATTCGCCTGACCTTGCTTTCCATGAGTGTTGGTTCCCTTTCTGATAAGTATTATTTTGCCAGCTCCTGATAGAGCTGCAGATACACCTTGGCGGATTGGTTCCAGCTAAAGTCCGTACCCATGGCCCGGCGAACCAGCCCGTCCCACAGCTTCTCGTTGTGGTAGTAGCCCACCGCCCGCTCGATGGTATAGAGCATCTCATGGGCGTTGTAGTTGGTAAACGAGAAGCCGTTCCCCTCGTTTGTATACACGTTGAAGGCTTCCACGCTGTCCTTCAGACCCCCGGTCTCCCGCACGATGGGGATGGACCCGTAGCGCATGGCAATCATCTGGCTCAGGCCGCAGGGCTCGAACTGGCTGGGCATCAAAAACAGGTCGCTGCCGGCATAGACCCGGTGGGCCAGGGCTTCGTTCATCTCCACCTTGGCGGCCACCCGGCCGGGGTACTTCTTCTCGGCGCTGCGGATAAAGTCCTCAAAGTGCCTGTCCCCCATGCCCAGGAACACGATCTGGATGTCCTGGCGCATGATGTCGTCCAGCACCCGCTCGATTAAGTCAAGACCCTTCTGGGCCGTGAGCCGGGCGATAAAGCCCATGAGCGGCGTGTTGGGCTTTTGCTCCAGGCCGCACTCCTGCTGCAGCGCCGCCTTCAACACCGCCTTGCCCCGGCGGTTGTCGGCGCTGTAGGTGACCCGCAGGAAGCGGTCGTTCTCCGGGTCATAGGAATCGGTGTCGATGCCGTTTAAGATGCCGCACAGGGCCTCCTTCCGGCTTCGCATGAGGCCGTCCAGCATCTCGCCGTAGTAGGCGGACTGAATCTCCCGGGCGTAGGTGGGGCTCACGGTGGTGACCCTGTCGGAATAGACGATGCCGCCCTTCATGCAGGAGAGGACCCCATAGAATTCCAGCCCTTCATAGGTGAAATACTTGTTGTCCAGGCCCAGATAGGTGTTGAGCCAGGGGATGTCGAACAGCCCCTGGAACTTCAGGTTGTGGATGGTGTACACGGTGCGGATGGCATCGTACCGGGGGTCCCCGGCGTACTGCGCCCGCAGCAGCACCGGCAACAGCCCGCACTGCCAGTCGTTGCCGTGAATCACATCCGGGAAGAAGTCGATTCTGGGCAGGGCCTCCAATATGGCCCGGCAGAAGAAGGCAAAGTGATAGCCCTCGTCCCTGTCCCCGGTGTAGACCTGATCCCCCCCAAAGAGGGCGAGATTGTCCACAAAGTAGTAGCGGACCCCCTTCTCCTTCAGGGTGTCGATGCCGCAATAGACCTTCTCCATGCCCATGAGCACGGTGAAGTCCACCACATGCTCCATGCTGTTTCGATAGGTCTCGGGAATCAGGCGATACTTGGGCAGAATCACCCGCACATCCACCCCCTGCCGAGCCAGCGCCAGGGGCAAAGCCCCCACCACATCCGCAAGGCCGCCGGTCTTAATAAAGGGCATGGCCTCGCTGGCGCACAGCAGCACCTTTAACGGCGCCTTCTTCTTCGTGCGGGGCTTGCGGGGCGCCCTGGGCGTAGGCTCCGCAGCGGGCGTCGCCACCGGCGTATTCTCAGCCACAGGCTGTTCTGCTTTCGTCTTCATACGGTTTGATTCTTTCTGATCACGATGGGGAAGCTGTCGTAGCCCTGGAGGGTACGGCCCGGGAGAATCTTCACGCCCTTGTCCAGAATCACGTGATCGAGCAGCACGTTCTCCCCAACCTCCGCGCCCTGCATGACGATGGAGTTGATGATGTGGGCGCCGGGCTTCACGGTGACGCCCCTAAAGAGGATGCTGTTCTCCACATCGCCCTCGATGACGCAGCCGTCCGCCACCAGGGAGTTCTTCACCACGGCGCTGACGGAGTACCGGGCGGCCACCTCGTCCTTCACCTTGGTGTAGATGGGGTGCCGGGGGTCGAACAAATCCTTGCGCACGTCCGGGTTCAGCAGGGCCATGCTGTTGGCAAAGTACCCTTCCACGGACTCGAGCCGGGCCACGAACCCTTCATACTTATGGCCCATGATCATAAGGGTCTGGCACTTTTTCAGCAGCACGTCCCGGTGGAAGTCATACTCCCCGTGGGTGTAGGCCTCCTCCAACAGGTACTCCAAAAGCGCCTTGGTCATAATCATCACGTCACAGCTCCGGTTCACGCTCCGGGGCCGATAGGCGTCCAGCTCCATCTCCGTGACCCGGCCGGTTTCGTCTAAAATGAGCCGAAGGTCCGGGCTGTGCTCCTCGGGCTGCAGGGTTCCGTCCTCCGCATAGAGGATGGTGATGTCCGCCCCGGTGGAAAGATGCTGCTCCATCATGGGCACCAGATCCACATTCAAAATGGCCCGGGAGCCCGCCAGAATCACATACTCGTTGGGCGTGCGGCGGATAAAGTCGGACACGGAACGGATGGCGTCCACGGTGCCCCGAAAAACGCCGGCGTTCTCGTTGGTCAAAAACGGCGGCAGCAGGAACAGGCCGTCCCGCTTGCGGTGCAAATCCCATTCCTTCCCGGCGCCCAGATGGTCCATCAGGGAGGAATAGTTCTTCTCCGTAATCAGGCCCACGCTGGTGATGCCGGCGTTGACCATGTCGGAAAGGATAAAGTCGATGGCCCGATACCGGCCCCCAAAGGGCACGGCGGCCACGGAACGGGACAGGGTCAAATCCTTCAGGCGACCGGACTGTTCCCCGGTATAGATAAGGCCGAATGCATTGTCAATCATGGCTTATGCCTCCTTTGCAGGCTGATGGGGGTTCTCGGCGTTGACGACGGTGCCCTTGGGCACATAGGCGCAGTTGGGCAGCACCACGTCGTTGCCGATGAGGGTGATGTCCCCGGTGAGTTTGTTGTTCACCTTTTCGCCGGGCCGCACCGGGCCGCCCACGATGGCAAAGTCACCCACCTGGGTGTTCTCACCCACGATGGCCTTGTCCACAGAGGCGCTCTTGCCCACCACGGCTCCGGGGAAGATGATGCTGTCCTTCACCACGGCGCCCTTGCCCACGTGTGCGCCGCAGAAGATGACGGAGTTCTCCACGGTGCCTTCCACCACGGCCCCCTCCGCCACCAGGGCGTTGACCACCTTGGCGCTTTCGCTCACATAATGCGGAGCCATGACCGGGTTGCGGGTGTAGATACGCCAGCTGTCGTCGTTCAAATCCAGCACCGGCTTCTGACCCAGCAGGTCCATGTTGGCTTCCCACAGGCTCTGGATGGTCCCCACGTCCCGCCAATAGCCCTCGAAGGGATAGGCGGCCATGACCTCCTTGTTGTTCAGCATGGCGGGGATGATGTTCTTGCCAAAGTCGTTCTCGGAAGCGGGATCTGCATCGTCCGCCTCCATGTAGGCGCGCAGCTTCTTCCAGTCGAAGATATAGATGCCCATGCTGGCCAGGTTGCTCTTGGGCTCCTTGGGCTTCTCCTCAAAACCGGTGATAAAGGCGTTCACGTCCGTGTTCATGATGCCGAAGCGGTGGGCCTCCTCCCAGGGCACGGAGATGACGGCGATGGTGGCCGCCGCCCCCTTGCGCCGGTGGAAGTCCAGCATGCGGGCGTAGTCCATCTTATAGATGTGGTCGCCGGAAAGGATAAGCACATAGTCCGGGTCATACTGGTCCACAAACTCCCGGTTCTGCCAGATGGCGTTGGCCGTGCCGGAGTACCAGCGGGCGTCGCCCTCGGTCATATAGGGGGGCAGCACGAACACGCCGCCGTTGTTGCGGTCCAAATCCCAGTGCTGACCCGTGCCCAGATAGCTGTTGAGGGCCAAGGGCCGATACTGGGTCAACACGCCCACCGTGTCGAACCCGGAGTTGACACAGTTGCTCAGGGGGAAGTCGATAATCCGATATTTCCCCCCAAAGGGGACCGCCGGTTTGGCCATGTGGGAGGTCAAAACCCCCAGGCGGCTTCCCTGGCCGCCTGCCAGCAGCATGACCACGATCCGCTTTTTCATACGTTAGTCACATCCTTTCCGTCTTCTTTCATTTTTTCAATGGGGCCCCTATCCCGCCAAAAGGACACAGAACCGGCAGGATAGTAGATTTTTATATTGCTATCATATCATCAAATATCCCGTTTGCCAATAGTGATTTGCGTTTTGCCTTGCGGCAAAGCAGGAATGCTGGTATACTGGCAGCATGCAAGAACGGCAGGAAAAATGGATACGGTATTTGTCCTGGATGGCGGCGGCGGTCATCGCTCTTATGATGGGCTTGTCCCTGCTGTGGCAGGGGCGGGAACACCGCCTGGCCCTGGGCATTTTGCAGACCCCCGGCCCCACCCCGGCGCCCACCGGTGCGCCCCGGGAGCTGTCGGTGACCCCCGTGCCGGCGGCGGTGAATGTGGAGATTCGGGGCGACTATCCCCCGGAGGCCGTGGACCTGGTGGCGGACGGTCGGGTGCTGTTCACCCTGCCCTCCCGGCAGGCGGCCAGGGAGGTGCTCGAGCAGTATCTTAACACCGTGGCGGCCCAGGAACTGGGGGCCAACGAGAGCCTGATGCGGGCGAGCTTTGAGCAGACCCTCGTGCTCACCGCCCCGGAGGGAAAGGGGGAGCTGCTGAGCCAGGAGGCGGCCCTAAGCACGCTGCTGGTGGACCAGACCATACTGCCCGTGTCCCGGCGGGTGAACCGGTGCGACATTCTGTCCCAGGCTCCCGAGACCACCGTGACGGAAGCGCCGCTGCTGCCGTTGGGGAGCCGGCTGTATCGGACCTATGCCCACAGCGGGCACACCCTTGTCTATTCGGAGATTTTGTATCGGGGCCAGGCGGCCTACACCCAGGACAGCATGGGCGAGCACCCCTTCGGTCCCGGGACCATTCCCCTTACGGTGGAGGAGGGAACCTATATCCTGGAGGAGGCCTCAGCGGAGGCGGGACCCCAGGTGCCCGCCCCGGAGGGGTTCTCCCCTCTGTGGCCCGTGAAGGGGCAGGTGGTGGGGCACTTTGGCATGGAGGGGTATACCCTTTGCTATGGGGTCACCCTCGATGCGGAAGGGAACCAGCGGGCCATGGCGCCGGAAGGGGGCGTCATCATCTATTGCGGACAGAGGGGGAACATGGGCCTGGTGGTGGACATCCTCCATGACGACGGCCGCTGCATCTCACGAATCATCGGCCTCGAACGGCTGGATGTGGAGCTGTACCAGCGCATCGGCCGGGGGGAGCCCCTGGGCTCCACGGCCCCCGGCAGCAGCCCCGTCACCTACGCCCTGACTATAGACGGCTATCCTGTCAACCCGGAACATTACCTTCCTTGACGGCCCCCGTGTGAGGGGGCATAAATGGGCGGCTTCAGCCGCCCATTTTCGATATACATCCTGCCGGATGTTCGATATGCCCATTTAGGGCTCGATATATCTTCGATACGATATGTCTGCGGACAAGAAGGGATGTATATCATATCGAATGCCCCTGGGCATATATCGAATTTGCGA
>JAFSPW010000043.1 GCA_017451295.1 Clostridia bacterium
AGGTGGCATTTTTGCCTTGGCAAAAATGACGGAAGGGGCGGCACCTTGCCTTGGGTGTAGCAGGGGAGGTGGCATTTTGGAGCGAAGCGAAAAAATGACGAAAGGGGTCCGTTCTTTCCCCAATGGGCAGCGATGCGAGCGCCCGCAGTGCGGGATGCAGCGAGTTGAGCTGCGACCGAAACAACGAGCAGGAGGAGCGATTAGCGACGCTCTGCGACTATGTTTCGGGCTGGATGGAAGATGCCATCGATAGCTGACAGGCGAGGGAGAGTATGGCCCCCAAAAGCGGGCGCAAGGTTAGCTTGCCAACGCCCATGACAATTTGACGTTTTTGAAAAGGCTCTTATTCTTTGCTCAGCCCAAGCACATAATCGGACGAAACCCCGTAGAACTTGCACAGGGTTTTTAGATGATGAAGGGGCAATTCATTGATGCCCTTTTCATAGCGAGAATACACTTGCTGCGTGGTATTTAAGTGGGCGGCTACTTGTGCCTGACTTAAATCTCGGTCTTCACGTAATTCTCTTAAAATTTCATAGTACCGTTTCATGAAAACATTTTAGTTAAACCAAATGTGGCGTATTGACACCTACACCTAATATGGTGTATAGTTATCGTGAGAACTAGTCAAGGAGGAACAAAAATGAAGAAAAGGGTAGTTTCACTTCTTTTGATGGTGTGTCTGTTGCTTTCGTTTGCTTCAGAAACCTTTGCGGCCACCGCAAAAGTCAAGACTGTCTCCATCACCAATGGGGGCGTGTGTATCATGGTTGGAGATACCTATTCGATGAAGGCGACAGTTTCGCCAAGCAATGCCGGCAACAAGAAGCTGACCTGGTCCAGCAGTAACACTAAGGTTGCCACGGTAAACAGCAACGGTGTTGTAACCGGTAAAAAGGCTGGTACAGTGACTATCAAAGCTGTTTCCAAGGATAACAGTAAAGCCACGGCATCCTGCAAAATCACGGTTCAGAATTCCCCGGCGGTGACTAGCGTAAAACTTGATAAGACCACGGTGAACATGCTGGGAGAAAAGGTCACCCTTAAAGCAACATGCTATCCCTTTAACGCAAATCAGAAGGTTACTTGGTCATCCAGCAACAAGAAGGTTGCCACGGTTACTGATAAAGGTGTTGTCACTCCTAAGGGCTATGGCACTTGCACGATAACTGCAAAAGCAGATAATGGGAAGACGGCTACTTGTAAAATTACAATTCAAGAATATAACTGGATAGAAAAATCTTACGAAATTGCTGCCCAGTGGCCATATAAATTGGAAGACCATCTTTCAATTGCTGTAGATGGACTTACGGGGAAAATTAAAGCTTATGATTGTTATCAAGAGACCTCAGATGCATCGTTTGGCTTTGCAATGGATATCGTGGGAAAGGGGATAAAAGCTTACAATGTTACAAAGGATTATGTTGAGTTTCGTAGCAACTATCAAATCAAATTAGGGGTTGGAGTAGGTAAACTCAAAGTGACGGGGACTGTATTGACAAAAACCATGCGGTATCGCTTTGATAAATCCGGAAAGGTAACGGTCATTACAGGCAACTAACCTGACTTGTGAGGTTTGTGCAGATAGTATTCATGCACATAAAGTATCAGCCACCTGTGTTCACGGGTGGCTAGTTTTGCTTCAGGAGGGCAGCTAATTGTCCGGCGCCCAGTCGGTCACCTGCATCTTGGCTTTGAGGATGCGGGTGACGCTTTCGTTGAGCCGGGATTCGGGGAGGGTGCCGTCCGCCACGGCGGCGGTGAGGCCCTCCAATATGGCGGCCTGGTAGCTGTGGTTGGCGCCGCAGAGGATGATGTCCCCTCCGGAGAGGATAAACTGCACCGCCCCGTCGGAGACGGAGGTCTGTTTCCGAAGCCCCGCCATGCGAAAATCGTCGCTGAGGATGAGCCCCTCAAAGCCCATCTGCTGCCGCAGGACCCCGTCTATCAGCACCGGGCTCTGGGAGGCGATATGCTCGCTGTCGATGTTGGGGTAGGCGATATGGGCCACCATGACCCCGTCCACCCCGGCCTCCACCGCCTGGGCAAAGGGGAGAAGCTCATAGTCCCACAGCTCCTCCAGGCTCTTTTTCACCACCGGCGTGGTCTCGTGGGAATCGGCACTGGTGGCCCCGTGGCCGGGGAAGTGCTTCACGATGGACAGGCACCCGGCCCCATGGAGCCCCTCGATGCAGGCCGTTCCGATGCGGCCCGTCACCGCTGCCTCGCTGCTGATGATGCGCTTGCCCAAAAAGGTCTTGCCGGGGCTCTTGGCCGTGTCCAGCACCGGGGCCAGGTCCGTGTTGATGCCCGCAGACAACAGCCCCTCCCCGATGGCCGCGAACTGCCGCCGGGCCAGGTCCTCGTCCGCCTTTTTCCCCAGGGTGGCGGCATGGGTGGGCCAGTTCTTCCACTTGAACCGGGTCACATTCCCCCCCTCCACATCCGTGCTGATGAGCAGGGGAATCTCGCTTACATTGTGGGCGTTCACGCTGTCTGTCAGGGCGGCGCACCGGGCAAAGCCCCCGTCCTTGTCCGTCCGGGCGATGTTGGGGCCGTAGAGAATCACGTTGCCGATGGCGTACTGTTCCATGAGCTGGGCAAACTCATTGGACACGCTCCTGGTCCCCGAGAAGCCGAACATGACCAACTGGCCGATTTTCTGCCGGGTGTCCATCTGCTCCACATACAGTTCCAGCGCCCGCTGCTCCGTCAGCGGCGTGGCCGTGGGGACGGGGGAGGGGACCGGCGTGGGCGCTGGCGTCGGGGTGGGCGCCGCCGTGGCAGGGGCTATCGTTTCCGTTTTCGGCGTGGCCGCAGGCAGGTACACCACCGGAGCGGCTTCCTCCCCCCGGCAGCCCGTCAGCAGCAGTATGCACAGCAGCATCCAAAACTTTTTCATGTCACCACTATATCACCTTCTGTCCTTCTTTACCACCACAAATGGCGGGCAATGCCGTTGCACTTCCCGGTAAAATATGGTATTCTCATATCTGCAGAGGGACGGACTCCGTCCCCGAAAGCATAAGGGAGGATATACTATGGCAGTCAATCGTTTTGTTTTGAACGGCATCTCTTACCATGGCCACGGCGCCATCCGGGAGATTCCCGGCCTTATCCTGGCCCGGGGGCTGAAGAAGGCCTTCGTGGCTTCCGACCCGGACTTGGTCCGCTTTGGGGTCACCAAGCGTGTTACGGACCTGTTGGAGCAGAACAGCATCCCCTATGAGCTGTATTCTAACATCAAGCCCAACCCCACCATTGAGAACGTGCAGCACGGGGTGGATGCCTTCCGTGCCTCCGGTGCCGATTGCATGATCACCATCGGCGGCGGCTCCTCCATGGACACCGGCAAGGGCATCGGCATCATCGTCAACAACCCGGAGTTCTATGATGTGCGCTCGCTCGAGGGCGTTGCCCCCACCAAGAAGCGGACCGTGTTCACCATCGCCGTGCCCACCACCGGCGGCACCGGTGCCGAGTCCACCATCAACTATGTCATCACCGATGTGGAGAAGAGGCGCAAGTTCGTCTGCGTGGACCCCAACGATATCCCCGATATCGCCGTGGTGGACCCGGATATGATGTCCTCCATGCCCAAGGGGCTCACCGCCTCCACCGGCATGGATGCGCTGACCCACGCCATCGAGGGCTATACCACCGCCGCCGCCTGGGAGCTAAGCGACTGTTTGAACCTCGAAGCCATTCAGCTTATCGCCAAGAACCTGCGTAAGGCCGTGCAGAACGACCCCGACGGCCGGGAGGGCATGGCCCTTGCCCAGTATGTCACCGCCATGGCCTATTCCAATGTGGGCTTGGGCATCGCCCATTCCATGGCCCATACCCTGGGCGCGGTCTACGACACGCCCCATGGCGTGGCCTGCGCCATGATGCTGCCCATCGTTATGGACTTCAACAAGGAATGCACCGGGGAGAAGTATAAGGCCATCGCTGAGGCCTTCGGCGTGGATACCGAGGGCATGGACCAGGCCGCCTATCGCCAGGCCGCCATCGATGCCGTGCGGCAGCTGTCCGTGGATGTGGGCATCCCCACCAAGCTGGAGAAGCTGAAGGAGGAGGATTTGCCCTTCCTGTGTGAGAGTGCCGCCGCCGATGCCTGCGCCCCCGGCAATCCCCGCCCCGCCACCTTGGCGGACTTTGAGGCCATGTTCCGGCAGCTGATGTAACCGATTTTGCGACTTTTTCTCTTTGGCGGCCCCCGTGTGAGGGGGCATAAATGGGCGGCTTCGGCCGCCCATTTTCGATATACATCCTGCCGGATGTTCGATATGCCCATTTAGGGCTCGATATATCTTCGATGCGATATGTCTGCGGACAAGAAGGGATGTATATCATATCGAATGCCCCTGGGCATATATCGAATTTGCGAAGCAAATATATCGAAGGGCCTCGCCCTATCTCGACAACCCTTGCCTCCACCGTTCCCCCCTCCTGTCATCCCGACCGAGCGAAGCGAGCGGAGGGATCTCTTAACCAACTTGCATATACAAGAGATTTCTCCGCTCGGTCGCTTCGCTTCCTCGGTCGAAATGACAGGGGGGAGAGGTCGCCTTGGGCTCCCTCGGTCGAAATGACAAAAAGAGCACCCTTGCCTCCACCGTTGCACAGCGAAGATGGCTTAGGCGCTCAACCCTTGCCTCCACCGTTCTCAACAGGGAATGGCAGAAAAAGAGGAGCCGTGCAAGCGGCTCCCCCAAGGGTCTTACATATGTTGCTCTTTTGCGCTGCTCACTTCTCCCCGCGGGGGAAGGCGACGATGATGGACTCGAAGGGGCGCAGGGTGTAGCGGATGAAGCAGGGGTGATGGTCGCAGCTGCCCTCCTGGGTCAACAGCTCCGCATCCCCGGAGCCGGCGCCGGGAAGGCTGTCGTAGGTGGAGAAGATGCGCTGAAAGCTCCCTCGCACGGGCACGCCCACGGTGTAGTCCCGGTGCTCCGTGGGAGAGAAGTTGCACACCACCAGCAGGGCGCCGTCATAGTTCCAGGGGTTGCGGCGGATGAAGCTGATGGTGTTGGCCCAGCTGTCGTCCCGGTTCACCCACTCGAAGGTGGCGGCGTTCTTGGAATCGGCATAGAGGCAGGGGTTGTTCCGATAGATGTTCAGCAGCCGCTGGACGGTCATCATGATGTCCCTATGGCCAAAGTCCTCCGCCAGGTGCCAATCCAGGCTCTTTTCCACGTTCCACTCCCGGTCCTGGGCAAAGTCCTGGCCCATGAACAGCAGCTTTTTGCCCGGATGGGTGAACTGGAAGGTGTACAGGGTCTTCAAGCCTCCGAAGCGGTCCATGACCCCGCCGGGGGCTTTCTCCACCATGGAGTGCTTGCCATAGACCACCTCGTCGTGGGACAGGACCAGGATGAAGTTTTCCGTGAAGGCATAGTCCGCCGTGTGGGTCAGCTCCCCGTGGTGCCACTTGCGGTACACCGGGTCGAGGGCGATGTAGCGCAGGGTGTCGTTCATCCAGCCCATGTTCCACTTGAAGGTAAAGCCAAGGCCGCCCTGCTCCACATCCTCGGTGATGCCCCACTCGGCGGAGGAGTCCTCGGCGATGAGGAAGCCCGAAGTCTCCCGGGTGACGGCATAGTTGAGCTGCCGCAGAAAGTCCATGCTCTCCAGGTTATGGTTGCCCCCAAAAACGTTGGGCCGCCACTGGGCACGGCTGAAGTTCACATAGATCATGGCCGCCACGGCGTCCACCCTGAGGGCGTCGATATGGAACTCCTCTATCCAATAGAAGGCGCTGGAGATAAGGAAGGAACGGACCTCCGGCTTGCCGTGGTCGAAGGCATAGGTACCCCACTCCGGGTATTCCGCCCTTAGCGGATCCGCCGGCTCGTAGAGGTGGGTGCCGTCGAAGTTCTCCATAGCGAAGGTGTCCTTGGGGAAGTGGGCGGGAACCCAGTCTAAAATCACGCCGATGCCCGCCTGATGGAGCCTGTCCACCAGATACCGAAAATCGTCCGGCGTGCCGTAGCGGCTGGTGGGGGCAAAGTAGCCCGTGACCTGATAGCCCCAGGACAGGTCGAAGGGGTATTCGCAGATGCCCATGAGCTCCACATGGGTGTAGCCCATGAAGGTGACATACTCCGCCAGCTGGTCCCCCAGCAGGCGATAGTTCATAAAGCCGTCCTTGTCCCAGTCCCCCTGATAGCCCTTTTTCCAGGAGCCCAGGTGGACCTCATAGATGGACATGGGCCGCCCCACGGCCGCCTTGTTGTCCCGGGTCTTCTGGTGCTGCTCGTCCCCCCAGACATAGCCCTTGAGGTGGGAGACGATGGAGGCGTTCTGGGGCCGTTTCTCCGTCCGAAAGGCATAGGGGTCGGACTTAAAGCGCCGCACCCCGTCGGCCCCGGTGATGACATAGCGGTAGGCGTCCCCATCCCCCACATGGGGCAAGAAGGCCTCCCAGACCCCGTTCTGCCCCCGCTCCATGGGATACTCGTTCTCCCAGCCCGTGGCGGCGGTGATGACGCTGACCCACTGGGCGTTGGGAGCCCAGACCACAAAGCGGGTGCCGGGAACCCCGTTCTCCTCCACCAGATGTGCGCCCATCTTTTCGTAGGCGCGGTAGTTGGTCCCCTGGTGGAACAAGAAGCTGTCATAGTCGGTGAAAAAGCCCATGTTAGACCTCCTGCAAATCTGATATATGGTGAGTATACCATACCCTGCCCGCCTTGACCATACCCCTGGATACGGACAATCCAGCTTTTTTTGCCTTCGAAAAGCCGAAAAGGGATTGAAAAAAATTTGTGACAATGATAAAATAGATGTGAAATTTTCATAAGGAGGGAGAAACATGGAAAAGCTGTTTAAGCTCAAAGCCAATGGTACCAATGTGCGTACCGAAATCCTGGCAGGCCTGACCACCTTTATGACCATGGCCTACATCATCGCCCTGAACCCCAACCTGCTCACCAATTTTGCTGTGGGCACGCCGTTGTGGAACGGCGTATTTCTGGCCACGTGTCTTGCCTCTGCGGTCGGCACGGTTGCCATGGCGTTCCTCGCCAACAAGCCCTTTGTTATGGCGCCCGGCATGGGACTCAACAGCTTCTTTGCCGTCATCGCCGGCAACATCGCCGCCATGCTGAACACCAGCTATGACAGCGCCTTCCAGGCCGCTCTGGTCATCATCCTGGTGGAAGGCATCGTGTTCATTCTGCTGAGCGTGTTCAACATCCGCGACAAAATCGTCCATGCAATTCCTCTGGGCGTGCGGCTGGGCATCGGGCCCGCCATCGGCCTTATGCTCATGAACATTGGCTTGGGCTCCAACGCCGGCGTGTATTCCGAGACCGGCGGTCCCTTCTTCGCCATGCGGGACTTCTTCGGCGCCATGACCCCCAGCGTGCTGCGGGAGCAGACCGGCTCCGGCTACGCCCAGGTGGTCCTCACCGTGGTGACCATGTTCATCGGCCTGTTCGTCATCGTCCTGCTTGCCAAGAAGGGCATCAAGGCGGCGGTGCTGCTGGGCATGCTGGCCTCCTCCGTCATCTACTGGGTCTGCTCTTTCCTGTTCCTGCATCAGAACCCCTTCGCCTCTTTGGCCACGGCTTCCTGGGTGCCCCCCTTCGCCGATATGGCCAGCACCACGTTGTTTAAGTTCGACTTTGGCGGCTTCTTCAAAATCGGCTGGTTCACCGCCATCACGCTTATCATCACCTTCTGCATGATCGACATGTTCGACACCATCGGCACCCTGGTGGGCACCGCCTCCCGGGCCGGCATGACCGATAAGGAAGGCAACATGCCCAAGATGAAGGAAGCCCTGCTCTCCGATGCTATCGGCACCGTGGCCGGCGCCGTCATGGGCACCTCCACCGTCACCACGTTCGTGGAGTCCGCCTCCGGTGTGGAAGCCGGCGGCCGCACGGGTCTGACCGCCCTGACCTCCGCCATCATGTTCCTGCTGTGCATCTTCCTGGCCCCCATCGCCGCCATCATTCCCCCCGCCGCCACCAGCGCCGCCCTCATCTATGTGGGCATCCTGATGCTCCAGGGGCTGCAGAATGTGGACTTCAACGATATCGACCAGATCGTGCCCGTGTTCATTATGCTGCTGGCCATGCCCATCTCCGGCTCCATCGGCCACGGCATTGGCCTGGCTATGATTTGCTACACCGTCATCAAGGTGTTCTCCGGCAAGGCCAAGGAAGTCTCCGTGCTGACCTACGTCATCTCCGCTCTGTTCCTCATCAAGTTCTTCGCCGTGGTCTAATGGCTAAGATACTTGCCATCTGTATAAGCCAGAAGAAGGGCACCGTGAAACATCCGGTGCCCTCTGCTCAGTTTGTAAAGGAGCACGGCATAGAGGGCGATGCCCACGCCGGTCCCTGGCACCGGCAGATAAGCCTGCTGTCCTCCTTGAAGATTGAAGCCTTTCGGCAAAAGGGCATCGACGTGCCCTGGGGCGCCTTCGGGGAGAACATCGTGGCCCCTGTGGACTTTCGCTCCCTGCCCGTGGGCACCCGGCTGCAGGTGGGCCCGGCAGTCCTTGAAATCACCCAAATCGGCAAAACCTGCCACACAGACTGCGCCATCCGCCAGCAGGTGGGGGACTGCATCATGCCCCGGGAAGGGGTCTTTGCCCGGGTCCTCCAAGGCGGCACCGTCTGCCAGGGGGACGAAATCACCGTGCTAAGTTGACTACCCGAAACAAACACACCCCCCGGCCGCCACGTAGCCGCCGGGCATGCGGGAGGGCTTGCCCCTCCCGTTTGGTTTTTTGGGGAAGCACAGCCCCTTCCGTCATTTTTTCGCTTCGCTCCAAAATGCCACCTCCCCTGCTGCACCCAAGACGAATTGCCTCCCCTTCCGTCACGGGCAGCTGGCTGCCCGTGCCACCTCCCCCATTCCCTGACGGGAACGGTGGAGGCAAGAATCCTTTTCCAAAAGCCTTCCCCTTCGAGGGGAAGGTGGCACGGCGAAGCTGTGACGGATGAGGTGGCAAGATAACAGCCCGGGGCCGTGAGGCGCCCGGGCATACATTCATGGAGCGAAGCGAGAAATCATGGCGCAGCCAATTCACGGAGCGAAGCGAGAAATCAAGTCGCAGCCAATTCATGGGCGGCAGCCCAATTC
>JAFSPW010000044.1 GCA_017451295.1 Clostridia bacterium
CAGCGTTCGTCCTGAGCCAGGATCAAACTCTTGAGTTCAATCTATTACAGCTTGCGCTGTCTGGTTCTTTTTAACTTCGCTTGGTCGTTTTCGCTTTTGCGCTTGTTGTCTCAAATCTTGAATCAACTTGGCTTGTTTGTTGTTCGCTATATAGTTTTCAAGGTGCCTGTTGTCTCGGTTCGTGTTTCGCTCCCCGTGACAGCTTCGTTAGTATACCCCCCACCCCCGCTTTTGTCAACCCCCTTTTTTAAAAAAGTTTTGTCTATTTTTTGATGGGGCTTGCAAACACATAATCCATTGTAATTGCTGGTCTTTTATGCTATGATGCATGTACATCGGAGGTGCTATGTCACAAAGATTATCTCAACAGCAAACGGCTATTCGATCTAGAGCCCAGCGACTGCGGTTCTTCAGCCGATCGTCCCTATACATTGCCAGAACCTTGCTGCTCGTCTTCTGCGGGGCGGCTCTGTGTGTGCTGTCCTTTGTTAGCTGTGCGCGATTAGCTAACCTATATATACTGGTAAACGAGGGCATGGCACAGCGGGCGGAGTGCATTCTGCAGGACGGCTCCCTGGAGGAACTGCCGAGTTTTTTTACGCCAGAGTGCATAGCTGCTGACGGTCGCCTCAGCGATACCACCTACGACAGCTATACCATTACTTCATATAATTATATTTTGGACTTCTCCCGTATTCGGGTATGGCCATGGTACAGCACGCTGCAGGTGGATGTGTTGGAACAGGTGGACCGCATTGCCGGGTATGCCAATGCCAATGCTTCCGACCCGGACGGTGCCCCTCCTGCCTGGACCCCTACTCGGTATCGGCTGGAAGCCAGGCGTTCGAACGGTAGTTGGCGCATCAGCTCCCTCACCATTTTGGAGCTGAATCCGGATATCGAACCTCTGCCTACGGCTGATCCCAATCAATCTCCCCTGCCTATGGCAACGCCCACTGAGTCTCCAGTGCCGTCGCCCCAGTTGGTAATCGGCACGCCTCTCCCCAACCCATGACCGTTGAAAGCTTATTTGCAGGCACGCCTTTGCTCCTTGCCCCTATGGCCGGATATTCCGACGCCGTGTTCCGCCGCTTATGTCATGAAGAGGGCTGCGATTTGGCGTTTACGGAGATGATATCCGCCAAGGGCTTGTTATACGGAAATGAAAAAACCCTGCTGTTGGGTCGCCCCGGCCCTAAGGAGGGTCCTCTTGGGCTGCAGCTGTTTGGGAGCGACCCTGTATCCATGGGGGAAGCGGCGGCACGGGTGACCGAGGCTTTGGGGGATAGCCTGTTCTGCCTGGACATCAACTGCGGTTGCCCCGCTCGGAAGATTGTGACCAACGGTGACGGCAGTGCCCTAATGCGGAATCTGCCGTTAGCGGAGAAGGTGATTTCGGCGGTGGTGAAGAACACCCATCTGCCTGTAAGCGTGAAATTCCGGGCTGGGTGGGATGAGGAGCATATCAATGCCCCGGAGTTTGCCCGCATGGCGGAAGGCGCCGGCGCTGCTTTTTTGACCCTGCATCCGCGGACGAAGCTGCAGCAATACAGCGGACAGGCGGATTGGGATTTGATTCGGAAAGTGAAGGAAACCGTGCACATACCCCTGGTGGGGAACGGGGATGTAACGGATGCCGCCGCAGCAAGAAGGCTGCTGGAGCAGACCTGCTGCGATGGGGTCATGATCGGCCGGGGCAGCTTGGGAAGGCCCTGGCTATTCTCTGAGATTAAAGAGGGGACTCCCTCCCCCGACTGGGAGGAGCTGACAGAGCGAATCCTGCGCCACGGAGAATTAGAGCTGACTGCCAAGGGAGATCATGGCATGGTGGAGCTTAGAAAGCATCTGCCCCTGTATTTTACCGGCGTGCGGGGTGCCGGAGAGTTGAAGCGGCGAGTAAGTCAGGTCAAAACCATAGAGGAACTAAGGCAGTTACTCCTTGACAGAGGACAGGGCTGACCATATAATGATAGGAATTAAGGGCTGGAAAAGGGCCCATAAACAAGGAGAAAAATCATGGCAGACATTTGGCTGACTGAACGAGAAGTAGAGAAGCGCCGTCAGAAGCTGGATTACCTCAAGGGCGAACGGCGGTTGGAGATTGCCGAGATGCTGAAAATCGCTCGCGGTTTCGGCGATTTGAGCGAGAATGCGGAGTATGATGCCGCCAAGAACGAGCAGGCTAAGAACGAGTATGACATTGCCGTGCTGGAGGATGAACTGCAGCATGTGCACATCATTGACGAAAGCGACCTGGCCAGCGGCGGCGTGAACATCGGCACCACCGTGACCTTGCGGAACCTGAAGAACGAGACCGAGGTCACCTATCAAATCGTGGGTACCACGGAAGCTGACCCCCGGAACGGCAAGATTTCCAACGAGTCCCCCATCGGCGCCGCCCTTATGGGCCACAAGGCAGGGGAAAAGGTGGACGTGCACACCCCCGGCGGCGTGCTGGAGCTGCAGGTTGTCTGCATCAACGTCTAAAGAGGAACCATCATGGAACAGCCTACCCAACAGGAACAGCCTATTAGCGAAGAACAGCTCTCCGAGCTGCTGCAGGTGCGCCGGGACAAGCTTTCTGCTCTGGTGAAGGAGGGACGGGACCCCTTTGCGGTGACCACCTTTGATCAGACGGCCCATAGCACCGATATCCAAAACGACTTTGATGCCTACGACGGCCAACAGGTAAGCATTGCGGGGCGCATGATGAGCAAGCGCATCATGGGCAAGGCCAGCTTTGCCCATGTGCTGGACGGCTTGGGCGATATCCAGGTGTATGTGAAGCGGGACGATGTGGGCGAAGGCCCCTATGCCGACTTCAAAGCCTGGGACATTGGGGATATCATCGGTGTGAAAGGGTTTGTGTTTAAAACCCGGACGGGAGAGGTTTCCGTTCATGCCCAGGAGCTGACCCTTTTGAGCAAGTCCTTGCGGCCCCTTCCGGAGAAGTTCCATGGTTTGAAGGACCCGGAGCTTCGCTATCGGCAGCGGTATGTGGACCTGTTTATGAACGACAAGGTTCGGGATACCTTCCGCAAGCGCAGTGCGATTGTTGCTGAGATTCGCCGGTATCTGGATGGGCAAGGCTTTATGGAATTGGAGACCCCCGTGCTGAACACGGTGGCTTCCGGTGCATCCGCCCGGCCCTTCGTGACCCATCACAACACCCTGGACATCGATATGTATATGCGTATCGCCACGGAGCTGCATCTAAAGATGTGCATCGTGGGCGGTCTGGAGCGGGTGTATGAGATTGGCCGCCTGTTCCGCAACGAGGGCATGGACGCCACCCACAACCCCGAATTCACCAGCATTGAAATCTACCAGGCATACACGGACCTGCAGGGCATGATGAAGCTGTGCGAACAGCTTATGTCCCGCTGCTGCCAGCTGGTGAACGGCACCACTAAGATTTGCTACCAGGGACAGGCGGTTGACCTGACTCCCCCCTTCCGGCGGCTGACCATGAACGATGCGGTGAAGGAGTTTACCGGCAAGGATATCTATGGCTGCAGCAGCGACGAGGAAGCCAGACAGATTGCCAAGGAACTGGGGTTGGAGTTGCAGGACGGCACCGCCACCAAGGGCAAGGTGCTGGCCGAGTGCTTCGATGCCTTTGTGGAGGACAAGCTGATTCAGCCCACCTTTATCACGGACTACCCCATTGAGAACTCTCCCCTGACCAAGCTGAAACCCGGCAGCAAGGACATTGTGGACCGGTTCGAAGTGTTCATCTGTGGCCACGAGTATGGCAACGCCTACACGGAGCTGAACGACCCCATCGACCAGCGGCAGCGGTTTATCCAGCAGGCGCAGGAGCGAGCCAAGGGCGACGACGAGGCCATGCAGATTGACGAGGATTTCATGATGGCCTTGGAGTACGGCATGCCCCCCACCGGCGGCATCGGCATCGGCATCGACCGGCTGGTCATGTTGCTCACGGATTCTCCCACCGTTCGGGATGTTATTCTGTTCCCCACAATGAAGCCAAAAGGGCAAAAGTCCCAGGCTGAGGAAGTGCATACCGCTACAGAATATGCAGCCCCGAATGCCGATTTTGAATGTGCCTGCTTTACCTGCCCCTCTCAGGAAGCATGCAAGGCTGCGCAGGAAGCGGTGCAAACGACTCCCGCCGAGGAGAAGATCGATTTTAGCAACGTGGAGATCGAACCTCTGTTTAAGGACTATGTAGACTTTGAGACGTTCAGCAAGTCCGACTTCCGTGCCGTGAAGGTTCTTGCCTGCGAAGCTGTGCCCAAGTCCAAGAAACTGTTGAAGTTCACCCTGGACGACGGAACCGGCGAGAATCGCACGATTTTATCGGGCATTTACGCTTTCTACGAGCCTGAGCAGCTCATCGGCAAGACCTGTGTAGCGATCACCAACCTGCCGCCCCGGGCCATGATGGGCATCGAATCCTGCGGCATGCTGCTGAGTGCCGTTCACAAGAAGGACGGCGAGGAACGGCTGAACCTGCTCATGGTCGACCCGCACATTCCTGCCGGCGCGAAGCTGTACTAATCGAATATCATCACTTACACCTCGGAGAAATCCGAGGTGTTTTTTTATGGCCTTGTCAGACATTTCTGTCTATCAGGTTCCCTCCCGATTTTGTCCAAAATACACCAATTTACACCAGTCGTACACCAATCTTGCAAAACTGCATCTTTCCCAGCTAAAATCGCACATTTAACATTCCTTTTCCAGCTCGTTCCCGCAAAAACAATCGCACATTTGCTTTTTTGAATTAAGCCGAAACGATACCATCCGGTATACGGTGAAAAGAATTTTTCGCAATCTGCACACCGAATCCCTTTATTAAATGCTACACGTCCTCGCCGCCAAAGGCGAAGCCCTGTGCATGAAAGCCTTTTTCAAAAAATTTGACTGCTTTGATTTTCATCTTCATTTACCTTCCTTTAAAATTGCATTTCGCTTGACCAGAGGAACGATCTGGTTCTTCGCTTTTGCTTTTGTCGCTGCGTAACTCTCGTCCAGCCATCGGCACACTTCTTCCAATGGGACAGTTCCGTCCAATATGATCGAGACCCAGTTCCATTTGCTGCTGGGATAGCCGCGAAGATAGCCTGTCTGCTGTACCAGCAAGTCAGTCAACAGAGGATCCCTTATCTTTAGACTCACGATCTCTGTGTTGCCCTCTCCGTCCATGCCGAAAGCTTTTTTAGGCTTCACAATGAAAACCGCAAACCATCTTCCGGTGTCCGCATGGCGAAGGACAGCGTAATCTTCCTGCCTGAACGGAAGCTGCTCGCTCTCTACTCCATATGTTGCTTTCACATAAGCTTCCA
>JAFSPW010000045.1 GCA_017451295.1 Clostridia bacterium
CTGTGCGTCACCCCCTCCCGGGCATCCTGAATGGGATGGGCAAAGTCGTACATGGGATAGATGCACCACTTGTTGCCGGTCTGATGGTGCTCCATGTGGATGATGCGGTAGAGGGCCGGATCGCGAAGGTTGATGTTGGCAGAGGCCATGTCAATCTTGGCCCTGAGGGTCTTGGCGCCGTTCTCGAACTCTCCGTTCTTCATGCGCTCGAACAGGTCCAGATTCTCCTCCACGGTCCTATCCCGCCAGGGGCTGTTCTTCCCGGGCTGGGTCAGGGTGCCCCGGTAGGCGCGCATCTCGTCCTTAGTCAAATCGTCCACATAGGCCACGCCCTTTTTGATGAGCTTCTTGGCCAGCTCGTAGCACTCGTCAAAATAGTTGGAACCGAAGTTCAGCTTATCCCATTCAAAGCCCAGCCAGCGGATATCCTCCTCGATGGCGTCCACATACTCCGTGCCTTCCTTGGTGGGGTTGGTGTCGTCATAGCGCAGGTTGCAGGTGCCGCCAAACTCCTCGGCCATGGAAAAGTCGATGGTCAGGGCCTTGGCGTGGCCGATGTGCAGATAGCCGTTGGGCTCCGGGGGGAAACGGGTTTTTATCCGGGGGGTCTTATCCGGGTATTGGGCCTTGAAGCGGGCGATGTCCTCCTCGATGGCCTCTTCGATAAAGTTTTTAATCTTGGGTGCGTCTTCCATGATGCTGCTCCTTGCAAGGTATTCTTTCGGTAGCCCCTGCTACCCCATAATGAAACAACATATTATACACCCTCCCCTGTAAGAATTGCAAGGGAGGGTGTGGGGTTTTATGGAATAAGTTTGGTTTTAGGCGGCTTCCCGAGGGAGGAGGACCACGAAGGCGGTGCCGGCGGTGGGGTCGCTTTCGGCCCAGATGGTACCTTTCATCCGCTGGACGATGCTTTGGACGATGGCCAGGCCCAGGCCGGAGCTTTCGGAGCCGGTGCGGGACTTATCGGCCCGATAGAAGCGCTCGAAGATGTGGGGCAGGTCCTCGGGGGAGATATAGGAGCCGGTGTTATGGACGGTGAGCTTCACCTTCCGGGCGCCGGACTTCTCCAGGGTAAGGGTGATGGTGCTGCCGGGGGCGGCGTATTTGCAGGCGTTGTCCAGCAGGCAGTCCATGAGGGTTTGGGTCTGGGCCCTGTCCCCCTTGACAAGAAGCCCCGGCTCCACATTTTCGTTGATGGTGAGGCCCCGTTCAAAGGCGGTGGCTTCGAAGGCCAGGGCGGTTTCCATGGCCATATCGGAGAGGTCCAAGGTCTCCCCCAGGAAGGTGGGGCTGTCCTCCAGCCGGGCCAGGGTGAGCATTTGCTGGACCAACTCCTTCATGCGCTGCCCGGCGGTTAAGATGCGGGAGAGCTCGGGCGTGTCCTGGCCCTGCTGGCTTAGCAGCTCGCTGTTGCTCAAGATGACGGTGAGGGGGGTTTTCAAATCGTGGCTCACATCCGCCACAAACTGGCGCTGCAGGTCCCAGGCCTGGGCCATGGGCCGGACCACCCAGCCCGAGAGAAGCCACACCAGCAGGAACAAGGCCGCCCAGATGAGCAAGGCGAAGACGCCCACGGACTCCAGGGCGGTGGCCATGAGCCGGTTCTCCATGGTGGTGTCGATAAGGGCCACATAGGTTTTGCCGTCCTTGGTTTTGACAAAGGAGCGGACATTGCTTTGCTTATCATGCTTGCCCTGGGCAAGGTCCCGAGCCATCTGCAGCTGCTCGTCCTCGGAGAAATGCTCCAGCATGGCGTCGGACTTATTTTCGATGGCGCCGGTCTCAGGGTCGATGGAAAGGACCACGGCCCGCTCCTTCCCCGCCTCCATGGGGTACTGTGTCTTCTCCCCTAAGGCAAGGACCAGGGAGCGCTTGAGCGCCTGGTCGGAATCGGAATAGATGACCCGATGAGCACCCAGGCACAAAAAACCGGACACCGCCAGCAGCAGCAGGGTGATGGCGCCCATGGTCGTGAAGATGAAGCGGCGTTTTAGCTTTCGAATCATGCCTGAGCCTCCAGGCGATAGCCGAACTTACGGAGGGTGGCAATCTGGACGGTGGCTTTGAGGAAGGAGAGCTTCTTGCGAAGGAAGGAGATATAGACCTCCACATTGTTGTCCTCCGCATCGCTCTCGCAGCCCCAGACCTTATTGAGGAGGGTTTCCTTGCTGACGATGGCGCCGCCGTTGCTCATGAGGATGTGCATGATGGAGAACTCCTTCTTCCCCAGGCGGACCTTCTTTTCCCCGCAGCCCAAATCGCAGGTGGACAGGTTCAGCCGGATATCGCCAAAGGAAAGCTCGTCCATGATGACCTCCCCCTGCCGCCGGGTCAGGGCCCGAACGCAGGCCAGCAGCTCGGACATTTCAAAGGGCTTGGTGAGATAATAATCGGCGCCGCTATCGAGGCCCCGGACCTTGTCGTTGGTCTCTGTGCGGGCGGTGAGCATGAGGATGGGGGCGGCAATCTTCTGCTTACGCAGCTCCCGGGCGATAGAGAAGCCGTCCTTTTTGGGGAGCATGATGTCCAGGACAATCAAATCGTAGGCACCGGAGAGGCCGTTGTCCAGGCCGCTTTCCCCGTCGTTGCTGATGTCGCATTCAAAGCGGGCGCTGCTGAGCATTTCCCCCAGGGTGCGGGCCAGGGCTTTATCGTCCTCCACAATCAAAGCGCGCATGATGGTATCCCCCTCACGATTTTTCTATACTCTACGCCCCGAACCTGAAAAAAGCCTGAAGCTTGTGCGGATCAGTTCTTTTCAAAAACCTCTTTGATGGAGATGGGCGGGATTGTGCCGACCAGCTTTGGATTGGCGTCTATGGCCAGCAGCTTCTGTAGCAAGCCGTCAGACCCCAGCTCCTGCAGGTCTTTCATCCAATCGATGGCAAAGAAGCGAGGCGTCATCCTGTCCGTAAACCCGCTCAACTCCCAGTTCTTATATTCATGCAAATAATCATAGGTTTTATGGTCGATGACGCGAATATCCCGTATGCAAAGAGCTTTCTGATCGAATATGGCAGCGAAATCATCGTTCCTTTCCCTTCTGCGCAAAAAACCTGACACATAGCATGTCCCGGATGCTGGGTCGATTTCCAGATGACCCAAAACCATCTTCTCGTCATCCGCAAACAAAGTGTTGACCCTTGAAAAGTCGGTGGTCTCGTAAATGCTCATCTTTGTGCGCACGCTCGAACCGTTGGTTTCTATGTTGTAGAAGAACCGCCCATCGGCGGAAAACGCAAACCCTCCGTCCTCCGGACCGTCCTTCGACACCTTATGCTTCCGTATCAGAGCAAGCTTGTCCAGATCATAGAAACCAAGATACCCTGCGTTGGATTTTACGGCGATGATGTTTGAATTCGGAAGAAAGGCAGCACGGCCTGTATTGGGAAAATCCCTGAACTTTTTGAGTTCGTTCCCCGCGCTGTCATAGATGTAGACCGTAGCCCCGTTGCAGCCGACGCTGTAGGCACCGTTGGAATAAAACCCCAAAAATCGTTTCATGCTTTCCGTTCCCCTTTATAAGAATAAACAGAAGAGAATGGGGAGGAATATGGCCGGCAGCAGGTCCATGACCTTGATATGGGTGATTTTGAGCATGTTCAGGCCGATGGGCAGCAGCAGCAGGGAACCCACCGCCCCCATCTCCACAGCGGAGGCGGAAAAGAAGTCGGCGCTAAGGGCGCCTAAAACGGTGAACAGTCCCTGATAGAGCAGTACCGGCACCGCGGACAGCAGCACGCCGGGGCCCAGGGCGGAGGCCATGAGCATGGCGGAGATGCCGTCGATGAGGGACTTGGCGAACAGGATGCCGTGGTCCGCCGAAAAGCCGTCCTGCAGGGCGCCGGTGACGGCCATAGCCCCGGAACAAAACAGCACCGTAGCGCTGATGAGCCCGGCGGCAAAACCTTCCTTCTTATCGGCGGGCACCAGCTTGGCACTAAGGCCGTTGGCTAAGCCCACGAAACCATCGTCAATTCTAAGCAAAGCGCCGATGGCCGCCCCCACCGCCAGGGAGAGAATGAGCACCAGAATCTTCTGACTCTGCAGGGCGCCGGAGAGGCCGATGAGGATGACCCCCAACGCCAGAGCTTCCATAACCCGCTCATGGAGCCGGGGGCTGATGCCTGTATGCAGCACCAGTCCCAGGCTGCCGCCAGCCAAGATGGCGGCGGCGTTCACAAGGGTTCCCAAGCCTTTCATGGCTTATACCCGCTCCACGCTCAGGCGCACGGCTTCGCCGTTGATATCCCAATCCTTCTCGTAACCGGAGAGGGTTTCGCTGACGGCATCGGCCAGGGTATCGGCGGCGATATCGGCGGCAAACTTTGCAAAGACAGCCTTCACTTTGTCGCTGCCGGCAAAGCCCACGCGGATGTGGTCCGCCACCTCAAAGCCTGCCTCCTTACGCATGGTCTGAAGCTTACTGGTGAGCTCGCGGACAAAGCCCTGCTCGATAAGCTCGGGCGTCAGGTTGGTGTCCAGGACCACGGTCACCTGGCCGTCGGTTTCGGAGAAGAGGCCTTCCTTCTTTACGGCGGTGACCAACACATCGTCCTCGGTCAAAACCACCTGCTGGCCCTGGGCTTCGAAGACGAACTTGCCGTCCGCCTTGATGGCCGAGACGATTTCATCCCCGGCGCCGGGCTGGTTCATCCGCTCCCGGATGGCATTGAGGAGCTTGCCGTACTTGGGGCCCAGGGTTTTGAGCTGGGGCTTGACGGCATAGGAGATGAAGGTAGAGGCATCCTCGACGAAGCTGACCTCCTTCACATTCAGCTCCTGGGCGATGATGTCGCAGTAGCCCGCAGAGAGGGGCTCGCCCTGAACATACATGGCGGCAAGGGGCTGGCGAATCTTCATGGCGGCGGTGTTCCGGGCGGCACGACCCAGGGTGACGATGGAGAGCACCCGATCCATGTTCTGCTCCAAATCCGCATCCACCAGGGCTTTGTCCGCCTGGGGGAAGTCACAGAGATGCACGGACAGGGGCGCATCCTTCTCCACCCGGCGGACCATGTTCTGATAGATGGCCTCGCTGACAAAGGGCACGAAGGGGGCGCTGATGAGGGTCAGGTCCTTGAGGACCGTGTACAGGGTCATATAGGCCGCTTCCTTATCGGGGGTCATGTCGCTGCCCCAGTAGCGGTTGCGGCAGCGGCGCACATACCAGTTGGACAGCTCGTCCACAAAGGCCTGCAGCTCCCGGCCGGCTTCGGTAATCTTCAGGTTCTCCAAATCCTCGTCCACGGCACAGATGAGGGTTTGCATACGGGAGAGAACCCAACGGTCCATGAGGGACAGGTTTTCCTTCTTCAGGCTATGCTCCGCGGGGTTGAAGCCGTCGATATCCGCATAGAGGATATAGAAGGCGTAGGTGTTCCAGAGGGTGCCCATGAACTTGCGCTGATACTCGCTGACGGCATCGGCGGAGAAGCGGGAGGGCAGCCAGGGGCTGGAGCCGGTATAGAAGTACCAGCGGACGGCATCGGCTCCCTGCTTTTGCAGGACCTCGAAGGGGTCCACCACGTTGCCCAGGTGCTTGCTCATCTTCTTGCCGTCCTTATCGCACACAAGGCCCAGGACCACGCAGTTTTTGAAGGGTGCTTCGTCAAAGAGCAGGGTGGCGATGGCCAGCAGCGTATAGAACCAACCCCGGGTCTGGTCGATGGCTTCGGAGATGAAGTCGGCCGGATACCGGCGCTCGAACAGCTCCTTATTCTCAAAGGGATAGTGCCACTGGGCAAAGGGCATGGAACCGGAGTCGAACCAGCAGTCCATGACCACGCTTTCCCGCTTCATGCTGCCGCCGCACTGGGGGCAGGTCACGGTGACGGCGTCGATGAAGGGTTTGTGCAGTTCGATGTCCTCCGGGCAATCGGGGCTCATGGACTTTAGCTCCGCCTTGCTGCCGATGACATGGACCTTGCCGCAATCCGGGCAGACCCACACGGGGAAGGGCGTGCCCCAGTACCGTTCCCGGGTGACGGCCCAGTCGATGACGTTCTCCACGAAGTTGCCCATGCGGCCGTCCCGGATGGTTTCGGGAATCCAGTTGACGCTCTTGGTGAATTTGACCAGCTTGTCCTTCACCGCCGTCATGCGGATGAACCATTCCTCCCGGGCATAGTAGATAAGAGGCGTATCGCAGCGCCAGCAGAAGGGATAGCTGTGCTCGAAGGGCAGGGCGGCAAAGAGCTTGTTGCTTGCCTTCAAAGCTTCCAGCACGGGCTTGTCCGCCTCCTTGACGAACAGGCCGTCAAAGGGGGTGCCGCCGCACAGGTGGCCGCTGGTGTTCACAAGCTGCAAGAACGGCAGCTCATAGGCCTTACCCACCCGGTTGTCGTCCTCACCAAAGGCGGGGGCGATGTGAACGACACCGGTGCCCTCGTCCAAGGAAACGTAGTTATCGGCCACCACCCGATAGCCCTTCTTGCCGTTAAAGAGGGAGCGCATATCAAAGAGGGGCTCATACTCCAAACCCACCAAAGCGGAACCGGGGAAGCTTTCCAGCACCTCTGCTTCCTCCCCCAGCACGTTCTTTACCAGGGCTTCGGCCAGGATGTAGGTGCCGTCCTCCCGGCGGGCTTTCACATAGGTCACATTCTCGTTGACACACAGGGCCACGTTGCTGGGCAGGGTCCAGGGGGTGGTGGTCCAGGCCAGAATGGCCACGCCGCTGCCGTCGCTGAGATAGAACTTGGCAATGGCGGAGGTCTCCTTCACATCCTTATAGCCCTGGGCCACCTCGTGGGAAGAGAGGGCGGTGCCGCAGCGGGGGCAATAGGGCACGATTTTGTGGCCCTTATAGAGGAGGCCCTTTTCGAAAATCTGCTTTACGGCCCACCATTCGGACTCGATATAGTTGTCGTGATAGGTTACATAGGGATCGTCCATGTCCATCCAGTAGCCCACCTTGTCGGACATCTGCTCCCACTCGGACTTATACTTCCACACGGACTCCTTGCAGCCCTGGATGAAGGGCTCCACCCCGTACTGCTCAATCTGTTCCTTGCCATCCAGGCCCAGCTGCTTTTCCACTTCCAGCTCCACGGGCAGACCATGGGTGTCCCAGCCCGCTTTTCTAAGCACATCATAGCCCTTCATGGTCCGATAGCGGGGAATGATGTCCTTGATGCTGCGGGTGAGCACATGGCCGATATGGGGCTTGCCGTTAGCCGTGGGGGGGCCGTCAAAAACCGTATAGGCCGGGGCGCCCTTGCGAAGGGCCACGCTCTTTTCGAACACGTGGTTCTCCTTCCAGAAGGACAGGACTTCCTGTTCCCTGTCCACAAACTTCATGTCCGTCGATACTTTGTCGTACATAGTTTCCTCCATGCTTATCTGAAATAAAAAAATCGCCCCCGTTACGGGGCGAAGATTTCCGCGGTACCACCCGAATTGCAGGCCAAGGCCTGCCTCTCTGTGCCCCCATAACGGTGGGCGGCCGGAGGGCGCTACTCTATTTCACGCTCCCACTCCCGGGTGATCTTGCTGCCTGGATTCCCTGCCGCCTTGCACCGACTGCGGCTCGCTAAAAGGGGGTTGCCAGCGCTACCTGTCCCGATCCTCGTTTGGCGATAGTATACATGAACGGGGGGGATTTGTAAAGCTTTGTTTTGCCGCTTTTTTCTCTTCGGTGAAGAGAATAAAAGCGGCGCAAAAAAGAGAAGCTTAAGAAGAATAATGGGAAGTGCAGCACGAAGCCATACTTCCCATTTGCGTTTCTTTTGGGTGCCATTTATTTACAAAGAAAAGGCACAGATGCTTCCAATCCTTCCTCTATTCGTGTAGCCGGCGCTCCCGCTGCAGCTCGTCCCTCTTGCCCTGGATGCGGCCGTAGGCGTAGGCAAGAACCCCGGCGCAAATGAGGTTGATACCGCCCAGGCCATTGTAGCGCAGGTTCATAAGCCCGATGCCCAGGTTGAGGATGCCGATGGGCAGCAGGATGCGGCCCATGTTGTTGAGCTGTTCGATGCGGGAGTCCAGATCGCTGTTCAGCTCGAAATGCCCCAGCTCGCTTTTGCGGCGGAAGTAGAGCCACTGCATCATGTGGCCGATGTACTCTGCGCCGGTATCCTTCACGAAGGAGATATAGGCCTCGTCCGGCTTGCGGCACTCCAGCCGCACCTCGTAGGCGCTAGGGTCCGTCTTCTCGAACCAATAGGTGCACCAGCCTATCCGGCACAGCGTCCAGCCGTCGGCCGCCATGCTATTGAGCCACATGTCCTCCTTTTCGAATTCCCACACCCAAAACCATTTGAATACCCTTTTCATGCTCATGCTCCCTCCCTGCTTTATGCTCGCGGCTGATCGTCGCCGTCGTCCCGTTCGTTCTTCTTTTTCTTCTCGCCGTCGAAAGCCATGCCCACGACCATGCCGAGACCCATGCCAATGGGCATCCACAGCCCCAGGTTCTTGGTGAGCGCGCCGATGCCTGCGCCCACGGCCAGGCCGAGGCATAAACCCAGGATCATGCCCGAATCGGTCTTCTTCTTATCTACAGGCTGCTCCGGCTTCTCATGAAGCTCTTTCCTCTTATCCTCCATCACGCTTCGCCTCCCAGCACGTTTTCTCCGTTCTTCACCAGCTCTTTAAGCCGGTCCAGTTCCCACGTCAGGGCTTCCCTTCCCTTGTCCGTCAGCACATACTCCTTGCGGCGGCTATCCTCAGCCCCGGGCACGCCCCGGATCCAGCCCTTGTCCAGGAGCACGTTGATGGCCCCGTACAGCGTCCCCGCCGCCAGCTTCACCCGGCCGTCGCTCATGCGCTCCGCCTCCTGCATGATGCCGTACCCGTGCCGGGGCGTCACCAGGGACAGCAGGATGTAGTACACCGCCTCCGTCAATGCCGCCTGTGGGTTCATACCTTCGCCTCCTTTATCGGTCGCCGTTATATCGTCTGTCGTTATATCGTGGTTAGAGTATATCGCTGTCCGATATATTTGTCAATACCTTTAAAAAATAGAAGCCCGTTCCGAAGAACGAGCTTTTGAACGTGATTTAGGGCTTACTTCTGCCTCGGCGCAGCACCAGGATTGCGGCGGCGGCACCCCCAAGGATGACCAGAACACCGGCGGCGATGATGAGCATCTGTGCCCCCCGGGTGCTGCTTTGGGGCGGGAGCGGTTCCGCCGTGGGGGTGGATACGGGTGCAGCCGTGGGGGCTTGCGTGGGGGCCGGGGTGAAAACCTCCACTTCCGGGCGGATGTCAGCCGGGTCACGGGTAGGTTCCGGGGTGGCCGTGGGCGCCGGGGTGAAGGTGGGCTCCGGGGTGCGGGACTGCTCCTCCAGCCAGGAGAGGCCCCCGTCCTCCTCTGTGTATACGGCCTCAATCACATAGTTCCCCCGAATGGGGACGTTGGTTAAGTCCTGGGACCAATAGCCCTTCTTGGCCTCCAAGTTGTTCCGCACGGCAGGGGGTGTGATGGTTTCGTCGATGCCCACGGTGAAGGTTTCGTTCTCCCCATAGGCATCGATGTATACCACCTGATAGCGGCTGTAGGCCATGACGGCCTCCCGGAAGAAGTCGGGCCAGGTGTCCTTGGGGGCATGGTAGCTGTTCCAGAACTTCAGCCGGCTGTTGGGGGCGGCGGTGTTATAGAAGGCGCCGTCCATGTTCCACACGTCGCAGAAGCGGGAATAGGTCTTAAAATCGTGCTTCTTATAGCCGATGCCGCCGGTGTCCACGGCGGACTCGGCCACGATATAGCCGTCGCTTTGGCCATCCTTATCGTCGTCATACTTGTCGATGATGAGCATCTCGTGGTCCGTGCGGGAGGTCATCACATCTCCGGCTAAGCCCGCATAGGGGCTCTGGCGCTTGCTGTCCTTGCCCAGCAGGCCCCCGGCGTTCCCCTCGGAATTGGTATAGACGGTGTTGATGCCCGCCAGCCGATAGGCATAGTGGATGAGGCCGGAGCAGTTGGTGCCAGCCTCCACATCGGCGCTGATGCGGCCGTAGTACACATCCTGATCGTGCTGATTGCCCTTATAGACATAGCCCCAGTCCGGGTTGAGATACCAGTTGTTCTCCTTGAAGGGCCAATAGCCGAAGTGGAAGAAGGGAATCTGGACCCCGTAGCCCTGGAAGATGGAGATTTGGGACATGATGCCCACCACCACCCCCTCCCGGGTGAAGGCACCGGCCTTGGCCATGCTTTGGGCGATTTGAGCGTTGACCTCCTCCACGGTGGTGTTCTGGGCTTCGGGCAGATACTCGCTGAGCTTTTTCTTGGGATAGTCCTGGTTTTTATGCAGCAGGTTGACATGATAGGCATCCTCCGGCAGCTCTACCTTGGTGGGGCCATAGGCGTTGCCCTCCGTGTCCCGGGCCCAGAAGTAGTAGGTACCGGGCCACTTGGTCATACGTAGGACCAAATCCTCGGTGGGCACCCAGTCATAGTTGTCTGGGGCGGGCTCCTTGTCGATGACGCCGAAGTAATACCCGGCCATGGTGCAGTTGGTGGCCTTCAGGCGGATGTTGATGATGACCCCTTCCTCTATGGAAAGGTCCGTCACCTCAATGCCCTTTTGGGGGGGAGGGGTCTCGGCCAGGGCTGTGCCCGGCACCAGCAGCACAAGGATGAGCAAATATAGTAACATGCGTTTCATGGCACATACTCCCAATTGTATTTCCTTGCAGTATACCACGGTGAGAAAACCATTGCAACCAAAACGGCGGTTCTTGACGAAAACCGGACAAGCGTGCTATGGTAAGGCCAACAACATATATAAGGAAACTGTGTATGAAAAATCGTGCGTTGGCCCTTCTTTTGGCCCTCATCTTTCTGCTGTTGCCTATAAAAGCAGCGCAAGCCGCCTCCAACGGGATTCTGAACGGGAAGTGCACCCTGGACTGGGACAACTTCTGCCGCTATCCCAGCCGCCTGAGCGACAACAACTATAAGACGGGAGTGGATCTAAAAAACGGGGATGCGGGAGCCATCTACTGGACGGCGGATGTGGGGGTGGATATCGTCTACTGGGAGTGGATGGTGCCCCCGGAGGAGTGCCGCTACACCTTCTATGACGAAAACCGCCTGGCCATCAGCACCAGCATCCGATACCGGGAGGGTGACAGAGGGTATCTGGAAGTGCCCGAAGGCGCCTTCGGCGTGTCCATGGAGGTGATTTCGGGGAATGACGGGGACCTGTCCAGGCTCACGGAGTGGCACGTATACAGCAAGGAAAACCTGCCGGAGAACATCCACCTGTGGGAGGAGGCGCCAAAGAAGTGCGACATCATGCTGGTGGTGGCCCATTCCGACGACGAGCTGGTGATGATGGGCGGCATCATCCCCACCTATGCCGGGGAGCGTGGGCTGCGGGTGCAGGTGGTGTACTGCTATGTGCCGGAGGAGAACCGGCACAGCGAGGCTCTCAATGGTCTCTGGCACAGCGGACAGAGGACCCTGCCGGTCATCTTCCACATCCCTGAGAAGGATTTAGAGAAGAATCGGTATCGGTTTGAGGAGCGCATCACCCGGGAGATTCGGCGGTTTCAGCCGGAGGTGGTGATTACCCATGACATCGACGGGGAGTACGGGAACCCGGGCCACGTGCTGGTGAGCCGGAACTGCCGGGAGGCCTGTGAGGCGGCGGCCGATGGGAGCAAGTTCCCGGAGTCTGCCCAGGCATACGGCACCTGGCAGGTGAAGAAGGTGTATGTGCACCTGTACGACCAGAATCAAATCGTCATGGACTTTGACTCGCCCCTGACTGCCTTTGGAGGCAAGACCGCCTTTGAGCTGGCCCAGGAGGCATATACCTATCACAAGTCCCAGCGGGGGGATTGGCTGAACCAGTTGAAGTCCAACAAATACGACTGCCGCAAGTATGGCCTGTACTTCACCACCGTGGGAGAGGATGTGCAGAAGAAGGACTTCCTGGAGAACATTCCGGCGGAGTGTATCTCCGACTATGTGGCTCCGGCTCCCACCCCCACACCGGAGATGACGGCCACCCCGGAGCCCACGGCAGAGCCCACAGCGGAGCCTACCCCGGCGCCGACGGATACCCCGGCCCCCACGGCGGCGCCGACGGACACGCCCGTGCCCACGGCGACAGCCACGGCTGAGCCGACGGCTGCCCCCTCCCCCGCCCCTGTGGGAGGAAGCGGAGTCACCGTTGTGCTGGGCGTGTTTGTCAGCCTGGCGGTGGGGTTAACAGCGGCCATTGGGGTGCTGCTGCTGAGAAAGAAACGGTAACTGCGAATACAAAAAAGGACTGGCCTATATGACCAGTCCTTTTTGTATGGCTGCTTATTTCTTGAGGGCGTCCCGAATCTCGGTGAGGAGCTTGACTTCCTCGGAGGGCTCTGCGGGAGCGGGGGCAGGAGCGGGCTCTTCCTCCTTCTTGCGGCGCAGGGCGTTGATGCCCTTGACCAGCAGGAACACCACGAGGGAGATAAGGATAAAGTCCACCACATTCTGGATGAAGTTGCCATAGGTAAGGGCCACTTCCTCCACCCCCTCGGAAGCGGGGGTCAAAACGACCTTCAGCGTGGTGAAGTCCACACCGCCAAAGAGCTTGCCGATCAGGGGCATGAACACATCGTTCACCAGGGAGCTGACAATCTTACCGAAGGCGCCGCCCATGATGACGCCCACGGCCATGTCCATGACGTTGCCACGGGCGATGAATTCTTTGAATTCGCTTGCTATGGTCTTTTTCTTGGATGCTGCCATTATAGAATATCTCCTTTGCTTTTTATAGGGCCAGTATAGCACGGGCGAAGCCCTTTTTCCACCCTGTGGGATAAAAATTTTGACGCAAATTTGTCAATTTCAATTCAAATGTGACGATTAGCACTCTCCCATTGACAGTGCTAATTTTGTGAGTATACTATGCATTGTAAGGAAACGAAGGGGGCAGGATAAGAAAGGAAAGCCCCCAGGGGTACATGGAAAAATGGAAAGGAAGTGTTAGCTATGTTGCCCAGTATTTTCGGTGAAAACTTGTTTGATGATCTTTGGAACACCAGCTTTGATCGGGATTGGTTCAATGCTGATAGGGAACTGTATGGGAAGCACGCCAAGAACCTGATGAAGACGGATGTTCACGAGACCCAGAGCGGATATGAGATGGACATTGAACTGCCCGGCTTCCAGAAGGAAGACATCAAGGTGGACCTGAAGGAAGGGTATCTGACCGTCAGCGCCCAGAAGAGCCTGAACAAGGAGGAGCACCAGGGCAAGAAGGTTCTGCGCCAGGAACGGTACTCCGGCTCCTGCAGCCGCACCTTCTACATCGGCGATGTGAAGGCCGAGGATGTGAAGGGCAAGTATGAGGCCGGTGTGCTGACCCTCAGCTTCCCCAAGGAGGATACGAAGAAGCTGGAAGAGAAGCGGACCATCGCCATCGACTAACTTTACAAGTAAACGCAGCAGCGCCGCCCGAGAGGGCGGCGCGGTTCAGTCTGTCAAAAAGCTTCGTTTTTTAACAGACTGGTTTTCCTGCCGCGGCAGGGGTTTGCACCCATTGCCTATACGCCCTGGGGCGTACCGGGCGGCAATGGCTGTAAGGTGCAGGAACAAAATCCGTTGAAAGAGCCTTTTTTACAAGCTGAACAGCGCCGCCCAAACGGGCGGCGCTGTATTTGTGCATTGACGATTATTCAGCAGACTGCTCTGATGTGGGCAGGGGGATGCTGATGAGGTTGTTGTCCGCACCGGACATGACGGTGGGGAGCTTGCCGTCCCACTTGGAGACGGACTGGTACTTGATGAGCAGCTCCGTGATGGACTCGGTGAGGATACGGTTGCTCTCGGCGTTGGCCTCTGCCAGGACCTTGATTTCGTTGGCCTCCGCCTCGGCGGCGATGACCCGCTTCTGGGCCTCCGTGTTGGCGATGACCAGGGCCTGCTCCTGCTCGGTGCGGGTCTTAATCAGGTTCTGCTCCGCCACCTGCTTGGCCTCCACGGCGTTGATATACTCCTCGGAGAAGTCCCAGTTGATGATGTTCAGCTCGTTGATGAAGATGCCATAGCTGTTGAGCTTCTCGTTCAGGCCATCGTCCAGGAGCATGCTGACCTCCGCCCGGCTGCTGACCAGCTCCACGGCGGTATACTTGGCGGTGACGGCCTTTAGGACCTCGTTGACGGCGGGGGTGATGAGGACCTCCTCAAAGCCCATGCCCACGTTCTTATAGAGGGTCTGGCTGCTGTCCTTGCCCACATGGTAGTTGACCGCCACCACGGTGGTGATGGTCTGCAGGTCCTTGCTGAAGGCCTCCGTGTTCACATCGAGCTTCACGATGCGGTTGTCCACCACGGCCACGCTCTGGATGAAGGGGGTCTTAAAGTGAAGCCCTTCCTGAAGCACGGTATCCCCCACCTTGCCGAAGGTGAGGACCACGCCGGTATGACCAGCCGGAACCACCACGAAGCAGGAACCCACGGCAATTAGGGCCACCACCAGCGCCACCAGGGTGAGAATCAATTTTGCCGGGGAGAAATTCCCCGCTTTGTCTTTGAACATTTGGGTTACCTCCTTTGGTTTTGAGTAGGAATTATACGACGTTTTCCCAAATTGTCAATGGTTTCCCCGACGAATGATATCGGACACCTCCCGGGAATAGCCCACCAGGGCGTTGACAATGGTGCTCCCGGCGTCGAAGCTTTGGGACGGGGCGGCAAAATTCGCTATCTTCAGCTCCCTAAGCCCCTCCCTAAGGCGTATGAGCCAAATGGGCGCTGGTCTCTTTTTGTGGACGGTGGGGGTTTTCTTTTTCATAACTGGCTCCTTATACTAATCCGCGTCTAAAACATGTGCAGTCGGCGAGCAAATTCTGCGTTGGTTCCATGAGGAGAATCGCAGATTGACTGGGGACCGTCAATCAAGATTTGACGAAGCAGAACCGGCACAGAAGGTGCCGCCCAA
>JAFSPW010000046.1 GCA_017451295.1 Clostridia bacterium
AGCGCCCGCAGTGCGGGATGCAGCGAGTTGAGCTGCGACCGAAACAACGAGCAGGAGGAGCGATTAGCGACGCTCTGCGACTATGTTTCGGGCTGGATGGAGGATGTCGCCGGCAGGCGACAGGTGAGGGAGAATGCAGCTTTCTCCCTCAACCGACTTCGCTGCGCTCAGCCACCTTCCCCCGCTGGGGGAAGGACTTTTGGCGGCCCGTTCCCCTTTGTCAACCGACCTCGCCGGTCGCCCTTTCCATTTTCCCCACAATATGCTATGATACCCCCATGAAAACTTCGGGGGGATACTTTATCAGCGCCATAAAAGCCGGCTTCACACGGGGGCGGCTGGTTGGCTGCGCCCTTTTGGCGGCGCTGGCCTTTGCCCTGGGGCTTTTCATCGGCCTATACCATTGGGTCACCCCTTGGGCAGTGGCGGAACTGGGCGCACCCTTGCCCCCGGCCACGGCGTTTTTTCCCGCAGAGGGCGTAAGCTATGAGGCGGGGGAGACCTGCCGGGAGAAGGGGCTGCATCTTGTCACCCTCGTGGCGGGGAAGCGGCGGCTGCCCTGCCTGCTGCTCGTGCGGGACACCACGCCCCCCCGGGCAAAGGGGCTGACGGTCACCGTGCCCTGCGGCCAGACCCCCGGGCCGGAGGCCTTTATTGCGGACCTTGTGGATGCGCAGCGGGTGGGGGTCTCCTTTGCCGAAACATATGATTTTTCCCAGCCCGGGGAGCAGGAAATCCGTCTTCGCCTCCGGGACGAAAGCGGCAACCGTACAGAGGTCACCGCCCGGGCGGTGACCGTGGCTACGGTGGAGGCGGTGACGCTGGAGGCGGGGAGCCCCGTCCCCACCGCGGCCGCCTTCTGCCGGGAGGGGTTCCACGGGGAGCTGACGACCGTTCTTAGCGAGGCCATGCTCCACACCCCGGGGGTCTACCCCGTGGAGCTTCGCTGCGCCGAAAACGGGCTTGTGTACCCCTCCGCGCTGGTGGTGGCGGACACCGTTGCCCCCACGGCCCAGGGCAAGCTCCTGGCCTTTACACCGGGGGATGACCCGGCCCCGGAGGCGTTTTTGACGGACATACGGGACGAAACCGCCCTGACCTTCGCCTTTGTGCAGCCGCCCCGAGTGGACGAGCAGCAGCTGCAAGCTGTGGTGGTGGCGATAACCGATGCCGGGGGGAACCGGACCGAGGTTCTTGCCCAGGCCCTTATCAGCGACCAACGGGACACCGCCGCCCCGAGCCTTGCGCTGCAGCCCGGGCCCTTCTATTTGAATCACCCCCAGCCCGTGGAGGAGCTGGTTACCGTGGGGGACGAGAGCGGGGTCTACCTTGCCTATGTGGACGAGCCGGAATGGCAGGCGGCGGGGGAGCAGACCTTCTCCGTCCGGGCGACGGACCTGTGGGGGAACGAAGCCCTGGCGGTGCTGCCGCTCACCCTCCTGCCGGACACGGAGCCGCCGGTGCTCTATGGGGTCACGGACAAGCTTGCCTATGTGAATGAGCCCATCGCCTACCTGCAGGAGGTGCGGGCGGAGGATGCTTTGGAGGGCCCCGTGCCCGTGGAGGTGGACAGCCGGGTGATTCTCACGCAGACCGGCGCCTACGCCGTCACCTTCTCCGCCAAGGACAGCAGCGGGAACCTTTCTCAAAAGACCGTGACCTATACCCTCATCCAGCCCACCGTGACAAAGGAGCAGGTTCGCACCCGGGCCCGGGAGATTCTTGCCCAAATCACCACAGAGGACATGGTGCCTGCCCAGAAGCTAAGGGCCGTCTTCGACCATATCCAGGGCCACATGCGCTATGCCGGTTCCTCGGACAAGACCGACTGGCGCAAGGAAGCCCTGCGGGGCATGAACACGGGGCGAGGCGACTGCTTCACCTACTATGCCTATGCCCGGGCGCTGCTGGAGGAACTGAACATCCCCTTTGTCAGCGTCACCCGCCTGGGGGGTGCCACCCGCCACTATTGGATGCTGGTGAACCTGGGCACCGGCTGGTATCACTTTGACACCATCAACTACTACGCCTGGAACCGCTGCTTCATGTGGACCCGCACCGACATGCAGGACACCCCCGCCTACTTCTGGCGCTATGCCGAGGGGGACTACCCCCCGCTTGCCACCGCCCCCTTCGACTACGCCCTCACCGTCGCCCAGCAGCAGGCCGGGATGGGGGAGTGAAGTAGACTTCATCTGTCCCATAAACGGACTTGTGATATCGGGCGTGGAACGGTATACTTTTATTATCAGGCTATTTGAGAAAGGCAGGAAATCAAATGGACAAACAAGGCGTTTTTGCTTGGGTGGATTTTTATCAGGAGTTTGCGGACAAGCTCTTGCAGTACAAAGATAATCGGCAGGAGCTGATTGCTAAGGTTAAGCAGATCTTTGATCGCATAGGGCTTAAGCTGCCTACGCTGGATAAAGATAACCAAATATATGATTTGGATCCTTTTACCGTTTTCGGCTTGTTCAACAAATCCAGGATGAAGGATTCCAACCGGATTAAAATTGTTCGGGCTTTTGCTGAATTGCTTGATGTCAAGGCGGAGGTTCCTACGCGGTTTGATAGCATTCCGGTCCTATTTCCTATGAATGCCACATTTTACAGTTTCATCGGTGACCGCGGCGATAATGACATAGATATTCTATGGGAACTGTTTGACGCTGCCCTGGCGTACTCTCATGATGGAGGCGGACGAGATCGCCTTTGCAAATACTTTGATCAAGCAATTAAACTGCCCGGTGTCGGAAACAGCAAACTGACGATGGGATTATATTGGATTGCTCCAAACACATATCTGAACCTTGATAGGCGCAATATCTGGTACATTTACCAATCTGGAAAGATGCCTTCCGATTTCGTTGCATCCCTTCCCGATATCGGAGGAAGCTTGAATGCTCAGCTTTATCTTGAAGTGACAGAAAAGGTAAAGTCTTTTTTGGAAAGCAGCGAAAGCGCGTTTAAGTCGCTACAGGACTTGAGTCAAGAAGCGTGGAGATACTCTGAAGAAGTCAATCAAAGTGGAGGGGAACCCCCAACGCCGCAACCCGGAGGCGATATTGATGAAAGAGAAACCCATTATTGGCTGTATGCACCGGGCAGAGGCGCTGAGATGTGGGAGCAATTCTACCGGGATGGTATCATGGCGCTCGGATGGAATGAAATGGGCGATCTACATGGTTATGGTTCCAAAGCCGAGATAGCGCAAAAAATGAGCGAGGTGTTTGGTTCGGAATCTTCCCATTCCAATGATGCACTTACACTATGGCAATTCTATAACGAGATTCAACCCGGAGACATAGTCCTTGTCAAGAGGGGAAGGAAAGATATCCTCGGTATGGGGACCGTAGAATCTGAGTGCCTATATGATGAAGATGCAGGCGAGTATCCTCACTTTCGCCGTGTTAACTGGACGGACAAAGGACACTGGAAAAATGAAAGTGCCTTTGCCATGAAAACTCTCACGGATGTTACAAAATATACGGGTTTCGTAGAAGGAATAACGGCGAGAATTATTGAAGACAGACCGGAAAACCCCGAGCCGTCTATTGATCCGGGTATAATCAACAGGAAACCTCCATATACCGCCGAAGACTTTCTGGAAGATGTTTATATGGACGAAGCCAGCTATGAAACCCTTGTTTCCTTGATTCGCACCAAAAAGAATGTCATCTTGCAGGGTGCACCGGGCGTAGGCAAAACGTATGCGGCAAAGCGGCTGGCCTACTCCATGATGGGTGAGAAGGACATAGAACGGGTGATGATGGTGCAATTCCATCAAAGCTATTCCTATGAAGATTTCATTATGGGTTTCCGTCCGTCCGAGAAGGGCTTCGAGCTCAAGCACGGCGCGTTCTATACCTTCTGCAAAAAGGCAGAGGAGGACAGCGACAACGAGTATTTCTTCATCATCGACGAGATCAACCGCGGCAACCTCAGTAAGATCTTCGGCGAGCTGTTCATGCTGATCGAAAGCGATAAGCGCAACATTGAACTGCGCCTGCTGTATGCGAACGAGAAATTCTCTGTTCCGGCGAATGTCTATATCATCGGCATGATGAACACCGCCGACCGCAGCCTTGCCATGCTCGACTATGCGCTGCGCCGCCGGTTCGCGTTCTTTGAGATGAAGCCGGGCTTTGAAACCGACGGTTTCCGTGCCTACCGCATGGGCTTGCACAGCGAACGCTTCGACCGGCTGATCCAGTGCGTCGAGAATCTAAACAATGTGATCGCAGCAGACGAATCGCTCGGCGAGGGCTTCTGCATCGGTCACAGCTATTTCTGCAACCTGAAGGAAGCGGACGAGCAGACGCTTTCCAATATCGTGGAGTTTGAGCTGGTTCCGCTGCTGAAGGAGTACTGGTTCGACGAGCCGACCAAGGTCAAGGATTGGACGAACAACCTCAGGAGCGCGATCAAGTGATCCCGATACAAAACATCTATCACATGCTTGCGTATGCCTTTCAGGTCCTTCGGGAGCAGGGCTACAAGAGCATTGCGACAGAGGAATTCCATAACGTGGCGGAGCTGTGTGCGGCGATCCTTTGTAAAGGCGTCTCCGGGCAGCTCAAACGCGGCCTCGGGCGGGAATATATCGAGCAGACCGAAGCGCTTTCCACCGTGCGCGGGCGGATCGACATTTCGGAATCCATCAAAACGCAGAGCATCCACAAGCAGCAGCTTGTCTGCTCCTATGACGAGTTTTCCGTAGATTCGTATTTGAACCGCATTTTGAAAACCACCATGGAGCTGCTGCTGCGCGCCGACATCGCAAAGACGCGCAAGAAGGAATTGAAGAAGCTGTTGGTGTTCTTCGGCGAGG
>JAFSPW010000047.1 GCA_017451295.1 Clostridia bacterium
AGCTGCATTCTCCCTCACCTGTCGCCTGCCGGCGACATCCTCCATCCAGCCCGAAACATAGTCGCAGAGCGTCGCTAATCGCTCCTCCTGCTCGTTGTTTCGGTCGCAGCTCAACTCGCTGCATCCCGCACTGCGGGCGCTCGCATCGCTGCCCACTGAGGGAAGAACTGACCCCTTCCGTCATTTTTGCCAAGGCAAAAATGCCACCTCCCCCATTTGGCATAGCCAAACGGTGGAGGCAAGAACGCTCTTATGTCATTTCGACCGAGGGAGCCAAAGCGACCGAGCGGAGAAATCTCTTGGGCAAGAGGCGCCGTTCCCAGATCCCTCCGCTCGCTTCGCTCGGTCGGGATGACAAAAAGGGGGAAACGGTGGAGGCAAGAATCCGTTTCCAAAAGCCTTCCCCTTAAGGGGAAGGTGGCGCGGCGAAGCCGTGACGGATGAGGTGGGGACGTCTGAAAGCGTCCGGGAAGCTGGCACCGCAGGCGACGGATGAGGTGGAAGGTGAGGAAGACCCCATTTATACATCCCCGGAAGTGCCGGGAAAGCGGTGAAAATTTTGAAATTAATTTATAAAAATGCATTGACAAAGAATAACGATGCGTGTATACTACGGCTCAGCAAAAAATGAAGGAGCAAATTATCATGAAAAAAGCGATTGTTATTCTTCTGGCGGCCCTGATGGTGCTGAGCCTTGTCGCCTGCGGCAAGAAGGAAGCCGAGAAGCAGACTCTGACCGTGGCCATGTCTCCGGACTTTGCGCCCATGGAGTTCGTGGATACCAGCAAGTCCGGCCAGGAGCAGTATGTGGGCTTTGATGTAACTTTGGCTAACTTCCTGGCCGAGGAGCTGGGCATGAACCTGGAGATCAAGCCCATGAGCTTTGATGCCTGCATGACGGCGGTCCAGCTGGGCAGCGTGGATTTGGGCATCTCCGGCTTCTCCTGGACGGCGGAGCGGGCGGAAAACTTCCTGATTTCCGACTACTATATCGCCGGCGAGAACGAGACCGAGCAGACCGTCATCACCACCAAGGATAAGGAAAACACCATCCAAGAAGCCGCCGGCTTTGCGGGCTTGAAGGTGGGCGCGCAGGACGGTTCCCTGCAAAAGCAGCTGGTTACCGACGAGCTTGTCTCCCAGGGGGCGGAGCTGGTGGTCTATAAGTCCATCGACGATGCGGTCCTGGCCCTGCAGACCGGGAAGATTGACGCTCTGGCCGTGGCCCAGGGCAACGGGGAAGCCATCATCGCCAACAATCCGGATTTAGCCTTCACGGGCTTCCAGTTTGAGGTGGACCCCCTCTATAAGAACAACGTGATTCTGCTGAACCAGCAGAGCACGGAACTGCTGGAAAAGGTGAACGCCGCCCTGGCTAAGGCCATGGAAGCGGGTTACTATGACGGCTGGTACGAGGATGCCAAGACCCTCTCCGGCATTCCCACCGCCGCCGACGTCAGCTATGACGACGAAGGCAACGCCATCAGCGAATAACAACAGCAAAACCAATCACGACGGGGCGCAGCTGCGCCCCGTTTAGCGGGAGTATAGCATGACATTTGCATCTGTCATACAAAACATCATCAAGATCATGTCCAAGTATTGGGACGTGTTTCTCATCAAGGGCGTCAGCATCACCCTGGCCCTGTCCGCCATCACGGTGTTCTTCGGCGCCATCTTCGGGGCTCTGCTGGCCATCATGAAGATGTCCCGGTTCAAAATCCTAAGGGGCATCGTCACCGCCTTTGTGGAGTTCATTCGGGGCACGCCGCTGCTGCTGCAGCTGTACATCGGCTACTTCATCGTGCCGCTGCTCGTCCCCGCCCTGGGCATGAGCACCTTTGCCAGCATCTCCGTGGCCCTGGTCATCAACAGCGCCGCCTATGTGTCCGAGGTCATTCGTTCCGGCATCCAGGCCGTGGACAAGGGCCAGAGCGAAGCGGCCCGAAGCCTCGGTCTTAACAAGACCCAGACCATGACGAAGGTGATTCTGCCCCAGGCCATCAAGAACATCCTGCCGGCCCTGGGCAACGAGTTTGTCACCATCATCAAGGAGACCTCCCTGGCCTCCACCTTCTTCGTAGGGGATTTGATGACCTCCTACCTGGTGGTCAAGGGCAGTACCTACCTGGCCTTTGAAAGCCTGGTCATCGTGGGCATTCTGTACTTTGTGCTCACCTTCACCCTGAGCAAGCTGGTGAACGCCTATGAAAGGAGGCTCAAGCAAAGTGACTGACAGAGTTTTGATTGAAACCATCGGGCTGGAGAAGAGCTTTGGCACGGAGCACGTGCTAAGGGGGGTCTCCGTCCAGGTCCACCAGGGGGAGGCTATCGCCATCATCGGCCCCTCCGGCGGCGGCAAGAGCACCTTTTTGCGGTGCTTGAACCTGCTGGAAACGCCGGAGAAGGGGGATGTCATCTTCGAGGGCAGCAAGATCAGCGCCAAGGGCACCAATGTGGACGCCTATCGCCAGAAGATGGGCATGGTGTTCCAGCACTTTAACGTCTTCCCCCATATGACCGTGAAGCAGAACATCACCATGGCCCCGGTGCTGCTGAAGAAGAAGACCCAGCAGGAGGCGGACCAGATGGCCGAAGCCCTCCTTTCTCGGGTGGGGCTGCTGGAAAAGAAGGACGAGTACCCCCGCAAGCTCTCCGGCGGGCAGAAGCAGCGGCTGGCCATCGTTCGGGCCCTGGCCATGGAGCCGGATGTGATGCTCTTTGACGAGCCTACCTCCGCCCTGGACCCGGAGATGGTGGGCGAGGTGCTCTCCGTCATCCGGAACCTGGTGCAGGCGGGCATGACCACCGTCATCGTCACCCACGAGATGGGCTTTGCCCGGGAGGTCGCCGACCGAATCCTGTTCATGGCCGATGGCATCATCGTGGAGCAGGGTGCCCCCGCCGAGCTGCTGGATCATCCCAAGGAGCAGCGGACCATCGACTTCCTTAGTAAGGTCCTTTGACGGCCGTCGTAGGTCTACGGCCCCCGTGTGAGGGG
>JAFSPW010000048.1 GCA_017451295.1 Clostridia bacterium
ATTTTGCCCTCTGGGCAAAATGACGGAAGGGGCGGCCCCTCTCCTTGCGCGCAGCAGGGGAGGTGGCATTTTTGCCTTGGCAAAAATGACGGAAGGGGAGGCAGCTTGCCTTGGGTGCAGCAGGGGAGGTGGCATTTTGCCCTCTGGGCAAAATGACGGAAGGGGGCTGTTCTTCCCCCGGCGGGGGAGAAAGGCTTCCCCTTGAGGGGAAGCTGGCGCCGTAGGCGACGGATGAGGTGGAAGGTGAGGCAGAGCTCGCCAACCCCAAACCTTTCCCCCGATACCCGCAGGGGAGGGGCTTGCCCCTCCCAAAAAGGGCCTGGTGCATCCTCAAAGAATGTCGAAAGGCCGTCAAAAGGCTATTGACAAGTTAGGCATGGCAAACTATAATAGGGTATCGGTTAGCGGCATCTAACTGCCGCGGGAAGGAGGCCTCTATGATGCCCTTGCTCTTGGCTCCCGTGGGGGAGAGCAATATGGTTCGCCACATTGGCGGCACGCCGGAGGTACGGCGGCACCTGGAGGATTTGGGCTTTGTAGCCGGTGCCACTGTCACCATCATCTCCCGCATCGGGGGAAATGTGATTGTGAAGGTGAAGGAAAGCCGGCTGGCCATCGACGAGAAGATGGCGCAGAAGATAATGGTATAAATGGTAAGGCAAAGGAGGAGAACATGAAAACACTTAGGGATGTGAAGGTGGGGGACACCGTCAAGGTGGTACGGCTCCACGGGGAAGGCGCTGTGAAGCGGCGCATCATGGACATGGGCATCACCCGGGGCACGGAGGTTTTCGTCCGTAAGCTGGCCCCTCTGGGCGACCCGGTGGAGGTCAACGTGCGGGGCTATGAGTTGAGCCTTCGCAAGGCCGATGCCGAGATGATCGAAGTGGAATAATTTTTTTACAGAATTGGTTAGTTTGAGCTAACAGAAGCGAGGAGGAAGCAATCGTATGGATATTCGCATTGCCCTGGCGGGAAACCCCAACAGCGGCAAAACCACACTGTTTAACGCCCTGACAGGGTCAGCCCAGTTTGTGGGCAACTGGCCCGGTGTCACGGTGGAGAAGAAGGAGGGCAGAATCAAGGGCTTTGATGGTGTCACCATCACCGACCTGCCCGGCATCTACTCCCTGTCCCCCTACACCTTGGAGGAGGTGGTTGCCCGTAACTACCTGATTGAGGAGCGGCCCAACGCCATTCTCAACATCGTGGACGGCACCAACCTGGAGCGGAACCTGTATTTGACCACGCAGCTGGTGGAGCTGGGCATCCCCGTGGTCATCGCCATCAACATGATGGACGTGGTGAAGAAGAACGGGGATAGAATCGACACCCGCGAGCTGGCCCGTCAGCTGGGCTGCCAGGTGGTGGAGATTTCCGCCCTCAAAGGCACCGGCATCCAGGAGGCCGCCAAGGCCGCCGTGGAGGCTGCCCAGAACGGGAAGACCATCCCTCAGCACACCTTCTCCGGTCCCGTGGAGCACGCCCTCGCGCACATCGAGGAGGCCATCGTCCACAACATGCCCGAGGAGCAGCAGCGCTGGTACGCCATCAAGGTTTTCGAGCGGGACAGCAAGGTCTTGGAGCAGCTGAAGGTGCCCCAGGAGACCTTGAACCACGTGCAGAAGGACATCGAAGCTGCCGAGAAGGAGCTGGACGACGATGCCGAGAGCATCATCACCAACGAGCGGTATGTGTACATCGCCACGGTGCTCAAGTCCGCCTATCACAAGAAGTCCGCCGGGCACATGTCCGTGTCCGATAAAATCGACCGCATCGTCACCAACCGTTGGCTGGCCCTGCCCATCTTCGCCGCGGTCATGTATCTGGTCTACGCCCTGTCTATGGGCAAGTCCGTGGCGGACGGCGGTATCTCCATCGGCACTTTCCTGACCGACTGGGCCAACGATGTACTGGGCGGCGCCTGGCTCACCGACGGCTCCCGGGCCATCCTGGAGGGCTGGGGTGCAGCGCCCTGGCTGGTGGGCCTCATCTCTGACGGTATCCTCGCCGGTGTGGGCGCCGTGCTCGGTTTCGTGCCCCAGATGCTGGTCCTGTTCCTCATGCTGTGCCTGTTGGAGGACTGCGGCTACATGGCCCGTATCGCCTTCATCATGGACCGTATCTTCCGCCGCTTCGGCCTCTCCGGCAAGAGCTTCATCCCCATGCTGGTGGGCACCGGCTGCGGCATCCCCGGCGTCATGGCCTCCCG
>JAFSPW010000049.1 GCA_017451295.1 Clostridia bacterium
ATCGAACTCCTGTTACCGCCGTGAAAGGGCGATGTCTTAACCGCTTGACCACGGGGCCACACCTGGTCGGGGTGAGAGGATTCGAACCTCCGGCCCCATGCTCCCAAAGCACGTGCGCTACCGGACTGCGCTACACCCCGTAAAGCGCCACGCAACTTTTTGCGACTGGACAAATATACATCATTGCGTACAAAATGTCAATAGCTTTTTTTCGAAATCTTCCATTACAGCCAGTTGCCGAACAATCCCCGGGCGATAGCCTTGCCGAGTTTTCTACCGGCGGTATTCAAAACCGTGTTGGTGGTGGTCCTGGCAACCTTCTTGGCGGCCTTCACCGTGGCGCTATCCTTCCTTTTGGCGGTGGTCTTCTTCTTTGCCTGCTCCTTTTCCTTGGCCTTGGCGGCTTTTTCCTTTGCCGCCTGCTCCGCTTGCTGCTCCTTTTCCAGCTGAGCCGCCGCCCGTTCCTGCTCCTCCTTCAGCTTTTCATAGGCAGAATACCGGTCCTGTGCCTCCTTATACTCGGTATACAGCATATCCCCGGCGAGAATCCGCTGCCGTGTGGACTCCTGGGCAGGAGCCATGAGACTTTGCGGCGGCAGGATGTTGGCCCGCTCCACCATGGAGGGAATGCCCTTCACATCGAGGAAGGAGACAAGGGCTTCCCCGGTACCGAGGGTCAGAATCTCCGCCTCTGCATCGAGGTTGGGGTTGGGGCGGAAGGAGGCTGCCGCCGTCTTCACCGCCTTCAATTCCGTGGGGGTATAGGCTCGTAAGCCATGCTGTATGCGATTGCTCAGCTGAGCAAGGACCTGATTAGGAATGTCCGCCGGGCTTTGGCTCACAAAATAGATGCCCACGCCCTTGGAGCGAATCAGCTTCACCAGCTGCACAATCTTATCCAAAAAAGCCTTGGGGGCATCCTGGAACAGCAGATGGGCTTCATCAAAGAAGAACACGGCCTTGGGTTTTTCCGGGTCGCCCACTTCGGGCAAGCGTTCAAACAGCTCCGAAACCAGCCAAATCAAAAACGTACTGTAAATCAGCGGACTTTGAATCAGCTTGGTGCTGTCGAGAATATTGAGATACCCCCGGCCGTTCTCGTCCAGGCGCATCAAGTCCCGAATGGAGATGGAGGGTTCCCCGAAGAAGATATCCCCGCCTTCATCTTCAAGGCGCAGCAATGCCCGTTGAATGGCGCCGATGCTCTGCGGGGTCACATTGCCATAGGTGGTGGTAAGCTCGCTCCGATTGTCGGAAACATAGCTCAGCATGGCCCGCAAATCCTTTAAATCAATGAGCTCGAGGCCGTTGTCGTCCGCCACCCTAAAGACGATATGCAGCACTCCCGTCTGCACTTCGGACAATCCCAACAGTCGTGAGAGCATCATGGGTCCCATGTCGGAAACCTTGATTCGCACGGGGATGCCCGTTTCGCCGAAGATGTCCCAAAAGGCCACGGGGAAGCCCATATACTTCCAGTCTGCACGAATGTCAAAGCGGTCGATGCGCTTTTGCATGCCTTCGTTGTCTGCGCCGGGCTCGGCAAGGCCGGAAACGTCGCCCTTTACATCCGCCAAAAAGACGGGCACACCCATGTGGGAAAAGGCCTCCGCCAGCACCTTCATGGTGACGGTCTTGCCCGTGCCGGTGGCGCCGGTGATGAGGCCGTGGCGGTTGGCCATCTTGGGAAGGAGATTAATTTTGTTGCCGTTGCTGTTGGCTACATAGGCCAGCTCTTGTATATACATGGACGAACCCTCCTTGTTTTTCACTCTCCTATAGTACCATCGGCAGCAAAAAAACACAAGGCGCAGAAAAAATCTGTTGTCCATATTCGCATTTTGCGATATAATACAGTCAATTATTTTGGAGATTTATGTGTACATGATAGCAAAGCAAATCGAACCGGAACGGTTGCAGCGCCAACAGGCCATCTCTCGGCAGGTAAAGGAGCAAATCAGCTCCCGTAGCCCCACCTACTATATCGAGACCTATGGCTGCCAGATGAACGTCCGAGACTCTCAAACCATTGCTGGGCTGCTCGAACAGATGGGCTATCTGCCTGCCGCCAGCAAGGAAGAAGCCAAGGTGATTCTATTTAACACCTGCTGCGTTCGGGACCACGCGGAAAAGCGGCTGCTGGCTAACATCGGCGCCCTGAAGGAACGCAAGGATGGGGAGGAAGACCTGATCATCGGCATCTGCGGCTGTATGATGCAGCAGCCGGACACGGCCAAAAAGGTTATGAACCGGTTCCCCTTCGTAAACTTCGTATTCGGCACCAATGTGCTGTGGCGGCTGCCGGAAATCATACAATGCGCCTTGTCCGGCGAAAGGGTCACGGCGACCGAGGAGGAGGGTTTCGCCATCGCAGAGGATCTGCCTGCTCAGCGGGACAGCCAATATTCCGCCTTTGTGAATATCACCTTCGGCTGCGACAACTTCTGCACCTATTGCATCGTGCCGTATGTCCGGGGCAGGGAGCGGTCCCGTGCGTTAGTGGATGTGGTGGAGGAGGTGCGCTCCCTTGCCAGCAGCGGCATCAGCGAAGTCACCCTGCTGGGGCAGAATGTGAACTCCTACGGCAAGGGGATGGATGTGGACTTTGCGGATTTATTGAAGGCTGTGAACGGCGTGGACGGCATCCGGCGCATCCGGTATATGTCCTCCCATCCCAAGGATTTAAGTCCCCGGCTTATGGAAGCCATCGCCCAGAACAGCAAGGTTTGTCACCACATGCACCTGCCGATGCAGTCCGGGAGCACAGAGATTCTGCGGCGGATGAACCGAAACTATTCCCGGGAAAAGTATCTGCAGCTCGTGGATAAGCTCAGAACCGTGGTGCCGGATATTGAATTGACCACCGATGTTATCGTCGGTTTTCCCGGGGAAACGGAACAGGATTTCCTGGACACCCTGTCATTGATGGACCAGGTTGGGTTTTCCGCTGCGTTCACCTTCAAATATTCCCCCAGGAAGGGGACCCGGGCTGCCGACATGCCGGACCAGATTCCGGAGGCGGTGAAGAAGGAGCGGCTCCAGCGGCTCAACGACCTGCAGACGCGCAAGACAAGAGAAAACAATCAAAAGTATCTCGGCCACAGGGGAGAGGTTCTGGTGGAGGGCTTTGACCAGCGGGAGCAAACCCTGCTCTTTGGCAAGCTGGGTACCTTCAAAATGGTGTATTTTCCCGGGGATAAGGGCCTGCTGGGCACCTATCAGACCGTGACCGTAACGGACACGGCCAAAAACTCCCTATTAGGACAAATGGAGTAAACAGAAAGAGAACGAACATGAAGATAGTGGATGGACTTTCCCCCATGATGCGGCACTACTTGAAGATGAAGGAGCAGTATCCCGATTGCTTCCTGTTCTACCGCCTGGGCGATTTCTACGAAATGTTTTTTGAGGATGCCATAGAGGGCAGCAAGCTCATGGAGCTTACCCTGACGGGCCGGGATTGCGGTCTGCAGGAAAGAGCGCCCATGTGCGGCGTGCCCTATCACAGCGTGGACACCTATGTGCAGCGCCTGATTTCCAAGGGCAAGAAGGTAGCCATCTGCGAGCAGATGGAGGACCCGGCCACCGCCAAGGGACTCGTAGACCGGGCGGTGATTCGGGTGATTACTCCCGGCACCGTCATTGAGGAAAAGCTGCTGGATGCCGGGAAGAACAACTTCCTGCTCAGCATCTATATGGGCAAAACCGGCTATGGCTATGCCTATGCGGATGTGTCCACCGGCGAGTTTATGGCCGGAGAAATCACGCCTTTGGAGGCAGATGACCAGCTTGTCAACGAGATTGTTCGCATAGGACCCACGGAGTGCATCGCCAACGAGGCCGTGTTTGGGCAGGCGTATATCAAAAAGAAACTGCAGAGTTTGTGCTATTTAGAGAAGCAGCCGGACAGCATCTTCACCCCGGGGCGAGGGGAGGAGGTGCTAAAAAAGCACTTCGCCGTGGCGGCGCTGGACGGCTTTGGCTGCGCCGGAAAGCCTCTGGTTATCTCTGCCGCCGGGGCTTTGCTCCAGTATCTGCAGGATACCCAGAAGAACGGCCTCACCCATATACAGAAGCTGGGCATGGTGGTGCCCACGGACTATATGCAGATAGATGCCAACACCCGGCGGAACCTCGAGCTGGTGTCCGGTATTCGTACCGGGACGGAAGGGAAAAACACCCTGGTCTACCTGTTGAATAAGACGAAGACCTCCATGGGGCAGCGGATGCTCAAAAGCTGGATTGACTGCCCCCTGCAAAATATTGCGGACATTGAAGCGCGGCAGCAGGCCGTACAGGAATTGTTTGATTCCCCTCGGCTTCGCACCCGGCTGCAGGAGCATCTGGATAATATCTACGACATCCACCGCCTGTGCTCCAAGATTGCCTACGGCACCATCAACCCGAGGGACTGCATTGCCCTGTCCCGGTCCCTGCGGCAGATTGCCCCCATCAAAGCCCTTTTGGGGGACTGCAGCAGCCCGGAACTAATGCGTATTGCCGAGGCTTTGGACCCTATGGAGGATACTGCGACGGCCATCGATCAGGCCATTGCCGATGACCCTGCCCCCAATTTGAAGGAAGGCGGTGTCATTCGTACCGGCTTTAACCAGGAGGTGGACGAGCTCAGGGATATCTCCGGCGGCGCCAAGAAATGGCTGGATGATGTGTTGACCCGGGAGCGGGAGAACACCGGAATTAAGAATCTGCGGATTGGCTTTAACAAGGTGTTCGGCTACTACTTGGAGGTGACCAAGTCCTATGTGGACCAGGTACCCTTCTATTATCAGCGCAAGCAAACCCTGACCGGTGCCGAACGCTACATCACCCCGGAGCTGAAGGAGATTGAAAACAACATCCTGACCGCCAACGATAGGCTGATTCGGCTGGAAGCGGAGCTGTATACTAAGCTGCGGGAGTCCCTCCTCTGTGAAACGCCTCGCTTGGAGCAGAATGCCGCGCTGCTAGCCCAGTTGGATGTGCTGGCGAGCTTTGCCCAGGTGGCCATGACCAACCGCTATGTCTGCCCTAAGATGACGGATGATGGGGTTATCTGCATACAAAACGGCCGTCATCCCATTGTGGAAGGGAGCCTGAAAGATGGGTTTATCCCCAACGATGTGCTGCTTGACAGAAAAGACAACCGGCTGCTGATTATCACCGGACCCAACATGGCGGGCAAGAGCACCTATATGCGTATGACGGCCCTCATCACCATTATGGCCCACATAGGGTGCTTTGTGCCGGCAGACGAAGCCAGCATTTGCCTGGTGGACCGTATCTTCACCCGCATCGGCGCCAGCGACGACCTTTCCGCCGGGCAGAGCACCTTTATGGTGGAGATGAGCGAGGTGGCCAATATCCTGAATAATGCCACCAAAAACAGTCTTTTGATTCTGGACGAAATCGGCAGAGGCACCAGCACCTATGACGGTCTTTCCATCGCATGGGCGGTGTTGGAGGATATTGCCGATCCGGCAGCCTGCGGTGCAAAAGCCCTCTTTGCCACCCACTACCATCAGCTTTCCGAGCTGGAAGGACACCTGAGCGGCGTGAAAAACTATCGCATATCCGTAAAGGAGATTGGAGAAGATATCCTCTTTCTCCACAAGATTGTCCGAGGCAGCGCCGACAAGAGCTTCGGCGTTCAGGTGGCAAGGCTGGCCGGGATTCCCCAGAATGTCATTGCCCGAGCCGGGGAAATCCTCCAGGATTTAGAGGCCGGACGGCAGGTGATTCGGGATGATTCCTCCTCTGTGGATAATGTGGACAACATGGATAACAGCAAAAATGCTGGGGATAACTCGGTGGATAAGGCCGTTTTGGAGGATATTAAGGGGTTGGATTTGGAGAATTTGACGCCTATGATGGCCCTGCAGAAGCTGTATTCCTACCATGATGCTTGGAGGGACTTGAAGCATGCTGATTAAAGTCTTGCCGCCCCATTTAGCCAACCAAATCGCCGCCGGTGAGGTGGTGGAGCGCCCGGCTTCCGTAGTGAAGGAATTGGTGGAAAACGCCCTCGATGCCCATGCCACAGCGGTGACCGTGGAGATTGAAGAAGGCGGCCTTGCCTCCATCCGCGTGGCGGACAACGGCAGCGGTATTGCGGCGGAGGATTGTCCCACGGCCTTTTTGCGCCACGCCACCAGCAAGATAAGCACTCAGGAGGATTTAGCCGCCATCGGCACCCTGGGGTTCAGGGGAGAGGCCCTGGCCTCCATTGGGGCTGTTTCCCATGTGACCTTGACCAGCCGCACGCCAAACAGCGACTATGGCACCAAGATAGTCTTTGATAACGGGGAGCTGATTTCGAGCGAGCCCTGCTCCTGTCTGTTTGGCACCACCATTCAAGTGGACAGCCTCTTTGCTAAGGTCCCGGCCCGGCTGAAGTTTATGCGGGGCCAGCGGACGGAGGCGAGCTACATCGGCGATTTTATGGCCCGGGTCATTCTCGGGCGCCCAGATGTGGCCTTCCGCTTTATCAACGGCGGCAAAACCGTGTATGAGACCTATGGCGACGGGAAGCTGCCCAGCGCCGTGTTCGCTGTATACGGGTCCCAGATAGCCGACAGGCTCCTGCCGCTGTCCTTTGATAACGGGTATGTGCATTTGGAGGGGTATATCGGCAATCAGGAGATATCCCGTCCCAACCGTTCCCTGGAGACCATCTTTGTCAACGGCCGCTATATCCGCAGCGTGGGCTTGTTTTCCGCCATACAAAAGGCATACGACACCCGCATGATGGTGGGCCGGTACCCCTTTGCCCTTATCAACATCACCATCGCCAAGGAGGAGGTGGACGTGAATGTCCACCCGGCAAAGACGGAGGTTCGGTTTGTGGACCAGGCTCGGGTGGAGTATGCAATCACCAGCGCCTGCGCCCAGGCCCTGCGGGGACCCGTGATTCCCGCCGTACATCTGCCCACGCCGCCCCGGCAGCGGGAGGAACAGCCTGTTTACTCTGGTTCACAAGAAAAACCCGCCAGCTCTGCCACGGTTTCTGCCAGCACGCCCTATACGCAACTGCCAAAGAAGCCCGTGGTGGGGAGCTATACCCAGGCATACAAGGAGCAAATTACCGTGCCGCCTCGCTCCGTGCTCAGGGAGAGCAGCGCCGGGTATTCCTACAACACCTTCACGCCTAAGGAGCCGCCCAAAGCGAAGGAAACGGCCACGGATACCCCTCAGGTGCCTGTGTTTGCCGTGGCCGGCAGTCGGCCTGCTGAGCCGGTCATCGGCCAGCGAAAGCCGGAACAAAACCAGATTCCCCTCGATTTTGCCGCCAACATCATCGGCTGTGCCTTTAGGACCTATTGGATTGTTCAGCATGAGGATGATTTGTATCTAATCGATCAGCATGCCGCCCACGAACGCCGTCTATACGAAGAGTTCACCAGCCGGGGCGTGGCGGCTGCCTCCCAGGAGCTGCTGCTGCCGCAGCTGGTTACCCTGCAGCCCAGGGAGTTTGAACTGATGCTGCAATGGCAAAACGAGCTGGAAGAGCTGGGGTATCGGTTTGAACAGGCCGGTACGTTAAGCATCAATCTTACCGCCGTGCCTGTGCTCAACGGCACCGTTTTTGACGGGGATTCCCTTCACGAAGCCATCAACGCCATCGGTGAAGCGGGACGGGGCGCCAAGGAAGCCCTGGTACGAGAGAAGATTATCTATGCCTCCTGCAAGCATGCGGTGAAGGGTGGGGAGGAGCTGCAAAAAGAGGAGATTATCAGCCTTCTGCAGCTGTATGTGCAAAAGGGCATTCCCCTAACCTGTCCCCACGGCCGTCCGGTGGTGGTGCGGCTTTCCAAGCACGAGCTGGAAAAGATGTTCAAGCGTATCGTATGAAGCTGCTGCTGATTTGCGGGCCAACGGCCTGCCATAAGAGTGAAACGGCGCTGCGCCTGGCAAAGGCCTTTGACGGGGAGATACTCTCCGCCGATTCCGTCGCCGTATATCGAGGCATGGATATCGGTTCCGCCAAGCCCACGAAGCAGGAGCAGCGGCAAGTGCCCCATCACCTGATTGACATTGCAAGCCCGGACGATGGAGATTTCTCCGTCTCTGCCTTCCAAAAGGCTGCCGATGCTGCCATTGTCGACATAAGCAGCCGAAACAAACTCCCCATTTTGGTGGGCGGCAGCGGTCTATACTGCGATGCCGTGCTGGAAAACATGGGCTATGCCTTGCCGAAGGACCCAGCGTTGCGCGCTGAGCTGGAATCGGAATATGACCGTGACCCTCAGGCTTTCTTTGCCGCCATGGCGGCAGATGACCCGGCAGCAGGGGAGAGACTGCACCCAAATGACAAAAAGCGGGTGGTTCGGGCCCGGGAGGTGTACTTGCTTTGCGGCAAGCCCTTCTCCGCCTTCAATACGGATTATCAGCAAGCGCAGCACAACAGCCGTTACGATGCCTTGCGTATCGGGCTGAATATGGACAGAGACCTTTTATACGCCGCCATCGAAGGGCGGGTGGACAGGATGATACAGCAGGGACTTATCCAGGAGGCCAAGGCCCTCTATGATAAGGGCTATGACCGGCAGCTGCCCGCCATGCAGGCTATCGGCTATGCCCAGCTGTTTGCCTATTTTGACCAAGAAGTGTCCCTAACCCGGGCGATTTTGGATATCAAGCAGGCCACCCGGCGGTTTGCCAAGCGGCAGCTGACCTGGTTTGGGCGGGATGAACGAATCCGTTGGTTTGATTGTGGAAATTACGAGCAGGCGTACCTTGGTATTTACGCCTATGTAAAGGAGAATTTGAACAAATGAGCAACATAGATTCCTTGATACAGCAGGCGGAGGCCCAATTGCAGCCGGCTTTTTCCCGGCAGGAGGCCATTGCCCTTGCCAATCAGAAGCGGGTGCTGGATGCCTTTCGCTCCGTTGGCGTGTCTCCCCGGAACTTTGCCCCCTCTGAAGGGTACGGCTATGATGATTTGGGTCGGGATGCGCTGGACAGGGTGTTTGCCCAGGCTCTGCAAGCAGAAGATGCTCTGGTCCGGCCCCAGATTGCCAACGGTACCCATGCCATCTTCCTGGCTCTTAGCGGCCTGTTGGAGCCGGGAGATGTGATTCTGTCCGCCAGCGGTCGTCCCTATGACACCCTGGAAACGGCTGTAGGTCTCACGGGGAACGCCCCCAACGCTCTTTCCCGCATGGGCATCGGCTTTCAAACGGTGGACTTGCTGGAAGGGGAGACGCCCTTTGATTTTGAAGCCGTCAGGGAAGGCCTCGTCAATCATCCGGAGGTAAAGCTCGTATACGTCCAGCGTTCAAGGGGGTATGCCTGGCGGGAAGCCATTTTTGTGGACAGCATGCAGCCGCTCTTTGAACTTGTCAAAGCTCTGCGCCCCGATGTGATTATTGCGGTGGACAACTGCTATGGCGCCTTCACGCAGGAGAAGGAGCCCACGGCGGTGGGTGCAGATGTGATGATGGGTTCCCTTATCAAAAACTGCGGCGGCGGCATTGCGCCTACGGGCGGCTACATCGCCGGGCGAAAGGATTTAATAGAGCGCATCAGCTACCGACTGACGGTGCCCGGTTCCGGCCGAGAGGTGGGTTCCTATGCCGCTTCCTACCGACCCTTCTATCAGGGTCTGTTTATGGCGCCCCATACGGTGCTCCAATGCCTCAAAACCGCCATGCTCTTTGGCCAGGTCTTTGAGGCCTTGGGCTATGATGTGATGCCCAAGGGAACGGCAAAGCGGTCAGATATTGTGGAGTCCATTCGCTTTGGGAAGCCGGAGGAGCTGGTGGCCTTCTGCAAGGCGGTTCAGTTTGCCTCCCCGGTGGACAGCGATGTGACCCCGGAGCCCTGGGATATGCCTGGGTATACGGATAAGGTGATTATGGCGGCGGGCACCTTCATTCAGGGGGCCACCTCAGAGCTCAGCGCCGACGGCCCCATTCGCCCTCCGTACGCTGTATATATGCAGGGGGGATTGACCTACGAGCACGGCAAACTGGCCCTTATGGAGGTGGCAGAGGCCGTCATAAGCCAGAGAGGGGGAGAGGAGAAATGAAAGCCTGTCTGCTGGGCCTGAAGGCCGTTTGCGACGATTGCGGCGCCTGCGAGGAGGACCGCTGCGACCTGGACCCCAATAAGCTGTGCGATAACTGTTTCAAGTGCCTGGAAATCACCCAGAGCTATCGGGAGATTCCCATCGGCCGCATGCTAATGGACAGCAGCGGCGGGGGAGAGCTGTACGCTATTCTGGACGATGAACCTCTGGAGCCGGAGATGGATTTGAATCTGGAGCAGGGGGATTCGACGGGAGGTCCGGACGATTTGGAATGGTATCCTCCCGAAGCGTAATATACTTGGCTGCCTGCCGCCGTCGTTCCGTTTCGATGGCGGCATAATGTTTGCGGGTGGTGTTCACATCCTTGTGGCCCAGCACATCCGCCACCAGATAGATGTCCCCGCTTTCCTGATACAGCATGGTGCCATAGGTGCTGCGGAGCTTATGCGGCGTAATCTTCTTCAGGGGTGTTGCTACCTGGGCATATTTTTTCACCAGATTCTCCACCGCCCGCACGCCGATGCGCTTGCGCTGCATGGAGAGGAAGAGGGCTTGTTCGTGGCCCGGCAAGGTCTCCATGGTTTCCCGCTTCTCTAAATACGCAATCAACGCCTGCCGCACTTCCGGCCCAAAGGAAAGTACCTCCTGATTGCCGCCCTTGCGAGTGACCAAAAAGGCATCGGAAGCAAAGTCCACATCGTCAATGTCGATGCCCACCAGTTCGCTGATACGTATTCCGGTGCCCAAAAACAGGGTTAAAATGGCCACATCCCGCAGCTTTGTAGCCTGATGATACAGCTTTTCCCGTTCGCTCAAGCCCTTGCCGCCCTCTGCAATATCCAGCAAATCCGCCACCTCGTTGGCTTCGAGGCGGATAATGGCCTTTTCATGAAGCTTGGGCGTGTCCACCAGGGCGGCCGGGTTGTTTTCAATGAGCTGCTGCTTGTGATAATACTTAAAAAATGACCGTATAGCGGACAATTTTCGTGCTTTTGCCCGTTCGTTGTTTTCCCGTTCCCTTTGATCTGATCCCGTGTACAGGGACACATGCTCCAAAAAGACTTCAATATCCATGGCGGTGATGCTGCCAAAGTCGGCAAGGGTCAGATCGGCGGGAGACTTGCCCTGGAAGTTCGGCAGTTCCTCCACGCAGAATCGAAAGAAATTCCGCAAATCCACCGCATACCCATATCTGGTCAGCACGCTGGTCTGGGGTTCCATGGCGCGAAAATAACTCCCGGCAAACTTCGGAAGCTCCTGCAGCATGGTCCTAAGCTTCTGGGTGTAATCTTTTTTCTTTTGGAGGGGGTAATCACTCATGGTTATATTTTACATCAACTATTCGTTAAAGACAAGTTTAACGAATAGTTATTAACAGAATCGTAACAAAAAAGGCCGTTTTCAGGCCTTTCGTTGGGAAATTATCTGTTGTGTGGCATCTCTGGCCAGTTTGTCGCAGCGGTTGTTAAACTCGTTATCCGCATGACCTTTGACCTTGTGAAACCGAACCTGATGAATCTGTAACAGTTCAATCAATTCTTTCCAAAGATCCTGATTCTCCACAGCGTTTTTATTGGCGGTTCGCCAGCCGTTGCGCTGCCAGTTATCCAGCCAACGCTTTTCTATGGCGTTACACAGATATGCACTGTCCGTGTATAAATCCACGATGCACGATTCCTTAAGGCGCTTTAGCGCCTCGATAGCTGCCGTGACCTCCATACGGTTGTTGGTGGTGTTGTCCTGGCCGCCGGAGCATTCCTTCTGCCGGTTGCCATACATGAGCACACAGCCCCAGCCGCCCGGTCCCGGATTGCCGGAACAGGCGCCGTCCGTATAGATTATCACTTGCTTCATCATAATTATATATTATATTATTTCCTGTACTATTTTCTCGTATTCCATAATGCAGTCGATTTGAAGATGCTTCAGGGCGGCTGCACACTCCGTTTGGTTCATTATAGCACTTTTTGTAAGGAATGTCGATATATTGTCCAAAATTGTCCCGGCGTATGCATCCAGCTCCCGGGCTGCACCCTGGCTGTCCTCCTGCTGCAGGAGCTTTCGGGCATCGGTGATATCCATAAAGAGCTTACTCAAGCGCTCCGCCGCTTCCAGGGCAGATAGTCCTTGCCCATCATATGTAAGGCTAAAATCCGTCAGCAGGCCGGGCACATTCCATATGGTCTGCATGGCCTGTTCCACCGCCTGAGCCTCCTGCCTGTCCCCTGTTAAGGTGATGGCAACGCCCTTTGGATGGATGGAATAGGCGGTGTTTTCATAGCCTCTGTCCTGAATCTGCTTCTGCACCTGCAAAAGGCTGTCCTGGTCAGCATAGGCTGCTGCAAACACCCGCCAAAAGCCCTGCTTGTCTTCAAAAATATATCCTCCGGCCCCCAGAGCTTGGATATGCTGGGCTTGCAGATGCGCCTGTTCCGGGTCCGCATATGTGCCCATCTGCAGCAGGTACCAGGAGCTTTCCGGCAGTTCAAAGGCGATGCTTTCCACTGGCACTGGCGTGGAAATAAGTTCCTGGGGCTGGGCAAACACGGCCTGTGCCGTCGGCGTAGCCTTGCCCAAAAGCTCGGCAAAGGTTGGGGCAATATACTCGTTTACCAGCTTATCTCCCCAATAGGATGTGGTCAGCAGAAAAATACCCACGCCGCAGCAGATCAGCACCAGCAGCACTGACCCGCCCCTGTAGGATGTATGGCTTCCCAGAGAGCTTTGCCTTGATTTGTGTGTCTTAGTCACAGAAAAACACCTCCTGCACCTTCTTTTGTTCCAGAATATGCAGCAGGTGTTCAATGAGAACTGTTTCGTTGTGCGGGGGACTATTTCCCCTCTTTTCGCTTGCCGCCCCTGCGGCCAAAGCCCGCTTTCTCCGGCTTCTTCTGCTCCTCTATCACCTCAAAAGGCGCATCCACCGGCTCCTTCCCCTGTGAAACGGGGCCACCGGTTTGCTCGTCCACCGGGTCGTAGATGTAGGGTTCCTGGTCCACCGGGCCAAGGGCGATGGCATTGGACACATACTTTTTGATGGTGAAGGTGAAATTGGTCCACTCCCCCACCTGGCTGTCCACGCTGATGCTCTCCCCCAGCTTGTCCATAATCTGTTTGGCAATGGACAGACCCAAGCCCGTGCCGCCTTCCTTGCGGGATTTGTCGGTCTTGAAGAAGCGCTCAAAGACATGGACCATATCCTCCGGCGATATGCCGCAGCCGGAATCCCACACGGACACGTGGACATCCATACTGTCCTGCCGGGCAATCATACGCACGGTGCCTCCTTCCCCGGCATAGCGCATGGCGTTGTCCAAAAGGATGATGAGTACCTGCTCGATTCTGTCCGGATCGGAGATTACCTCCGGCAGCTCCGGATCCATATCCAGTTCCAGGTGGATGCCCTTTTGCTGGGCGTTCTGGCGGTAGCTTTGATACACGTCGTCCATGAGCTCCGCCACGCTGAATACGGTCTTTTCCATGTATTCCGTTCCGGACTGGAGCCGGGAAAGCTGCAGCATATCCGTAATCAGCCGGCTCATCCGTTCCACCTCATGGAGCATGATGCCGTAGTACCGCTGCTTCACGGTCTCGTCCTTTATCATGCCGTCAGAAAGGGGTTCCAGCAAGCCACGAATGGCCGTAAGGGGTGTACGCAGCTCGTGGGAGATGTTGGCTACATAATCCCGGCGCAGCTTTTCCAGGTTCTCTATCTCCGTTACATCCTTGAAAAGGCCCACCACGCCGGTGCAGTTGCCATCCTCCCCCATGACCGGCACGATGGAAATCCATAAAAACTTGTCCCCCGGCAGGGAATACTGCAAGGTGTTGGGTTCCTTCGTTTCCAGCACCCGGCGAAAGGCCTCCCAAATCTGGGTGTCCGGCACCAGGTCATGGGGTGTCTTCACCTCCACCGCCCCGAACATCTTCATCAGTGCCGGGTTGTAGTGGGTTAGATTCCCCGTATTATCCAACGCTGCCACGCCGTCGGTGAAGCTGGAAAGAATGTACCACAGCTGTCGCTTCTCGCTGTCCAGCTGATAGATGGTCTGGGCAATGGTGTCGCTCATGCGGTTCATGGCCCTTGCAAAGAGGCCAAACTCCCCGTGGGCGCTCTCGTCCGCCCGGACGTTATAGTTTCCCCGGGTAAGCTCGATAGCCACCTTGGTCATCTCCCCAATGGGCTTATTCACCTCCCGCACCCCGGCCAGGGCCACCACAAGCAGCACCGGCACAATGCACAGCGCTAAGATACGCAGGGCGGAGTTCAGCTTGGAGAAGGCGGCATCGATGTGCTGAATCTCTCGCAGGAAGATGAGCCCGCCTTCGATTTCCCCGTCAATGCCTCTAAGGGGCTGGCCCACGGCGATAGCGTTGCTGTCCTTGGTCAGATGCAGGTCGTTTTTCTTGACGCTCTGCCCCTCTAAGATATCAAACTGGACGCTTTGTATGTAAGCGTTGTTGTATTCCTGGATGTTGGTTACCGCTTCGATGCCGTTTTGGGTATAGTAAAAATAGTAGTACCGCACGTCTGCCGTACTGCTGACAAAGCCCAAGGAGCGGGCAAAGGACGCCCTGCTGGAAAAGATATCGTCACGGGCTTCATAGATGTCCATGGCGGAGCTCATAACCGAGTCCAGGGAATCGAGCTCCAGCTGAATATAGGTCTTGCGGCCATAAAAGGAGTATGCGCCCAAAATGGCGATTTCAGCCAGCAGCAGCACGAAGATGAACAGCGCCAGCGTTTTGCGAAACAGCAACCCTTTCATCTTGGCTTATTCCAGTTCGAACTTGTACCCTACCCCATAGATGGTTTTGATGCTCCAGCCGAGGCCCGTGGAGTCCAGCTTCGCCCGCAGGCGCTTGATATGGGTATCCACCGTCCGGGTCTCCCCGGCAAAGTCATAGCCCCAAACCTTGGAAAGCAGGGTGTCCCGTGTGAACACATGGCCGGGATTGGAAGCCAGCAAGAACAGGATTTCAATCTCCTTGGGCGTGCAGATGACCGGCTCTCCCCGAAGCATGACCGTATAGCTGTTTAGGTCAATCATCAGGCCGTTTTGCTGGATGACATTCTTGCCGGAGTCCTCCGCCCCGGGATGGTTCTCCGTCCGGCGCAGAATGGCCTTAATCCTGGCCACCACCTCACGAGGGCTGAAGGGCTTTACGATATAGTCGTCTGCCCCCAGCTCGAGGCCCACAATCTTGTCCACCTCCTCGCCCTTGGCGGTGAGCATGACGATGGGCACCTGGCTCACCTTGCGAATCTCCCGGCATACGTCGATGCCGGACTTGCCGGGCATCATAATGTCCAGCACGCAAAGGTTCACCGTGCTGTCGGCGGCAGCCACGGCAGAGATGCCGTCGTAGCAGTCCACAGTTTTGAAGCCTTCCGCTTCCAGATATATTTTTAAAGACTCATGGACGATGGGATCGTCATCAGCGATAAGAATTTTCGTTTCCATGGTGTTGCCTCCCTGTACTATTTGTCCTTGAATTATAGCAGAAAAGGGAAAAAGAGGAAAGAACAGATACGCTTTTTCTGCAATCCGTTTGCAGCAGTGTCACAATTATTCCCCCGTATCGCCCTTTTGTGCATCAGAAAGTGCCTCCCGCAAGGCGGCGGTGGCCTGTTCGAGGTCCGCAGCCGCAGCCGCCTCTCTGGCTCGTTCCAAAGCCTGGTTCAAGGCATCCATCGTATCCTGAGACAGGGTATCCCCCTGGCTGTTGATAAACGTTTCCGCCTGCTGCACCAGCGCATCCCTTGCCTCCCTGGCCGCCTTTATGGCATCGTTCACATTGCACACCGGCAGGCTGTTGATATAGGCCTCGGGCGCCTTGTCCGTGCGTACAAAGGTATCCGCAAATATCTTTTGAAGCACCTGGTCCGAAAGGTCAAAGAAGGGTGAATCCGGGCGAATGAGCACATAGGTCATCTGCTTTACGGTGCTGGGGTCGCAGGTGGCGGCGGCCCGACAGTTGCTGTCGGTGCAGATGTTGACGGTCACATGCATATCGCAGTATTCCGAAGGAACGGAGTCATAGTCGAACCAATCCGTAACCGGCGCAAACTTTTTTCCGTTATCCTTATATTCGATACAGGCAGCCCCGGCCAGCTTCCCGGATATGGGGCAAACCGTGCGCTCCACCATGCCCAACATGGCAGGGGTTTCGTTGATGATGGGCCGGTTCTCATGGCCTTCCATGGCCTTTTCCATGAAAGCCTTCCACAAGGCAGCCGCATAGTCGCCGCCGGTGGACCCGGTTTTTAGCTTGTTGCTGGGCAAATCGTGGCCGATATACACCACCGCCGTGTAGTCGCAGGTCATGCCTGCAAAATAGACGCTGGAGTACTTGGAGTTGGTGCCTGTCTTCCCTGCCACCGTGAAGCCGGAGAGCTTAGCTTGCTTGCCCGTGCCGCTGTTCACCGCCTCGGTGAGAATGTCCACCAGCTGATAGGCGGTGCTGGCCTGTTCAAACACCTTCCGGGAGCCGGAGCGCAGCAGGTCTGCATCCAGCACCACCCGGCCGTTTTCGTCCTCCACCCGGGTAAAGGAGATAGGCGCCCAGTAATACCCATTGTTGGCGATGGCCGCATAGGCGGCGCACATCTGAATGGGGGTGATGCCGGAGGTGCCCAGGGCAAGGCCCGGACCGTCCAGGTTCAGTTGAGAGGAAGGAATCCCCAAACGCTCCATATATTGGGCAGCGGTATACACCCCCACATGCTCCATGAGCACCCGGGCCGCCACCACATTGAGGCTTTGTGCCAGCCCCGTCCGCACTGTGGTAAAGCCATAGGTACGGCTGGAAGTCAGCCCGCCGCCGGGATAGCCTTTCTCTGTGCCCCAGCCGGCGATGGTGCCTTCCGCATTGATGACTACGGAAGCCGGTGAAAGGCCCTTGTCCAGCGCCGGACCATACACGGCCAGGGGCTTGATGCTGGACCCCACCTCCGTAAAGCTGGTGGCGCGGTTGAGACCCTTACGAATCAGAGGCTCATCCCTGCCGCCCACAATCGCCCGCAGAAAGCCGGTGGATTGGTCAATAATCACCGCTGCTGCCTGGGGCTCCACGGTCTGTATGGTAACGGTTTCGGAGATTTCCTCCGTCATGGTGGCGGCGTTGGCATCCGCCAGTTCCGGGTAACCGGTAAAGGTGGAGAGGGTTTGCTGCACCATGTTCTGCAGCTGCGGATCCACGGTGGTATAGATTTTATACCCGCCGGTCCGCAGCTTGTTTTCATAATAGGTTCGGTTCGCCGCCGTATCCGCCACGCCGTCCATGGCCATCCAATGGGTGATAACGTCGGAAATGGCGTACTCCACGAAGTAGGCCATGTCGTACATCCGGGCGTTTTCGCTTTCGGGGAGAATGGAGTCCTGCTCCTCCATGGCAGTTAGATATTGGTCCCTGGTGATATACCCGTTCTGATACATGCGGCCCAGCACCGTGTCCGTCCGGTTCTTGGTGCGCTCATAGGCGTTCTCGGCCCGGTAATACATGTTCTGCCGGGGGTTATAGAAATAGGGGCTCTGGGTCAGTCCTGCCAGCAGCGCGCACTCCCGAATGCTCAGCTCCGAAAGCTCCTTGCCAAAATAGTCCTTGCTGGCGGCCTTCACCCCGTAGTTGGAGCCACCCAGGTAGATGTCGTTCAAGTAGGCCTCTAAAATCTGGTCCTTGCCGATAACCTTCTCCAGCTGGATAGCCAAATACGCCTCCTGGACCTTCCGCTTGTAGGTGCGCTGGGAGCCCAGAATCTTATTCTTAATCAGCTGTTGGGTGATGGTGCTGCCGCCGGAGGAATTGCTGTTGCCCAAAATCTCCAGGACGGCAGAGAACAGCCGCTTAAAGTCCACCCCCTGGTGCTTATAAAAGCGCACGTCCTCAATGGAAACGAAAGCATTCTTGAGCATATCGGGAATCTCGTTAAAATCTGCCCAATCCCGATACTCCATGGAGGATAGGCTGGTAATCTCCACCCCATCCTTATCGTATAGATAGCTGGTCCTATCGCTCTTAGTCAGGGCCGAGACCTCCATCACCGGCGTGGAATCCACATAGGCCTTCCCCACCCCATACACAAGGCCCAGGCCGCCAAAGCCCATGACGAGTATAGCAAACAACAGCAGCTTTAGCCCCATGAACAACACATCCAAGGCAAAGGGGCGCTGCTTCTTCTGTCCGCTGACAAAGGGGGATTGGCCCTGCTTGAAAAAGATTCTATTCTCCATTTGATTTCGTTGTTCTTTTTTCATGGGACGATTATACCATACCGTCCGAATTAAGCAAACAGGAATCCGCTTTGTTCAAAAATCTCTCACAAAAAAATTTTCAAAAACCCCTTTACAAATCCGAACAATGCGGTTATAATACTCACCGTTGCGAGGGGCATTAGCGCAGTTGGTAGCGCGCCACAATGGCATTGTGGAGGCCAAGGGTTCGACTCCCTTATGCTCCACCAGAAAAAAGCACTGCAAGAGCAGTGCTTTTTTTCAACGAAATCCGTCCTTGCGGACGGGTGAAATCCGCTGCGCGGGTGAAATCGCCTGCGGCGGTGAAATCTGGAGGACGGATTTCATTTCATCGCGAGCGCAGCGAACGATTTCATCAAAGGTCTCAGCCTTTGATTTCACCTTTTGCCGCAAGGCAAAAGATTTCACTTTGTCCCGAGGGTTCGAATCCATCTATCAAAACGAAAAATCCATCTTTTTCATACCACACAGGTATAAAAAAGGGAGAGTCGAACTGGGTGAGGGAGTGAATGAGGCCCCAGCGGGGCCTAAGGGCCGAACCCTGACCGAGCCCGCAGGCAAGAGGAGACTCTCCCCACCTCCACCACAAGTTCCTTACTCAAACCCCTGTCTAAAAGGCAGTGATTCGGGTAAGGAATTTTTTATTGCTATCTGCAATAGTGTCGATTCCCATAATCCAATAAAAAACCGCTTTGCGCGGGGAGACCATACGCGATTTGCAAACCGAAGGGTCTGTCGATCGGTCATTGATTTAAAACGTCCTACCCCTTATAATAACGTTATATATGACAATGGAGGAATGACGAGTGAAAGATGGTATCATACCGAATCCCAATACGGTACATCCCATTCCGGGCTATGACAAAGAAATCTATGTGAAGCCGACAATTAAGAATTCCAATATCATCGTTGGAGATTTTACTTATATCGCTGATTCAGAATTTGAAAGCCACGTTACCCATCATTATGAATGGAACGGCGACAAGTTGATTATTGGCAAGTTCTGTCAGATTGCTGCTGGCGTCGAGTTTGTAATGAACGGCGCAAACCACCAGATGAATGCCGTATCAACCTTCCCGTTCTATACGCTGGAAGGCTGGGATATGAAACCGCCGGCAGCTTCCGACATGCCGCTCAAAGGTGATACTATCATCGGCAACGATGTGTGGATCGGGCAGAATGCCGTCATTTTGCCCGGTGTTCATATTGGCGACGGCGCGATTATCGGCGCAAACAGCATTGTTGGAAGCGACGTATCACCATATACGATCGTTGCAGGAAATCCCGCCACAGAAATTCGTAAACGCTTTGATGATGAGTTGATTCAGCTTATGCTGGATTTCAAGTGGTGGGATAAAAGTGTTGGGGAAATCAATCAACTGATTCCGCTGCTCACTTGCGGCAACCTTGAAAAAGTGAAGGCCGGGATTTCAGAGCGATTACATGAAAAAGTTTGACTTAAGTCCCGATAGGTCCACCATAAAAAGCTCGATATTTCGAGCTTTTTCTTTTTCCTCGAGACACGCATACGCTTCAAGCCATGTTTTTAGAACAAATTCAGAACAAAAATCAGAGAATTATCCCAGCGTCCTTGTTAATCTGGTTCATTGTAGCCGATGTCGCATTTCTTTCTTTGTCCATATAGTGAGCATAAGTTTTGAAAATTGCTTCTGCTCCAATCAATCAAAGACAGTATATACTCACTATCGACCATTGCATCATTCTCCGTTCCCGTTACCGATACCCCTTCACGCCATCTTTTCTCTTCCAACCAGGTCAATTAAAAGGTCAATGTTATCTGCGTTTGCGTTGAGAGTGATCAGTTCCTGCATGCCTTCCCCATAGAGGGTGATATGTCCGCCCGTCTGCCCAAAGCGAGTGGAGATGGGGCATACTTTCATGGCGACAATTTGGTCTTTGCTCACCCGGTTCACCGGAATCTTACCCCGGTAAAGTGTCAGGTCATCGCCCCGCACCTGTATCCACACTCCCCTGGATGGGCAGTCTATGTTGCGCCCGGCCAGCCATAGGACAATCCAGCCACCCAATACGGCGATGCCAATCTTCCATTGATAAGCCACAATGCATAGGCAGGTCAAAAGGAAAAATGTGCCCGACATAGTCTTCCAATACCATATGCGTTGATTTCTGACGATAAAGCTGTCTGTCTGAGATCTGTTTTGTTTCATCTGCGCACCGCCTGAATACTGGTCATGCCTTCCCTCTGGGTGAAGGAAGCATATTCCTTTGCTCCTGCCGCAAAGGATATAACAATGAGTATGATTCCCAACCACAGCAAAAAACGCTGCAGGCTTATCATCTTCCTGCGGAATTGAACCGGATTATCCGGCTTATAGGCAGCTTCTTCGTTCATTTGCCGTAGGGAGTAACTGGTGCAATAGTCGGCATACGCCTTGCCGAACCGGCACATGTTCCAAAGCTCCCAGATAACATACAGCAAGGGATACAGGATAAATACGCTCCCTATTTGTATTGAAATGGCCTGTGTGCTGCCCTGGGGAAGAACACGAGCCATCCAGAGATACGACAGACGATTGATCAGGATAAACGCCGGCCAAGCTCCGCCGAGGAAGGCGGCCATACCCTTGTCCCGATGCAGTGAGAACCGTCTTTGCACCGGATGATCCGGCTGCGCGGCTTTTAGGCAGCGGATGGTATGACTGCGTAAGGCCACATAGGCAACGAGCAAAACCAAATGAAATACTGTGTGGGAAACGAGCCAGTCAAACATATTCGCTTTTCCATGCTCCTTTACTGGGCTAATGCTTATTTCAGAGGCAGAAAATCCCTGATCGACGGCCTTTCATCGTTGGCTATCTCAAACTCATATAGAACGGTCCCCTGCGAAATCTTGGTCATATTGATGTTCAAAACGGTTCCGTCCGGAGCCAGGGCGACATACACATCCAAGCCTTCCGTTCGGGAGAGCAGCTGGTTGCTCAACAATTGAGCAAGGGAGAAATCGGGGCTGTAGAACGTGCCAATTCCCATTTCGCGAATGGTTCCACCGGCAAAATCCTGAGCAAACAAATCCTTTAGCATATACAGGTGTAGAGCAAGCTCTTCCGCCTCGTGAACCTGATTGTCTGCCAACATGGCATCTGTCAGTTCCACCTGTGTATCTATGGTTTCTTCATTCGCTGCCGTGAAAGGATATACATAGTAGGTTCTGATGCCATCCACCAGTTTCCCCACATGGATTTCATCATCTTTGTATAGATACACGGTGTAGTTCCCGGTTTCTATAAAGCGCTTTGCTTTACGATAGGCGTCTTTTCAAAAGCGTTGACAACCCCCAGTACAAAGCAGCAGCGCCATGCTGCACAGAATTGAAGCTATTTTAATGTTCCATCTTCTCACTGCTGTTCTCCCCCTTGAAGCCTCATCTGATACAGCCCGTCTTCACCCTGAATCTCTATGTGCAGTATGCCGTTTGGCCAGAAACCTTCGCATCGCCCATACCAAAATGTCCCTCCTATTTCAGTCAGCCTTTTTCTCATTTCATCGGTCTCTGGACAGGATATGTTTGCAGAGTCATCATATCCACGAATCACAATGTAGCAGTCAGATGATTTCTTGGTTTTCAATACATCCACGGTGTATTTCTCTGCTTTTTCCTGTGCAATTATAATCCCCGCCTTATTCGTGGTAGATGGCATCAACCATCTGTTGCCTCTATGGGCGTAAACCGCCAGGTCTGTGATTATAGCTGTACCAGACGAGTAGTGAACCTCCGTTTGAATGACACCCAGGGTGCTATTCTCCCCTTCCACGGTTTCCACAATAGTCCCGCCGCAATAGTATTGGTTAGCATTTTCCAAAGAGGAAAAACCCGCCAAATTTTCTAACGGATGCCCCAAATAATCCATTCCAAAAGTCAGAGCAGAAAAACCGATTACTGACCAGTAAACTACCTCAACCCATTTTGGTTTCTTACTCTTTGGAATAAAAACAGTAATGGAAACAATCCATGCTCCAGCCAACAGGATAAAGCGCATCCACGCAGCCCCTGGCCATCGACTCATGGGCAAAAGACTGGTATATTCATAAAACATGCAACGTCCCTCCCTATATAAAAGTCATAATAGATGTTTCCAGCGGTCTCTCTTTCCTCTTTTGCAAAGGCTTTCATCAAATATGACAATCTTGAGGCGTAAAAATCTACTGAAAATTTTAATATATTTTCGTGATGAAGTAAAGATGTCTAATATAAGATAATGATGTCGCCGCAAAAGCGGCTGATGATGTATCGGCTGAGGCCGAAATGATGCAGCGCGCTTTACGCGCAATGATGCGATGGTTGCCCTATGTGCCCGCAGGCACACATCATTGCCGAAGGCAACATCATGTGCCAAGCACGCATCATTTGCCCGTCAGGGCAAACATCATTGCATAAAGCACGCCGAAGCGTGCTTTTTTCTGGAAAAGGTAGACCGTTTTGATAGAATTTCCCGGAGGGGGGTGCATCTGTCCTTTAGGGAGGTTCAGCCATGGTCGAAGGGGATTCACTTTCAAAAGGGGGTTCAAAGTGAGCGATTGGACTGCCCCAGCGAACTTGGATTATCGCATATTGGTAATCTGTTAATATACGCTTTTACGTAATTTATACATGCCTCGACAAAATAGAACCTAAAATCCTCATAGTACAGAGATGTTTCAAAATGGTAATCTGTATTACGTCCGTGATTTGGTAGCGTTCTGTTTGCTAACAATTTCTCCGTTGTTGAAAATGACGTTAACCAATTCACTTCAGGGTCATCCCCATAAGCAAATAACTGTATTTCCCAGTATTCACCATCATGGACAACTCTGTCTCTGACAAATTTAATGATTTCCAGATAATCAGAGATCGTTAGGCTATAACTGTTATCGAATAGAACACCGTTGATATAGTCAGTATATGATAATAAGCGAAAACGAGACAGAATACAATTCTTCCCTTCGTCACTAAAGCAATTAGCGAATACAGAATAGAACTGCTTTTTCTCTTTTTTATCCAAACAACTCAGATGAAATAGTGACTCTAGACACGTTTTAATAAAGACTATTCGCAATCCATCCCGTACAGGCCAAATCTGATCAATCCTTGATGCTAGAGTTACAAAACGGTATATTTGATTAATCATTTGTCTTGGAATGCGATTGTTCCAATCAAAGCTGTAAATCCACTGAATGAAAGAAAGTGTTTTGCCTTCATTTTCGAAAAACGGCTTAAAAAATGAAACTAATCCCGCTTCATTTTCTGCTTCGATAGTTGCAAGATCCATAAGGATGCCCATCTCCATTCAATATTAGACTACTAGGACAGCTTCTTTCTTCTACAAACTGGGCAACCCGAGCCATTTGCTCTATTGCAGATTTTAGCTTGCCATTCATGTCCGTATTTGCACAGCCACCAAACTGTTTTGCCAGATTTTAGTGTAACTTGAGTTGGTAAAATCATACCATTCCTTGTGGTATTCCATTCAGCAGCAAGATCAGGATTTATTGTTGCCAAATCATTAAAACCTAGCAGTACTTTATTCCCTGAACAATATGGACAACCAGAACCCTGTGAACGACTCCCGATTGTTGCTTGCCACTCATGTCCTTCGGAGCATTTCCACCAAACCTTTCGAGTGCTGCCTCGACTAACCATAGTTGGAGACAATTCTCCGTTTTTTGTTGGGTGCCATTCTAAGGCAAGGTTTGGATGAGTGGTTTTCAAATCGTTATATCCTTGTAGCACCATTTGGCCTGAACAATATGGACAGCCGTATCCACTACTACGATTTGCAATTTCCATTTTCCACTCATGCCCCTCGGAGCATATCCACCAAACCCTTCGATGGCTGCCATGACTAACCTTAGTTGGCGACAATTCTCCGTTTTTTGTTGGGTGCCAATCTAAAGCAAGGTTTGGATGAGTGGTTTTCAAATCGTTATATCCTTGTAAAACCAGTCGACCCGCACAATAAGGACAGCTGTATCCTTTTCTACGATCACTAACTTTTGCCTGCCATTCGTGCCCTTTGTCGCATTTCCACCACACCTTTTTTCCTGATGAGTTGGAAACTAATTCAGGGGTCAACAGACCATTTCTCTCATAGTTCCATTCATTTGCAATTTCAGGACACTTTGAGACCAAACTATTCGCCTTTTCAGCAATAATATATTGTTCGTATATTCTAGATGCATCTCTTTCAACATCCACATCTATCTTCTCAAATCCAATTTGCTCAAGCAGTGCGCCAATAGCCCAGTTTAAAGATTCTTTGTTTGATGATACACGATATTCAATCGTGTTACCAGAAACAGAATTCTTATCACTCTCAACAACCGAAATAATACGAATACCTTTTTGAGCAAAGAACGCTATTTTCTTCTTATCATGTTCTTGTTTGTCTTTGTGATAGTATCTACCATTATGCTCAATCCCTATTCTGTACTTTGGAAGATATATGTCTATTTCTTTTCCGTAATCTGTATTTCTACTCTCTGCTGAAGTTAGCATTCTACAATAGAACAGAATTGCTTGCTCCGGAAAGGATGTTTTTAGTTCTTGATTACAAATTGGACACCCAGCTCTTCTAAGTGTTCTGCTATCTATACTTGCCTGCCATTCGTGACCTTTTCTGCATATCCACCAAACTTTCTTACTCGATCCTGCAGTCACATCAGTCGGATCTAGTGTTCCGTTTTTAGTTGGATGCCATTCCTCCGCAACATCAGGGCATATTGTAGCTAAGTCATTAAAACCTGCAAGTACCGTATGTCCCGAGCAGACAGGACAACCGTATCCTCTAATAGTTCGCTTAACTATCGTTTCTTTCCATTCATGCCCTAAGGAGCATTTCCACCATACTCTTTTTTGAGAGCCTGGCGGAACCATTGTTGGTAAAAGCTTTTGGTTCCTATTATAATTCCATTCTGATGCGATACTTGGATTCGTTGTAGTCAAGTCGTTAAATCCTATCCACACTTTTTGGTTTGCACAGTAAGGACATCCTGTTCCACGCTCAGCTCGCTCAACGACCGCCGCTTGCCATTCATGTCCCAAAGAGCATTTCCACCATACTTTTTTGTTGGAACCAGAAGTAATCATTGTAGGCAATAAACCATTATTTTTCTCGTAATTCCAGTCACTTGCGACTATTGGATTAGTTGATGCTAAATCGTTAAAGCCTCTTAACACTTTTCGATTTGAGCAATACGGGCATTTACTTCCCGCTATTGTGCGATTGTGAATTGGGGCCATCCATTCATGACCTTTATTGCAAATCCACCAAACTGTTTTATGCGATCCTGCAGTCACATCAGTTGGCCTTAGTGTTCCGTTTTGGGTTGGATGCCATTCTTTTGCAAGATCAGGATACTCAGAAGCTAATGATTTCTTTTCCATTTCATCACCCACACTAGACAACGTGTATTAATGCTAGAATACCATAATACGGGCATTCTTTCAATATGAGGCAAATATAAAAATGGGTTTAGGGGTTCAAATTGAACGATTACCCTCTGTGTCGATCACACCATAAACCATACGCTTCCCTTCCAAACGTAATCCACCTTAATATGATAACAGAAAAACAATAGGATTGCTGCTGTTAAAATAGCAATCCTATTCTGGCAATGGTGTACGAAAAAGATGGATTTGCGTTTTTGACAGATGGATTCAAACCCTCGGGACAAAGTGAAATCTTTTGCCTTGCGGCAAAAGGTGAAATCAAAGGCTGAGACCTTTGATGAAATCGTTCGCTGCGCTCGCGCTGAAATGAAATCCGTCCTCCACCCCGCGAAGCGGGATTTCACCGCCGCAGGCGATTTCACCCGCGCAGCGGATTTCACCCGTCCGCAAGGACGGATTTCGTTGAAAAAAGCACGCCGAAGCGTGCTTTTTTCTGGTGGAGGTGGGGAGAGTCGAACTCCCGTCCGAAGATGAGATGACCCAACTTTCTACGAGCGTAGCCGTCGTACAAGTATTCCCCTTGCGGCACTCCCAACGGCGGGATTGCCGGTCCGGTAGCTTCATAAAGTCCGGTCCGGGGCAAAGCTTACCCGGGTTCGTTCCCTATCCTAAATGACGCCCGAATCCGAGACGATAGGTCTTCTCGGGCGGACGCTGTACCGCACTTAGGCGGCGACAGGCATTGCGTTGTAGTTGTCTGTTATGTTTAAACAGTTCCCGCTTTTATCGAAGCGCGGGGCTTCGGCTCGCTTATCCGGCCCTCACTATCCCCGTCGAAACCATTTCACCCCCATGACGGATAGTATATCAGGCTTTGTAGTCCTTCATGCGCCGGTCAATCTCCCGGCTGGCATCCTTTTCGGCCAAATCGTGCCGCTTATCATAGAGCTTTTTGCCTTTGGCCAAGGCAAGCTCAATCTTCACCTTCCCGTCCTTAAAGTAAGCGGAAAGGGGAATGAGGCTGTATCCCTGGGCTTGCTGCAAGCCATAGAGCTTGTTAATCTCCCGCTTGTGCACGAGGAGCTTGCGGGTGCGGAAGGGGTCGTGGTTGAAGATGTTCCCCTGCTCGTAAGGGCTGATATGGACCCCGACAAGCAGCAGCTCCCCGTTTTTTGCCATGGCATAACCGTCCTTCAAGTTCAGCGCCCCCTTGCGAACGGATTTTACCTCCGTCCCCGTCAGGGCAATGCCGCACTCCAAGGTGTCCTCAATGAAATAATCATGCCGGGCCTTCCGATTCACGGCGGCCACTTTTATTCCCTTATGGACAGGCACTTTCCTTCCCTTTCACAAAAAAGCGGCACAGACGAAAGCTCGCTGTGCCGCCCTTTGTCTTTTACATTAACCCAAGCACATAAGCACCAGTGCCAGCACAGCGATAACGCAAGCACTGATAAGGGTGATCTTCTTCAGCTGAAGATCCTTCTTGGCTTCCCGGCCCTTTACGCCGAAGGACTCGGTATCACTGCCATAGGCAGAGCCAAGACCGGCAGACTTGCTCTTTTGCATCAGCACGGATACGATCAGTACGATGGACACCAGAACAAGGATGATCTCGATTGCAAGACTCATAAAACTTCCTCCCAAATTGACTGCGATAGCCATTATACCACCTACCTCGCCGCTTGGCAAGGGGTGATTCTGCCCGGTTTTAGCCTTCGATCAGGCTCTTGCCCGTCATCTCTGCGGGCTGGGGCAGACCGATCATCTGCAGCAGCGTAGGGGAAAGGTCGCTGAGCCGGCCGCCCTGCTGGCGAAGCTTCACCGGGCGATTCTGGGCATCCACATACACTACCGGCACCGGGTTGGTGGTGTGGGCGGTGAAGGGAGCATTCTGCTCATAGTCCCACATATATTCGCAGTTGCCGTGGTCAGCGGTGATAAGGCAGCTGCCGCCGGTCTTCAAGATGGCGTTGACCACCTTATCGAGGCACTCGTCCACCGCGTGGATGGCCTTGACGGCTGCTTCCATGACGCCCGTGTGTCCGACCATATCGGGGTTGGCGAAGTTGAGAATCATCATGTCATACTCGCCGCTGAGGATGCGCTTTTCTGCTTCCTCTGCCACAAGATATGCACTCATCTGAGGCTGCATGTCATAGGTGGGCACCTTGGGAGAAGGAATCAGGCAGCGATCCTCCAAGGGGTTGGGGGCTTCCACGCCGCCGTTGAAGAAGAAGGTCACATGGGCATACTTCTCCGTTTCGGCGATGCGCAGCTGCTTCTTGCCGTTGGCTGCCAGATACTGGCCCAGGGTGTTCTGCAGGGTCTGGGGCTTGAAGGCCACGGACAGCTTATCCTCGAAGGTCTTATCATACTGGGTCATGGACACATAGGTAAGGGGGAAGTACCCATACCGGCGCTCAAAGCCCCTGAAGTCCTCGAAGATATAGGCCCGGGTAATCTCCCTGGCCCTATCCGGCCGGAAGTTAAAGAAGATGACGCTGTCGTTCGGCTTGACGGTGGCCACCGGCTGACCGTTTTCGGTGATGACGGTGGGCTTGACAAACTCGTCGGAGTCTCCCCTGTCGTAGCTCATCTGCATGGCATCGTGGCCCGTGGGGGCGGTGAAGCCCTCCCCATAGGTCAAAGCCGCATAAGCCTGCTCCACCCGCTCGAAGCGGTTGTCCCGGTCCATGACATAGTATCTGCCGATGACGGTGGCAATCTTGCCTACGCCAATCTCCTCCAGCTTCTTTTCTAAAGCCTCCAGATACCCTTTGCCGCTGCGGGGCGGGGTGTCACGGCCGTCCATGAAGCAATGGATATACACCTTCTCAAGGCCCTGGCGCTTGGCAAGTTCAATGAGGGCATACAGGTGGCCCAGGGTGCTGTGAACGCCGCCGTCGGAGCAAAGGCCGAACAGGTGCAAAGCAGAGTCGTTGGCCTTGCAGTTGTCCACCGCCTTCAGGAAGGCAGGGTTCTCAAAGAAGTCGCCGTCCTCGATGGACTTGGTGATTCTGGTCAGCTCCTGATACACGATGCGCCCGGCGCCGATGTTCAGGTGACCCACCTCGCTGTTGCCCATCTGCCCGTCCGGAAGACCCACATCGAGGCCGCTGGCGCCGATGAGAGTATGGGGGCGGTTGTTCCACAGGTTCATGAAGTGGACGGCGCCATCGGTGAGGATGGCGTTATAGTCTTTTTCCTCCCGATAGCCGAAGCCGTCAAGGATAATCAATGCAGTAATGGGTTTCATCAGTAGTTGACCACCTGTGCAAAGTCGTTTGCCTTCAGGGAAGCGCCGCCGATGAGGCCGCCGTCAATCTCCGGCATGCTCATAAGCTCGGCAGCGTTGCTGGGCTTCATGGAGCCGCCGTACTGGATGCGGACCTGCTGGGCCACGGCTGCGCCATAGATATCGTCGATGGTCTTGCGAATCACGGCGATGGTGGCGTTGGCATCCTCTTTGGTGGCCGTCTTGCCGGTGCCGATGGCCCAGATGGGCTCATAGGCGATGACCACCTTGACGGCATCTTCGGGGGCAATGCCCATGAAGGCGGCCCGAGTCTGGCCGCTGACGAAGTCCTCGGTCACGCCGGCTTCCCGCTGCTCCAGGGTCTCACCCACGCAGATGATGGGGGTGATGCCGTGGGCCAGGGCGGCCTTAGCGCGCTTGTTGACGCCCTCGTCGGTTTCGCCAAAGTAGGCGCGCCGCTCGCTGTGGCCGATGATGGCGTACTCCACGCCCAGGGCCAGCAGCATGTTGGGGGCGATTTCGCCGGTGTAGGCGCCGTTCTCCTCCCAGTGGATGTTCTGGCAGCCCAGGTGGATGTTGGTGCCTTCAATCAGCTTATGAACGGGGCACAGGTCCACGAAGGGAGGGCAGATGACCACGTCGCAGGCGGCATCCTTCACGAGGGGAATCAGCTCCGTCACCAGAGCCTTGGCCTCCTCGGGGGTCTTATTCATCTTCCAGTTTCCGGCAATAATGGGTTTTCTCATGGTTTTCATCTCCTTATTTATCGTTCAGAACAGCCACACCGGGCAGGACCTTGCCCTCCAGGAACTCCAAAGAAGCGCCGCCGCCGGTGGAGATGTGGGTCATCTTCTTGGCATAGCCCAGCTTCTTCACGGCGGAAGCGGAATCGCCGCCGCCGATGATGGTGGTGCCTTCGCAGCGGGCGCAGGCTTCCGCCACGGCAGAGGTGCCCTTAGCAAACTCGGGGAACTCGAACACGCCCATGGGGCCGTTCCAAATCACGGTCTTGGCGCCGATGATTTCCTGAGCAAAGAGCTCCCGGGTCTTTTCGCCGATGTCCATGCCCATCCAGCCGGCGGGAATCTCGTTGGAGGGAACGGTCTTGTGCTCTGCATCGGCGGCAAACTCCGTCGCCACCACGGTGTCCACGGGCAGCAGGAGCTTCACGCCCTTCTGCTTGGCCTCTTCGAGCAGCTCCCGAGCTAAATCCAGGCTGTTGCCGTCCAGCAAAGAGGTGCCGATTTCATAGCCCTGGGCCTTGAAGAAGGTATAGGCCATACCGCCGCCGATGAGCAGGGTGTCGCACTTATCGAGCAGGTTCTTGATGACGCCAATCTTATCGGAGACCTTGGCGCCGCCCAGAATGGCCACAAAGGGGCGCTGAGGGTTCTCCAGGGCTTCGCCCATGATGCCCAGCTCCTTGCCGATGAGGAAGCCGGCCACGGCGGGCAGATACTCGGCAACGCCGGCGGTGGAGGCGTGGGCACGGTGCACGGTGCCGAAGGCATCGGACACGAAGATGTCCGCGAGGTCAGCCAGCTTCTTGGCAAACTCGGGGTCGTTGGCCTCCTCTTCCTTCTGGAAGCGGGTGTTCTCGAGGAGCACAATCTCCCCATCCTTCATTTCGGCCACGCACTTTTGGGCACTCTCGCCAACGGTGTCGGAAGCAAACTCTACCGGCACGCCGGGAAGCAGCTCGGAAAGCCGCTCTGCCACGGGGGCCAGGGTGTACTTCATGTCCACCTTGCCCTTGGGACGGCCCAGATGGGAGCAGAGGATGACCTTTGCGCCCTGATTGAGCAGATACTGAATGGTGGGCAGGGCGGCCACGATTCGCTTGTCATCGGCCACCTTCATGTCCTCGGTGAGAGGCACATTGAAGTCTACCCGGCAAAGCACGCGCTTGCCCTTTACCTGAATGTCTTCAACTGTTTTCTTTGCCATTGTTGTTTCCTCCTACGATTGGATTATTTGGTATATATGCAGGGCGACGATTCGTCACTCCATATCCCCTAAAGCTGGGTTACCGATGGCGTTGACGGTTTCAATCAACTCCTCCGTGTCCATGGTGCCCAAGTCCTCTTTCACAATGTCGGACACCCGCACCACGCCCCCGTCCTCCGGGGCGAATTTGGGCGGCACCGGTGCAGCCGTCGGCGCCGGTTCCGGCTTCTCCCCGGCGGGCTTTTTCTCCGGCTCCGGCGGGGTGCTGGTTCTATCCGGCACCTGCTCCTTGAGCACGCTGCGCTGCTCGATGGTGTAGATGTTTCGCATGAGCTGGCCCGGGTCCCCCGCAGGGTCCGGCAAAGGCTCCTCCACCGGGGCGCTTTGCAGGCAGGTATTCAGATGCGGCACCTCCGAAAAAAGGTCGGGCAGGGCGGTATTGAGCCTCGCATAGTACTCCGACAGCTTCTTCACATGCTCCTGAGCCTGCTGGGCCTGGGCCTTCATGGTCTCGTTAAACTGATTCAGCAGCTCCACATAGGCGCTGATGGCCTGGTCCGTATCCTGAATCTTCTTTTGGCTGGTCTGCTCCGCATCCTTCACGATGTCCCGGGCGTTCTCATAGGCGGTCTGCACCAGCTCCTCCCCCTGTTTCTGGGAGGCCATATACTCCCGCTGGGCGGCATCATGGATGTCGTCGGACTCCTTTTGGGCATCGTCGATAATCCTGGAGGCGGTTTGGGCCGCATCCGTGATGGCCCGGGAGATGGAATGCTCCCGCTGCTGATACTCCTCCAACTGGGCGGTAAGCTTTTGGATGGTGGTCTGCTGCTGCTCCATCTGTTCCGTCAGCGTTTCCACCTGAAAGGTCAGATCCAGAATCTGTTTCTTTTTGCGAAAGAACATGCTATACCTCCAATTTCATCTGCTGAGGGGGCGTTTGGGGCACCGGGTAATCCAGATGCACATACGCATCCGGCAGCACGATGCGCCCCCGATTGGTCCTGGCAAGGAAGCCGAGCTTCAATAGATACGGCTCATACACATCCTCGATGGTGCCCGCATCCTCGCCGGTATAGGCCGCAATGGTGTCCAGGCCCACCGGTCCGCCTTTGAAAATGGTAATCATGGCGGTAAGCATCCGCCTGTCCACCGCATCGAGGCCCAACTCGTCAATGGCCAGCATGTCAAGGCCTCTCCTCGCAATATCCAAATCGATTCGTCCCGTGCCCTTCACCTGTGCATAGTCCCGCACCCGCCGCAGCAGGCGGTTGGCAATGCGGGGCGTACCCCGGGACCGGGAGGCAATCTCCAATGCCCCCTCCTCCTCCATCTCGATGGAAAGGATGTCGGCGCTGCGAACGATAATCTCCTTTAGCTGCTCCGGGGCATAGAGCTGCAGCTGCTCCTTGATGCCGAACCTGTCGCGCAGAGGGGAACTGAGCATGCCCAAGCGGGTGGTGGCGCCGATAAGGGTGAAGCGAGGCAAATCGAGGCGAATGCTCCTGGCTCCCGGCCCCTTGCCGATGACGATATCCAGGGCATAGTCCTCCATGGCCGGATACAAGACCTCCTCCACCGCCGGGTTGAGACGATGGATTTCGTCGATAAACAGCACATCCCCGGGGGCAAGGTTGGTGAGAATGGCCGCCAAATCCCCCGCATGGCTGATGGCGGGGCCGCTGGTGACCCTTAGGTTCACCCCCATCTCGTTGGCAATGATGCCCGCCAGGGTGGTTTTGCCCAAGCCCGGAGGTCCATACAGCAGGGCGTGATCCAAGGACTCTCCCCTGGCCTTGGCGGCGGCAATGTAGATGGAGATATGCTCCTTCACCTGGCTTTGCCCAATGTACTCGGCCAGGAATCGGGGGCGAAGGCTGTATTCATTTGCCGCATCCTCCTCCCGCATGGAGGAGGTGATGATTCTATCGTCCTCTTTCATTCTCTGTTCCCTTTATCTTGCGAGGCGACGCAGGGCCTTGGTAATCAGCTCCTGCACGTCCCGGGCTTCCTCCACGGCGGACACCGCCCGAGAAGCCGTCAGCCCGTCGTACCCTAAGGCCGCCAGGGCCTGGACCGCCTCCACCCGAATATCCTCCGCCACGGGCAGAGCGCTGTTCTTTTGGGCAGCGGGCAAAGGTGCATCCTTCACCTGCTCCTTCAGCTCCAGAATGACCCGCTGGGCCGTCTTTCGGCCCATGCCACAGACCTGATCAAAGGCGGCGGCGTTCTCCGTAATCACGGCGGCCACCACGTCAGAAGGATCCATGACCGAAAGCACGCTCAAAGCGAGCTTTGGCCCGATGCGGCTGATGCTGATGAGGCGGCGGAACATATCCCGCTCCTCGGTGGAATAAAACCCGTACAGGGCCTGCACCCCTTCGGCAAGGTGCAGATGGGCAAAGAGCTTTGCTTCCTCCCCCATGACCAGCCGGTCCAGGGCTTTCTTGGACACGAACAGCTCGTATCCCACGCCGCCGGCTTCCAGCACCGCCCTGTCGGGCGCCGTTTCCGCCACGATGCCCCGAATATATGCGTACATACCCCTGCTCCTTACTTGATTCGAAATTCTTCCCTTGCCACCAGCGCCGTGGAGCTGTGGCACAGGGCGGCGGCCAAGGCATCGGCCGCATCATCGGGCTTAGGGATGGCGTTCAGATTCAGCAGGAGCTTGACCATGTGCTGGACCTGGGACTTATCCGCATGACCGTTGGCCGTGACGGAGAGCTTAATCTGCATGGGCGTATACTCATACAGCGGCAAGCCCTTCTGCTGGGCGGCCAGAATGGCCACGCCCCGACCGGCGCCCACGGAGATGGCGGTGGTGATGTTGTGATAGAAGAACAGTTCCTCAAACACCGCACAGTCGGGCCGATACATCTCCACCAGCTGGCTCACGCCGTCATACAGGCGTTGGAGCCTTTGGGGAAAGGGATTGCCGGCCTTTGTTTCCACCACGCCATAATCCACGGCCTTCAGGCTGTGACCGTCGGTATCGATGACCCCATACCCTAAAAGAGCGTATCCCGGGTCAATTCCCAATATCCGCATAGCCACCTCCCCTTGTAACCAGCATACAGTATACCATGTAATTTCTCGGCAAACAAGATAGAAATGTGTCAATTATACTGTAAACCATGTCTGCATGCACTTGAGCAGAGAAAAAGCCGGGGCTAAGAGCATGCCCCGGTAGATGGCGTGGATGGGAGTTCGATAGATGTGCAGGGTTTTCTCTGTGGCATACACCAGTATCACCCGCATGGCAAGCAGCGGCGCCGCACTGATAAGGCACACCAGCGCCGGGTGCAGGGCAAAAAAGCGCAGCATGAAGCGCCTGAGCAGCAGCAATTCAAAGCCGCCCAGAAAGGCCATGGCCCAATGGCTTTTCTCCAGCCAAAAGACTTCGCTTAAGACATACAAAAGCCCGCCCACGAGAAATACCGTCAATTCGTCCATGGGCTCAGTATGCCCCAAAAGGGGAATTCCTTGCAGCCGCCGCTTATTCCGTGGGCAAGGGATGGCTGTTGGCGCTTTTTGGGGTGGGCATGCCGAAGAAGACCGCTTTGCCGTCCTCGTCCCTGCCCTGAGAGATATTTTGGGGCGCCTTAAGCAGCAAAAGGGAATCATAGCGGCGGGTGCGGCTATTATAAAGAGTCATGGTCTCCCCGGCTTTGAGGGAGAAGGAGGCGTGCCATTCCCCCTCCGATCTATCCTTGCCCGAGAGGAACACCAGCACATATGCCCCGGGCTCCACCGTAAGGGAGGGCAAGGCCCACTTTTCCAAGTCCTCCACACAATCGCTTAGATAGTATCCCCTGGTGTCCACCGGCGCCGTGCCCTGGTTATACAGCTCCACAAAATCCGGACGGTCCCCGTCCTGGTCCATGATGCTGTATCGGTTGTCAATCAACACTTCATTGATGACCAACGCCTGGGTGCCGTCATCTGGCTGAGGTTCCAGCGATGAAGTCATATCCCCGTCCACGGGAGCCATGCCGGGGGTGGGCAGCAGGCAGTAGGTCCAAACGCCCTGACTGTCCACGGCGTAGGAAACATCCTTGGGCAGGGCCGGAATCGTCAGCGTAAAGAGGGGTTCCTGCCGGCTGTCCGTCAGTATTAGCTCCTCCCCCTGGCTGGAAAGGCCCAGGTCCAAGCGCACATGCCCCGGGGCGGTGCATGCCCCCTCGCCGCAGCAAAGAATCAACCGTTCCCCCGGCTGCAGGTCCCTATCCGGCAGGGGGATATACGCCTTTTGGCTGTCCCCCAGGCAGAAACGGCTAAGCTCGATGGGTTCGTTTCCCGGGTTATATAGCTCCACCCAATCGGAATGGGCGGGACAGCCCTCAGCAATAAGGCTTTCTTCATTCCCCGTGACCACCTCGCAGACAAGCGGCATATTGCCGGTGCCGTCAAAGGCGGTGTCGTTGCTCAGTTTATCCAGATAGGAGATGGCAGGGCGCTCCGCCGCAATGGAGCCGTTCTCCGCCTTGGGCGTGGGCAGCTCGCAATAGCCATAGGTGCCGTCGTCCCGGCGGGCATAGGAAACATCGCCGATCAGCTCCGGCACCGTCAGGGAGGACAGGGTCTGCATGTGGGTGTCCAAAAGATACAGGGTCTCTCCACTCTTTTTCAGGTGAAAGCCGAGACACCCCTCCTGCTGGGTGTCGTTGGCGAGCAACAGCAGCAGTTCCCCGGGGGCAAGAGTCACCTCCGGCAGGGGGCTGGCCTTCTTGGCATCCTGCTCATCATCGGAAAGATAGAGTCCCCCCAGGTGGATTTCCTGCTGGGACACGTTTTTCAGCTCCACCCAGTCGGGGCTGCCCAGCACCGGGTCCCGGTAGCTTTGCCGGTTGCTGGTGACCACTTCGTTTATCACCAGCGCTTCCCCTATGGATAGGGAGGGCTTTGCCTGCTGACAGGCAGCAAGCGGCAAAACGGCTGCCAGGGCAAGGCTGCCGCTGATTAATCTATTCCAAAAAGGTCTTGCCATATGTCCTCCTGCGTGTGTCCTTGAGACAGTTCCCGGTGGACAGCCGCCACCCCTTCTTCCCCCATGAGGGCCAACAGCTCTCGGGCGCTACATTCCCGTTCTTCATCTAAAATGCCCAATTCTTTGCCCTTGCCCGGCAGCATCTGCTCACAAAAGGCAGCCGACAGGGCTTCATCCGCCGCCTCTGAAAGGGTCACGCCCCCGGCGTCACAGGCATACCAGGCACACACATGCTGGTATTCATGGCAAAGGGTGTAGGCCATGGCCTCCGGTCGCAGGGCGCTTAGGATGATTTGGGGCTCTCCCTCCGGCGGCAGGGGCGTATACCCAAAGGTTTTAGAGGGCAGATAGGTGACCAGCAGCTGCAGCTTCTGCCCGGCTGCAGCCTCCATAAGGGGCAAAGCCGGCATCCATTCCTCCTCGAGCTGTGTTCCCAGTTCTCGGGCTACATCCTCATCCAGGGCATGGACAGCGGCCCATACCTTCACATGTTCCCCCTCCCATTGGGGAAAGAACATCTCCTCCCCCGGGGTCTTGCCAAACAGCACGGAAAAGGTCGTATACGCCGCCTCCTCCGTTTCCTCCTCTACGGAAGGAATGGGCGCACAGCCCAGCACCAGCAGCAGCGCCAGCAGCCAGATACTACGCCGCATGGCTCAGATACAGCCCGTTCAGCGCCAGGCACACCCCCACCAGCAGGTTCACCCCGTTGGGTCCCTGGGCGGTGCGGGTGGCGGCGGCGGTCAAGCTGGTGTAGGGCACATCGGAGAATAAACAGCGAAGGAGGCTAAACACATCCTCCCCCACCAGTCCTTCCCCCGCTTGCAGCAAATGCACCGTGCCGCTGTCGTTGGTGTTGGCAACGGCGGCGGAAGCAGCGATTCTGGTCAGGTTCAATACGGAGGTATACTTTCGTCCCAAGGCATAGGATAAGCAGGAGAAGCAGGCCATATACCCGCAAAGCAGGGCGTCGCTGGCGGGAACGGCACCGCCGCCAAAGCCGGAACAGGCGCCTGCCGCCTGGGCCACGGCCTCCTCGCTCCAATCGAAGAAAGCAGCGCTTAAATCCTCCAGGGGCCGCCGCAGGTTGCTGAGCTCCGGCGCTAAATCCGGGGAAATCACCAGCAAGGACAGGTCCTCGCTGGAAGCGTGGCGCTCCAGAACCGGCAATAGATGCCGATACCGAATGGGCAGGTCGAGCGGAATAAACAAATTGACCATGCTCTCCAAAGCTAAATCCACATCCTCCGCCAGGGTCACATCCACGGTGAACTCCTTCTCGGGAATGCCGATGCCTTCCTTGTCCAGGAGCACGTCCATCCCCGCCTTGAGCCCCAGGGCCACGAAGGACTGCACGCCGCTGACCTTGCAGGAAAAGGGCAGCAGGGCGCCGCTGCGAAGGACGCAGACCAACCCAAAGGAAGCCTGTATATCCAGCCGGTCGCCAGACACATAGGCCACCCTGCCCGTATAGGCTCCCTCCCTTAGATAGGTGTGGAGCCGCTTACAAATCTGTTGTGCCGTTTCCATATAATCCCTCTACTTTGCATCGCAAAAGATAGGCTAAGTTTAGCCTAAGGGAACCCTGACTGTAAATGATTTTTGGCTGAATTTACGCTTTGTTCATCAGACCGGATGGAAGGGCGACGTCTGGGCAATCTCCATGGTCAGCTGCTGCACGTCCACTTCCGACAGAATTTCGCTATAGATGCGGGTATCCCCCACCGGCAGTGTCAAATCCCCTTCGGCGGTGTGCAGACGCCCAAAGCCCACCATCTTCTCGTTCTCATCGTAGAAGTACACATAGGCTTCCCCCGTCAGCGTGGCGGAGAAGCCGTTGGTGCACACGCCATCCAGATACGTATACCCATCCAGCTCATAGACCCGTATGCGGGAGAAGGTGAGATAATAGGTGAAATAATGATTCTCTGCATCCAAAATGGGGATGCCGTTGCGATCCGTTTCCCAGCTCTCCCCCATCACCGGTTCAAAGGTGAGCTGCTCCGGTGCCTGGGTGGGCTCCGGGGTGGCATCTGATGCAGCGCTTGGCCGAGGGGACTCCGGGTCGGTATAGGAAAGCCAGGCATCCTGCCGCACGCAGCCCAGCAGCAGTAGCCACATGGCAACAACCAGCAGCTTTTTGCTCACAGAAGATGCCTCCTTTCCCGTTTTATGAAAGCATAGCACAAAAACAGCCTCATAGCAAGCTTCCTCGTTGACAGGCGTTTTTTTCTGCTCTATACTGATTTTAAGGTAAGCACAAAAACTTTTTTGCAGGGGGTATGAAGTATGAAACGCATCGTCATCGCCCTGGGCGGCAACGCCCTCCAGGAAGCCGGACAGCCCGCCACCGCCGAAGCTCAGCTTCAGGTGGTAGAAAGCACCGCCGCCTACATTGCGGACATCATCGCCGCCGGTTATCAGGTGGTGGTGGCCCATGGCAACGGACCCCAGGTGGGCCGCATCGTGTTGCAGAACGAGGCCGCCAACGCCATCACGCCCGCCCTGCCCTTCGATGTTTGCGGCGCCATGAGCCAGGGCTACATCGGCTATCACATCCAGCAGGGGCTTTCCAAGGTCCTGCGTGCGCGGGGCATTCAAAAGAGCGTGGTCACCCTGGTGACCCAGGTGGTGGTGGATAAGGACGACCCTAAGTTTCAGAACCCCACGAAGCCCATCGGCCCCTTCTATTCCAAGGAGGAAGCTGAGGCTCTCACGAAAGAGAAGGGCTATGTTATGAAGGAGGACGCCGGTCGAGGCTATCGCCGGGTGGTGGCTTCCCCCCTGCCGGTCCGCATCGTGGAGCTGGATGCCGTAAAGGCCTTGGAGCAAGCCGGCTTCGTGGTGGTCACCGTGGGCGGCGGCGGTATCCCCGTGGTGGAGGATGAATATGGCAACCTCACGGGTACGGCGGCGGTCATCGACAAGGACCTGGCCAGCGAAAAACTGGCGGAGGACTTGGATGCCGATGCCCTGGTCATCCTGACGGCGGTGGAAACCGTGGCCATCAACTATAAGAAGCCGAACCAGCAGGAGCTTTCTGCCATGACCGTGAAAGAGGCGGAGCAGTACGCCGCCGAGGGTCAGTTCGCCCCCGGTTCCATGCTGCCCAAGGTGGAGGCGGCGGTGAAGTTTGCCAAGAGCAAGCCCGGCCGCAAGTGCATCATCACCTCCCTTGAAAAGGCAGTGGATGCCCTGCAGGGCCGTGCCGGCACCGTGGTAACCCTAAACTAAGACTTATCCACACAATCCACACTATCCACAGTTTTCCGACTTATCCACATTTTGACCAATTTTATAAGGAGGATACCCCATGAAACCCTATGCCGACCTAACCAAAGCCCAACAGCAAGCGGAATTAGTTGCCCTGCAGGAACAGTATCAGCAGATAAAGGCCCGGGGGCTCAGCCTGAACATGGCTCGGGGCAAGCCCTCATCTGAGCAGCTGGACATTGTCAACGGCATGCTGACCACGCTGTCTGCCGGTTCAGACTGCTATGACGGAAAGCTGGACGTGCGTAACTATGGGGAGCTCATGGGCATTCCCAGCGCCCGGGCGCTGTTTGCGGACATCCTCGATACCGTGCCGGAGAAGATTATGGTGGGGGGCAGCGCCTCGCTGCAGCTCATGTTCGATTTAATCAGCAAGGCCTACACCCACGGTCTGCTCCATTCCCCCACGCCCTGGGCAAAGCTCGATACGGTGAAGTTCCTTTGCCCCGCCCCGGGCTATGACCGGCATTTTACCGTCAGCAGCACGTTTGGCATGGAGCTTGTGTATGTGCCCATGACAGAGAACGGGCCGGACATGGACAAGGTGGAGGAGCTTGTCCAGGACCCCACCGTGAAGGGTATCTGGTGCGTGCCCAAGTATTCCAATCCCGACGGCATCATCTATTCCAAAGACACCATCGAGCGGTTTATCCATCTTCAACCGGCCGCCCCGGACTTTACCATCATGTGGGACAACGCGTATTGCATCCACGAGGTCATCGGGGACTATGTGCCCTTCCCGGATATCCTGTCGCTGGCGGCGCAGGCGGGCACGGAGGATATGTTCTATGAGTTTGCCTCCACCAGCAAGATTACCTTCCCCGGTGCCGGTATCTCCTGCATGGCGGCCAGCGTGGACAACATACAGTACATTCAACGGATTCTCTCCGCCCAGATCATCAGCTACGACAAGGTGAACCAGCTGCGGCATGTGAAGTATTTGAAGGACAAAGCCCACACCCTGGAGCTGATGCAAGAGCACGCCAAGGTTTTAGGTCCCAAGTTCCAGGCCGTATTAGACGCCCTGGACAGGGAGATTGCGCCGCTCAACATCGCCACCTGGCGCCGTCCCAAGGGCGGCTACTTCGTCAGCTTCTATGCCATGCCCGGCACCGCCAAGCGCATCTTCGCCCTGTGCAAGGAGGCGGGCTTGGTCATGACCAACGCCGGTGCCACCTATCCCTATGGCAAGGACCCCGCGGACAGCAACCTGCGTATCGCCCCCTCCTATCCGCCCCTGCAGGATTTACAGCAAGCCATGGAAATCTTCTGCCTGTGCACCAAGATAGCCGCCCTGGAAAAGCTGCTTGGCTAAGACACAAACGCAAAAAAAGAGCCGGTGATACTATCGGGTCTTCCATCAAAGCATACAATTCGGAGAGAGTGAAAGCTCTCTCCGATTGTTATTTTTACGATTGCCGACAGCTATGCCCAGATGAGCCAGAGGTATACATACCCGGTCATCACCGCAACTAAGGTGTAGGGCAGGCCGATTCGCATAAACTCTGCAAACGACACCTGATATCCTTCTTTTCTCAGCATTCCCACTGCGGCGATATTCGCAGATGCACCGATAGGCGTGACGTTTCCGCCTAAGGTAGCGCCGGACAGCAGCCCGAAGTACAGAAGATACGGCTCCATCCCCAGCGCTGCCGTTACAGCCGTCAGAACAGGCAGCATCGTCGCCACATACGGGATATTATCAACGAAGGCGGAAATAAGCACCGATCCCCAGACTACGATTGTGTATAACAGGAAGATGTTGTTGCCGCCGAATGTTACAATCAGCCTTGCAAAATCATCGATGATGCCAACATTTGTGAGTCCGCCTATTACGACAAACAATCCTGTAAGAAGCCCCAGCGTTTCAAAGTCCAGATTCTGTATGGCCTCGATGGCATTATGTGCATCTCTGGCTTGAATGAAATCAATCAGGATCGTGACAACTGCCAATGAACAGCAGATAACGCCATTGATTATCTGCGGTGCATCCGGGATGAATGAAGCGGTAATGAGAGCCGCAACCATCAAAAGCAGCATTACGGTCGGAACATAGTTGCTGACGGAAGTTTTCTCTGTTGCTGATACCGGCGCCTTGTCTTTGCGGAACAAATACATCATGACCGGCACGGTAGCGAGCGCTCCGAGTTCTACGGCAAAGAAGATGCCGGGCCGTCCGTTCATCCAAAAGAAATCCATGAAGTTCATGTTCGCATAGTCGCCTAACATGATGGATGTTGTATCCCCGACAAGCGTTGCAGCGCCCTGCAGATTGGAGGACACTGCAATAGAAAGAATCATGCCCACGGGGCTCATCTTTAGCTTTTTGCAAATGGCCATCCCCACGGGAGCAACCATCAGGACCGTGGCAACGTTGTCGATGAATGCCGAGATTACGCCGGCAAAGAGAGACATCAGTATGGTTACCCACATAACATTTTTAGATTTTCCCAGCAGGATGTCTGCCAAAAGGTTCGGCATGCGGGAATCAATGAAATAATAAACGATAATCATTGTTCCCGCTATCATCAGCAAAACATTCCAGTTGATCGTTGACAGCAGATTGTTCAGGGGCAATATGCCTGAAATCAGAAAAATCGCCGCCACAGACAGAGCGTAAATCGGCCTGTATTTTGGCTTGGCGATCATAAGTACATACATCAAAGCAAACAGGACTAAAGCAAGAATCTTCATCTTATTCCTCCGTCAACACCTGTGGGAATATTGAGAATTATGGGGCATTTGATTCATGCCGTAGATAAAGAACGCCAATCCGCCGAGCAATGTGAATACGGAAAAGATACTCATAGATGCCTCCGAATGTAGTGTTGCAAAATGAACAAAAAAAACTTTTACCACAACCAAAGCTGTGGTAAAAGTCTTGCTGCTTCGAACAGATTCCGGGGAAAATCCCGTACTGACGGAATATGTTGCGCGCTTGCGCCAGCTACTCCCTAATACCTATAGTATCATATAACACTTTAGCGTCATTTTGTCAAGAAAGAGCGCCGGGCGACGGCAGTCAAAAAGTGCAATGTACCGCTCCTCTGCAAAGCTGTGCGCTATCAATCGGCGCTTTGATTCTTTTTTGCTGTATTTACCGAGTAAACAAGCATTCTACGAAGGGAGCCGCACATATGAATGAGCCCAGATACTGTATCCGATGGTGCAAGCTCTGCCTTCTGCATGAGCTCCAACCAGTATTCTGTTTCATAGCACTCTTTCAATGCAATTTGCAGTTTTACTATGAAATCCGCTCTGCTGTGGGCATAGTTTGCCTCACGAATATTTGCTCCAATACTGGTGGCGGAACGTTCCAACTGATTGACAAGGGAATAATGTCCTTTTATAGTATCACACAGTTTCAATATATTAACGGAAAAATCCATTGAGAGTGCGGCAAGTTTGCTTTCAGCCATAGAAGTCACCTCATGAACATCATATCACACGAAATGTAAGGGAACAACGGTGAAATCGCGGCCCCGGCCGCGGTGAAATCAACGGCCAATGCCATTGGTGAAATCCTCTCACTTCGTCCTCGGGTGAAATGAAATCCGTCCCGCACCCCGCGAAGCGGGATTTCACCGCGAAGCGATTTCGCCCACCGAAGGTGGATTTCACCCGTCCGAAAGGACGGATTTCGTTGAAAAAAGCACTTTTGTCTATCGACAAAAGTGCTTTTTTCTTGGTGCGGTGGACGAGACTTGAACTCGTACGCACGGAGCACACGCACCTCAAACGTGCCTGTCTGCCAATTCCAGCACCACCGCGTACTTGATGGATTATACTGTAGTCGGGGGCTTTTGTCAATGGTTGGTGTAAAAACTTTTTTTCGACACATACTAAAGCCCATGAAATATGTTTTGCTATGTATCCTGCTGCTACTTTGCACAGGCTGTAAATCCACCACCAAGATAGCCGATGCCACCGCCCCCACGGCGGCGGCGACCCACTCCCCTGCCCCTACGGCGTATAGCCTCACCAGAGTGGAGGTACAGCTCACGGCGGGCAAGGATACGCTCACCTATACCCTTTGGGACCTGGGGCTTAGGCAGAAGGATGGAAAACGGACCCTTGATGCGGCTGTGTTTTCTGCCCTCTGTGAGAAGCTGAATACTGCCTACGGTCAAAGCAGCACGGATGCCGCCCTGACCACAACGCCCGACAGCGCCGAAGCTTTCTCCATTCAGGCCGAGCAGGACGGGTATCAGGTCGATACCCAAGCCCTGCGGCAAGCCATCCTTGCCTATGAGCCGGGGCAGGTCATCGAGCTTACCATGGAGCCGGTGAAAGCCAGCATAACGGCGGCGGACCTGCAGCAGCGCTACGGGCTCATATCGCAGTTTACCACCTCCTTCTCCGGCTCCACCCTGTCAAAAAAGAACCGGGTCAAGAACATGGCCCTGGCGGTGGAGCGGATCAACGGCCAGGTGATAAAGCCCGGGGAGGAGTTTAGCATGAACAAGACCATTCTCGATAGAACCAAGCAAAACGGCTACTACAAAGCCGCCGCCATTCGGGACGGCACCTATGTCCAGGAGTACGGCGGCGGGGTCTGCCAGGTGTCCAGCACCCTGTGCAATGCGGCGCTCATGGCAGACCTGCAGATTACGGAGCGGCACCACCACTCCTGGCCCATGCACTATGTTCCCATCGGCCGGGATGCCACCATCGCCACCGGCTATAAGGACTTTACCTTTGTGAACTCCACAGCGGGGGATCTGCTGATTCGGGCCCGGATGGACGAGAAGAAGAAGACCCTCACCGTAGAGCTCTACGGCGAACTGCCCACGGACTTTGCCTATATAGAGGTCGTGTCGGAAAAGACAGGCTCCCTTCCCGGCAAGGGCAGCAAAACCATGCTGGACGAGAGCCTGCCCGCCGGTTCCAAGGTGGAGGAAAAGAAAGCCCGGCAGGGAAAAACCTCCGTCACCTATAAGGATTATTACGACAGCAACGGGCAGAAGATAAAGCGGGAAGTAGCCTGGAAGGACACCTATCCTTCCATCGAAGGGCTCGTGTACGTGTCCGCCGACCTGTATCATTGACGAACGCCAGCCATAGGGGTATACTTTAGAAAAAAGAACGGAGCATATCCATATGATACTCATTCGCGGGGCCGGTGATATGGCCAGCGGCATCGCGCTTAGGCTCTACCGCTCAGGCTTTACCCTGGCTATGACGGACCTACAGCACCCCACCTCCATCCGCCGCACGGTGTGCTTTAGCGAGGCTATCCCCCTGGGCACCTGCCAGGTGGAGGGTATAAAGGCGCAGCGGGCCGATACCGTTAGGGAGGTACAGGCGCTTTTTCAGCAGGGCATCATCCCCGTCCTGCCCGACGATGCAGGCACCGCCCTCGGCCTCCTGTCCCCCGATGCGCTCATCGACGCCCGCCTAATGAAAGTGAACCTCGGCACCGCCATCACCCAAGCCCCCATCGTCATCGGCATCGGTCCGGGCTTTATGGCAGGGGTGGACTGCCACGCCGTCGTGGAGACCCAACGGGGCCACTACCTGGGCCGGGTCATCTATGAAGGCGCCGCCGCCCCAAACACGGGCATTCCCGGCCTCATCGGCGGCTATGGCATCGAGCGACTCATCAAAGCCCCCTGCGAAGGCATCTTCACCCCCTGTCGTCAAATAGGGGATACGGTGGAAAAAGGGGATATTGTGGCCTATGTGGACCATGAGCCCGTCAAAGCCCAAATTGGCGGCATCCTCCGGGGCATCCTGCCCGAAGGCACGCCCGTATACCCGGGCATGAAAAGCGGAGACGTGGACCCCCGCTGTGAGATAGACCATTGCCGCTGCGCCTCGGACAAGGCCCTTTCCGTCGCCGGCGGCGCCCTCGAAGCCCTGCTCCACTTTGGGTACAGAGAGTAAAAAAGAACCACCCGCCATGGGTGGTTTTTGCTTGTCAAAAGCCGATGATTCCCAGGTGCTCCAGCAGAATCTTGATGCCGAGGAGTATCAGCATGATGCCGCCCAAAAGTTCGGCGGTCTGCTTATACCTGGTGCCAAAGATGCTGCCAATCTTCACGCCCAGGGCGGAAAGAAGGAAGGTGGTGCAGCCGATATAGACGACGGCCGGCCCGATGGCCACATTCAGGAAGGCGAAGGTGACCCCCACGGCAAGCGCATCGATGCTCGTGGCTACCGCCAGCGGCAGCATGACGAAAAACCCCAACGAGGCGTTTATGTGCTCCGGGTCCTTGTCAAAGGATTCCCGGACCATGTTGGCCCCGATGAGCCCCAGCAGCACGAAGGCAATCCAATGGTCCACGGCGGCGATATAGGCCGAAAAGCGGCTGCCGAGCAGGTAGCCCATAAGCGGCATCAGCGCCTGGAACGCCCCGAACCACAGCCCCACCAGCAGCGCATGCTTAGAATTGATGCGGCCGATGGAAAGTCCCTTGCACACCGCCACGGCAAAGGCGTCCATGGAGAGCCCCACCGCCAGCATACCAAGCTCAATAAACGACATACCCTCGCTCCTTAACAAACTATGGAGCATGCTACCAAATATGCCTGAGAAAAGCAAGAGACATCCTGTGTTTTTTTGGTATACCGATTGACGATATACGATATATCTGGTAGTATACTCCCAGAAACGGAGGATTTTTCCATGGCAAAACCAGTAAAGATAACCGCCGACAGTCCCTGTGATATCGGCAAAATGCTGCAAGCCCGCTACGATGTGGGCCTCATTCCCCTCCATGTCTCCATGAATAACGTGGAGTATCTGGACGGGGTGAACATCACCAACGACATGATCTACGACAACTGGCACAAGACCGGTTCTTTGCCCAAGACCAGCGCCGTCAGCGTGGGCGAATATGAGGATGCCTTCGAGGAGTATCTCAACGCGGGCTATGAAGTGATTCATTTCTCCCTGGGCTCCGGCCTCTCCGTCACCCATCAAAGCGCCGTCACCGCCGCTGAGGAGCTTTCCGGGGTCTATGTTATCGACAGCCGTTCCCTGTCCACGGGCATCAGCCTGCTTATCTGCGAAGCGGGGGAACGGGTGAAAGAGGGCAAGGATGCGAAGACCATCGTCGATGAAATCAACGCGCTGACCATGAACAACTGCGCCACCTTCATTCTCGATACCCTGGACTTTCTGCATGCCGGCGGCCGCTGCTCGTCGCTTGCCCACATGGGTGCCAATCTTATGAGCATCAAGCCCAGCATCAAGGTGGTCAACGCCGAAAACGGCAGCATGGTCGTGGGCAAGAAATACTTCGGGAAGCTGAAAAAATGCATCCTCCAGTATATCCACGACCAGCTGGCCGACAGGACCGACATCGTTCGGGACCGCATCTTCATCACCCACTCGGGCTTCCCCGAGGAGGACATCGCCTGGATGAAGCAAGAGGTAGAAAAGTATGGTCCCTGGGGCGAGGTCATCGTCACCACCGCCGGGTGCACCATCTCCTCCCATTGCGGGCCGGGGTGCATCGGGGTCCTGTTCCTGACCAAATAACACAGACAGTTTACAGGAAAGGGCTGTTAAAAGAGTCCTGTCATCCCGAGCGTAGCCGAGGGATCTAAGAAACACTTGCGTGAATCTTAGATTTCTCCACTCGCTTTGCTCGGTCGAAATGACAATTTGACTTTTTTAACAGCCCTTTCTTTTCAACAGGCTTCCCCTGCGGTATACTATGGTAGGTAATTTAGGAGGTTGTCATGCTTCTTTCCATCGTATATATGCTTTTCTATGCGGTCTGCGGCCTGATTTTAGGGCTGCGGCTGCCCGTTGTATCTTCCTCCCTCAGCCGCCGCGTGTGGCTGGGACTCGTGCTGGGGCTCTTTGGCAGCATCTGGTGCCCGAGCCTGTTTAGCTTTTTGCTGGGCCGCTTTGCCGCCCTGAGCCATGTTTTGGGCGCCCTGGCGATGGCCGCCCTGACTGCCGCCGCCCTGTTCTTTTTTCCAAGGCAAAGGCTATGGCTGGACAAAAGCACCCTCTACTCGCTGCTCTGGCTATTGCCCCTGTTTATAATCGGTGCCGGTCTTTTCTCCACCCACATCCTTGAACCCAAGGCGGACGGGGTCTATGTGGGCCAGACCACCTATGGGGACCTGGCGATGCACCTCGGCTTTATCACCAGCCTTGGCACCCAGGGCACCTTCCCGCCGGAGTACAGCATCTTCCCCGGCCATGCGGTAAACTACCCCTTCTTGTGCGAGGTCCCGAGCGCGAGTCTGTATATGATGGGCTGTCCGCTGCGCTGGGCGTATCTTATCCCGGCCCTGTACGCCTATGTGCTGGTGCTGCTCGGGGTATACTTTACGGCAAGAGCCATTCTCAAGGGCACCCGGGCAACGCTCCTTGCGGTATACCTGTTCTTCATCGGCGGGGGCTTCGGCTTTGCCTACTTCCTCGACGGGCTAAAGGGCGCTTCCACGGTCGCAAAGCTCATCAACGAAGGCTTTGCCACCAACCTTTCCGCCCTGCTCAACGGCTTCTATGTGACCCCCACCAACCTGCCCCGCATCGGGCTTCGGTGGGTGAACCCCATTGTGGACATGCTCATCCCCCAGCGGGCCACCCTCTTTGGCTGGGCGTTTGTGTTCCCCTGCCTGTATCTGTTGCTGCGGTTCACCTTTGAAAGGGATAGTAAGGCCCTGTGGCTGCTCATCCCCCTTTCGGGCGGCCTGCCCCTTATCCACACGCATTCCTTCCTCGCGCTGGGCATCGTGAGCGGCGTATACTGCCTGATGGATGTATTCCGCCGGTTCGAGAAAAAGCGGCTAATCAACTGGGCCATCTACGGCCTTGCCGCCATCCTCCTCGCCGCCCCGCAGCTGTTTGCCTTCGCCTTCCGTCAGGCCGGGGAAAGCGGCATGGTTCAGCTCCATTTCAACTGGGCCAACGAGTTTGACGGCTTTCTCTGGTTCTACGTCAAAAACCTGGGCTGGCTGTTTTTGCTGCTGCCGTTTGCGCTGCTGCTGCTTAGCCGCAGGTACCGGCATATGGCCGCCGGGTTCCTGGTGCTCTGGCTACTCTCGGAACTGGTCATCTTCCAGCCCAACACCTACGACAACAACAAGCTCATCTTCCTTAGCTTCTTCTGCCTGTGCGTGCTGAGCGCTAAGCTCCTTACCTTGCTCTTCTCCCGGCTAAATGTAGCCATCGGCGGCACAAACGCCCAGCGAGCCGCCGCCCTGCATACCATCAGCCTCGTGCTGCTTTGCGGCATATCGGTGTTCCTTCTCTCCGGCTTTAAGGGGCGCTATATGGACCAAATCTATTGGACCCAGGCGGGGATTTTGACCGTGGTCTTCTGCCTGCTGCTGCTCCTGTACTGCCAGTTGCGGCTGCTTATTACCGGCGTTCACCTGCCCCAAGCGCTGCTTACCGGCGCCTTAGGCTTTTGCGCGCTAAGTTACCTACTCTACCGCCTCTATACGAGCCCGGAGGAAACGACCCTGTCGGTCTCTGTCTACTTTGGCATCGGCTGCGTGCTCCTTACTGTGGGGCTGCTGGTACTGCATGCCCTTCCGCTGCTTAAGACAAAGCGCTGGCCCAGGGCCGGGGCGTATCTCTCCGCCACTTTGCTGAGCTTCCTTTTGGGCTTCTCCCTGTTCCTCTCAGGGCCATTGACCATTTTGCGGGAGATGAAGAGCTCCTATCGCATGTTCGGCAACGAGGATTTAGCCGCCGCCGCCTTTATTAAGGAGCAGACGGAGCCCGACGCCCTGTTCCTGACGGACGACAGCTGGCACCTGAACCCCGTGTCCGTGCTCACCGGCCGCAGTATCCTCTGCGGGCCGGATCTGTTCCTCTACTATCACGGCATCGACACCTACGCCCGGCACCAGCAGGTGGCCATGATGCTCGATGCCCCCGGGGAGAACGAAGACCTGTTTCGGCAGTATGGCGTACAGTATGTATACATCGGCAACTCCGAGCGCAGCAACCACCGGCCGGACGAGGCCTGGTTCGCTGCCCACGCAGAGTGTATCTATGACCAAGACGGCATCCGCATCTATGCCCTGGGGGATGTATGAACCGGCTGCTTCGCTTTCTGATACCCTGCGCGATGCTCCTTTTCGCTGTTTGCCTTGCCATAACCCCTCATACGAAAGCGCCATCAACTACGCCGCTACTGCAGGGCGTAGAGCGCATGGAAGCGGGGGACTATGCCGCCGCCCGTGCCATTTTGGAAGAGGCCCTGGAGCAGCAGCCACAGGACGCCGCCTTGCAGGCCGCCCTTGCCGACTGCCTGTTTTTGGAGCAGGAGCAGGCTCAAAGGGAGCTCGAACAGGAGCTAATGGCGCTCAGCTTCCCCGCCGCTTTGGAGAAAATAAACAAGCTGAAAGCAGCCGACCCAAAATCGGTAAGGCTCACCTATCTTGAGCAGCAGACCCGCCGCCGGTATGAAGAGGAAACGCTGCAAAACGCCCTGTCCCTTTGCGACCGGGAAGCCTATGCTGAGGCTCTGTCGCTGCTAAACGAAGCGTTGACCTTTCTCGATTCTAAGCCTCTTAGGGACATGGAGGCCTATGTGCAAAGCTCCTATCCGCATCCCCTTTTGGCTCTCGGTCTCATGCCGGCCCCGGGGCTTACACTCGTGCCCTCGGAGGCGTATGGGCCGTTTAGTCTCCCACAGGGCTATGTGGAGGCGGACCTTCACGGGGCATACGCGCGCTTTACCGCCACCCTTTGGATGCCGGAAGATATGCAGCCCACGGCCTTTCAAACCGGGGCAAGGCTCAGTATTTATGCTGACGGGGAGCTTCTGCAAGAGCATACCCTAAGCGAAGCGGAAAGAGGCCCCATTGAGCTCGATGTAGATATGACCGGGGTACAAACCCTGCGCCTAAGCTGGACGAGCCTCGGCGCGAACGGGCAAAAAAACTGGGGGCAGATGGCCACCCTAAACAATCCTCTCTTGCATCCGGTGCCTCTGCCCAAGCCCAGTATATAATTCTTCTTAAAATCTTAATATTTCGAGCTTGTTTTCCCTTTGCAGCCGGGGCTGTTTTTTCTGCTCTATCAGCCGGGGCTGGTTCGTCTGGGGCTGGGCCTTCTCCTGCGGATGCACGGGCGCAAAGGCACGGGTGCCGTCGTTTGAAAGGAGCACGCCGCGTTGGGGCCGCCTAAAGGCCTTTGTCCCTTCATCCCCTTTGGGAGCAAAGACAGCCGTGTCCCCCTCGGCCTCCGCCTCCCTTTGGGGAACTGGCCCAAAAGCCGCCGTATCCCCCTCGGGGTTCTGTTTAGGGGCTCTCTGCTCCTCCGTCTCCATCCCCTGCCCGTACCGTAGGCGAATGGGCCGGGTATAGCCAAACTGGGCATGGACGGGGTCTATGTCCTCCCTGTCCTCCCGCTTCACGAGCCGCCCGCTCACCGGGTCCTCCCTGAGGGCGGGGAGCTGCTCAAGAACGTTCTCCTCCGCCACATAAAAGAGGATGGACAGCAGCAGGAACAGCCCCATGAGCACGAGAGCAGCCACCGTCACCCGGCGAAAGAGGGTCGCATAGCGCTCGGTATCATAGATGGTGCCGGTCGTGTCGATGGTGGTGCCGGGCCGAATCTGGGGCTGTGCCGTGGCCTGGGGCGCCATGAGGCTCGACAGATCCAGGCTCATGGGCACGGTGGCGTACTGGGTTTGGGCCGGGTCCTGGGCCGTGAGCACGAACGTGAGGCTCCTCGTGCCCTCCGGCAGAACCAGCTCCTTTTCAAAGCTGGTGGTGCCGGTGCTCAGGGTCTCGTACTCGTTCACCACGCCTTTATAGTAGTCCCCCTCGGTAATCACCGCCTGGGTGATGGGCACCTGGGACCGGTTCTCGATTTCAAAGAGCACCTTAAGCTGCCAGCTGCCGTCGCCCAGTTGTGCATGGTCCCTCAGCACCACGGACAGGCGAATATCCACCTGATCCGAGGACACAAAGGGCAGCACCGGGTAGCTTTGGGGGCTGTGCACCGTGCAGTCTGCCCCGAGGGCATCCTTGCCCTTTGCCGTGAAGGAGATATTCCGCAGCTGCCCCGCCGCCACCGCCGAAGGCACCGTGCAGGAAAGGGTCCGGCTCTCCCCCGCGTTGAGGCTGGGAACCTCGCCGATGCGGGTGCCGATTTCATCCGTCAGCACGAGGTTCGTCACCGGGTGGGTCCCGGCGTTTGTGAGCGTGATCTGAAACAGCGTCCCCTCCTTTGTGGCGGGATACTGCTCCACCTCCATCTGTACCTCCGTTTTTAGCGCCGCCACCGTAAAGGCGGTCTCGAGTTTCACCTCGGATTCAAGCCCCCGCACCGTATACTTTGCCAGAGGCTGCAGGGTGAGTCCCCCCTCCTTCATGGTAAGCTCTGCAGAAACGCTCATCTGCTGCCCCGCAAGCAGCGTATCCTTCTCAAGCGGAATGCCCACAAGCCCCGAGCCCGCGTCCTGCAGGGTGATATTGGTCATGTCAAACTTCGTATCGTTTTTTAGCGTATAGGTCACAGAGAACCCGTCCCCCTCGCGCACCAGCGGCGTGTCCGTGGCGACTAAAAGGGTCAGTACCGGCTCGATAAACCGCTCCACCGTCGCGGATACACTCAAACTGTGGTCGGTGACGATGGGGTTTTCCCGGTTGACATCCTCGGCAATATAGGTAAACAGCTGCCAGGAGAGGGTGAAGGCAAGGGGCCTATCAAAGTCCCCCTCCCCGATGAACACGTTCTCGAGCGTAAATTCGAGCACATCGTTCCCGGGGATGGTCACCTGCTCAGAGATGAGCTTCGGCTCCGAAAGTACGTCCCCGCTTAAGCTCAGGTTCTCGGCCGTATACGGCTCGTCCAGGGTGTTTTTGAGCGTGAAGCGGAAGAAGCTCATCTCCCCCGGGGCACTCAGCAGGCACTCCGGGTCCGTCTCCACCTGTGCCGTCAGCGGCTCCGTCGCAGAATAGGCGGGCATGGCCCAGCTCATTAGGCTCAGGCACAGGGCCAAAATAAGTGCAATTCTCCTATTTTTCACGAATATCCTCCGGCCGATACTCCCGGCCCACCACCTTGCCGGTAAGGGTCCCCCGGCTAAGGTCAAACAGGGCGTCCCTGAGCCTTTGACTGCCTCTGCTGTCAACCGCCACCTTACAGTAGACCGCCTCCCTGTACTCGGCCTCTACCTTCGCCCCCCGGCGCATAAGCTCCTGTTCAAACCGTGCCCACTGCTCATAGGGGACGGTGTAGTCGATGAGGTCGCAGGGCACCATCTCTACGGGTCCGGCGGCGGCAATAGCCTGAGCACAGGCCTTGGAATACGCCCGCACGAGCCCGCCGGTGCCGAGCAGCACGCCGCCAAAGTAGCGGGTCACCACGACTAAAACATCCGTCACCCCGGCCCCTCGTAGGGCCTCCATCATGGGCAGGCCCGCCGTGCCGCCCGGCTCCCCGTCGTCGCTAAAGCGGGCAATCTCCCCCTTCTTGCCCAAGGAATAGGCATAGCAATGGTGCCGGGCGTCCCAATACTGCTTCCTTAGCGCGGCCAGATATTCGCCGACCTCGCTCTCCCGGGCAAGGGGATAGCAGTTGCCGATGAATTTGGACTTGTTTATCTCCAGCATACAGCTGCCGGCGCCCTTCACCGTGCGATAGGTCTCATCGGCCATGGGGGTAGGTGCTTCCTTTCTTTATCTTAGCTTCTCCAGAAAAGTGCTGATGGCGGTACGCTTCACCTTCATGGCGCCCACGGGGCAAAACTCCTGGCAGCAAAAGCAGCGAATGCAGACGGAATAGTCCACCTTCGGCTTGCCGTCCACCATGGCAATCGCCCGGGCGGGGCAAACATTCGCGCACTGCTTGCAGCCGATGCAGCTATTATCCTCCGCCTTCGGCCTTGGCTGCATGGCCGCCTTGATGACGGCGCCGGTCAGCTTCCCCACAAGGCTCCGGTTGTCCCCCCGAAAGAGCAGATCCCGCCGCTCGATGACGGTCTGAAAGTCCGGGCAGATAAAGTCTTGCCAGCCCTCGCTGATGCTCAGCTCCTCAGCGGTATCGGGAATCAGCCCCCGTTCGTAGGCCGCCTGCAGCGTGGGCACATCCTTTCGATTAAGGCCGATAAGGTTCGAGAGCACCAAATCGAGCTTGTGCGGCGATTGCGAGGCCGCCACCAGCCCCATAAACCGGGGCGTTCCCTGGGAGGGGCCGTTGCCCTCCATGGCCATGACCCCGTCGCAGATGGTGAGCACCGGGTGAAAATAGCTATCAAGGTCCACGAGCATCCTCGCAAAGTCTTCCGGGTTGGGGTAGCGATAGTGATACTCGGGCTTGTCCGTGCCGGGAATGGCGCCGAACATGTTCTTGGCACCCCCGGTCATGCCCATCATGCCGTGGGTCTTGAGCTTGCAAAAGTCGATGATATAGTCGCAGTCGTCCAGATACGCCGTATACGTGAACCGGCGCATAACCTTCCCCTCGGGGTAGGTCCCCTCCTTGATCGCCGTGTTTTGGTTCAGCTTCGCCCCGGCGGCAAGGCAATCCGTCAGCCCCGTGGCGGCATAGACCCGCTTTAGGTATGGGAGTGAGAAGGGACCCCCGGGGCTGTCGCCGATGGTCACCTCGGCGCCCCGGTCCCTAAGAAGCTCCGTGAGCGCACACAGCAGCGCCGGGTGGGTCGTCGCCGCCTTCTCGGGCTTAAGTAAGGTGAGTAGGTTCGCTTTTATCACCACCCTGTCCCCGGGCTTTATAAAGCTAAGCCCGCCGAGAGGCTCCAAAACCGCCTCTAAAGCCACCTTGCAGGCGGAGGGTTCGTAGCTTCGGCAGGGGACGAGGGACACATCTACGGGGCGTACAGCAGCTTTCATGGCAGTTTGTTACAGGCCGATGATGACCTTGGCGATGGAGAAGAAGGTAAGGAGCGAGAGCGCATCCACGACCGTGGTAATGAACGGGCTCGCCATGACCGCCGGGTCAAAGCCGAGCTTCTTTGCAAACATCGGCAGCGTGCAGCCGATGAACTTGGCGATTGTGACGGTGACCGTCAGCGTGATGGACACGGACAGGGACACGAGCAGCCCCACTCTGTCAAGCAGCATCAGCTTCAAAAAGCTGATAACTGCGAGACTGATGCCGCAGAGCACCGCCACCCGAATCTCCTTCCAGATGACGGTCAGGATGTCCCCAAAGTCGATTTCGTTTAGGGACAGACCCCGGATGATGGTGACGGAAGCCTGGCTGCCGGAGTTGCCGCCGGTGTCCATGAGCATGGGGATATAGGCCGTGAGCACGAGCTGCGCCGCGAGCGCATTTTCAAAGCTCGTGATGATGAGCCCCGTGAAGGTGGCCGAGACCATCAGCAGCATCAACCAGGGGATACGGTGCTTGTAGATCTCCCACACGCCGGTCTTGAGGTACGGCTTATCGGAAGGCGTGATAGCGGCCATCTTCTCGATATCCTCCGTGGCCTCCTCTTCCATAACGTCCATGGCGTCGTCCACCGTGACCATGCCGACGAGCCGCCCCTCCCCGTCTACGACGGGCATGGCGGTGAGGTCGTACTTCTTAAACTTCTGGGCCACGGTCTCCTGATCGTCGAGCGTGTTCACGCTGATGACATTCGTGTCCATCACATCCGCCACGTGCTCGTCGTCCTGTGAAAGAATGAGCGTGCGGATGGACACGATGCCCATGAGGGTCCTATCCCCCCCGGTGACGAAGCAGTCGTTGATGGTCTCTTTTTCAAGGCCGGTCCGGCGAATGGTCTTTATGGCGTCCGCCACGGTGTAGGTGATGCCCAGCTCCACAAACTCCGTGGTCATGATGCTGCCGGCGCTGTCCTCTGGGTAGTTCAATAGCTCGTTGATGAGCTTTCTCGTGTCCGGGTCCGCCTGGCTTAAAATGCGCTTGACGACGTTGGCGGGCATCTCCTCCACGAGGTCCACGGCATCGTCAATATACAGTTCGTCGATGACTTCCTTTAGCTCCGTATCCGAAAAGCGGGTGATGAGCAGCTGCTGCTGGTCCGCATCGAGCTCCGCAAACGTCTCTGCCGCGAGCTCCTTTGGCAGCAACCGAAACAGCAGCGGCAGCGCTTCGGGCGAAAGCTCCGCAAAAATTGCGGCAATATCCGCCGCATTCAAGGTCACAAGGATATCCTTGATGGTGGGATAGCGCTTGTGCTCTAAGAGGGATTGTATGGTGATTTCCAGCGAATAGGTTTTTTCCGACATGGGCGGCCTCCTTCCTTTGGTGTTCTTTGGGAAAAACCAGAAGCGAGGCACAAAGAGGCATCGGTTATATGCGGCGGCACACCATGGCGTGTAGATGGTCTATGCTGCGTATATGGCCGGTTGATCCGCTTGTGCCGCTGCTACTGCCAGCATCCATGGTGTTCACCTCTCTTTTTTGGAAATGTAGGGGACTTGCCCCATCCTAAAAATTTTACAACCTGGGCTTGCCCCTTGTCAACCATAAAATATCCCTCTGTCCGCTCTTAGCAATTATGAACGAATTATCGGAAACCGAGAGCCGCCGGGGCCTCTATACTTTTTTTAGCGGGCAACCACCGCCAAACATTTTATAGGAGGAAAAAAATATGAAACCCATCACCCTGTACACCGCCAACTGCCGGGAAAAGCCGTACAACACCGTCTACCCCATCAAACGAGAGATACGCACGCTAACCGATTTGCAGGAGGCCGCCCAATTTGACCAGGTCTTTGCCGCCTATCGGGGCAACCACCGCTCCATATCGGACTTTCTGTCTTCCGACTGCCTGCCCTTTGACCTTGACAACGACCATTCGGAGAAGGAAAGCGAGTGGAAGACCCCCAAAGATGTTGCAACCGCCTTTTCGGGCGTGCCGTTCTATGTTATCTACAGCCGCCACCATATGCAGCAGAAGGGAAAGTACGGCCCAAGGCCCCGCTTCCACGTTCTCTTCCCCATCGAGCCTGTCACCAATAGGGACGAGTATCGGGCGCTGAAGGAAGCGGTCCTTTCCTACTTCCCGTACTTTGATACCGGCGCGAAGGACGCGGCCCGGTTTTTCTATGGCGTAAAGGACCCGGTGGTGGAAGTGTATGGAGGCGAAGCGAATGAATCTTAACACCTTTATGGCAAATAGCGCCGTGGCTCATGAGCCGCCCGCCGTGCCTGAACAGAAGCCCGCCGCCGTCCGTCCGGCAGAGAAGCCCATACCAGAGGGGCAGCGCAACAGCACCCTCTCCCACCTTGCCGGGAAGCTCATTTTGCGCTACGGCAACACACAGGAGGCCGGGAAAATCTTCCTTGAGAAGGCAAAGGCGTGCGACCCGCCGCTGCCTCTAAATGAGCTTCGATCCATTTGGCGGAGCGCCGTAAAGTTCGGGCAAACGGTCTCTGCCCATGAAAGCTACATTCCGCCCGAGCAGTACAGCGACCCCACCTGCTGCAAGCCCGACGACTATACGGATGTGGGCCAGGCCTACGCTTTTAGTAAGCAATGCCGGGACTTTGTGCGCTACTCCCCCGCCACGGACTACATCGTCTATGACGGCATCTGCTGGCGGGAATCGAAGCCCCGTTCCCAGAAGGCCATGCAGCAGTTCACCGATGCCCAGCTTGCCGAAGCGGACCTGTGGCTGCAGCAGATAGAAGCGCGCCTCACTTCTACCGGCGCAAGCGCCCTTTTGGAGCAGCGGGGCAAGAAGGCCGAGGACTATATGACCCCGGAGCAAAAAGCCGCCTACGCCGCCTATCAGGACGCCCAGGCCTACCGCAAGTTCGTGCTCCAGCGCCGGGACTCGAAGTATCAGATGGCGACCCTGCGCGAAGCACGGCCGATGGTGGAGATAGACTATCGGGAGCTCGATAAGGACGGGTTTTTGCTCAACACCCCGGCGTATACGGTGGATTTGCGGCTCGGCATGGAGGGAAAGCGGGACCACAGGGCGGAGGACTTTCTCACCAAGTGCACCGCCGTCACGCCCGGGGAGGAGGGAGCGGCGCTGTGGGAGGAGGCGCTTATGGCCTTCTTCTCAGAGGATGAGCAAATGATAGCCTATGTGCAGCGGATTGCGGGGCTTGCCATCATCGGGCATGTGTACATCGAGGCCCTGATCATCGCCCACGGGGACGGCAAGAACGGCAAATCCACCTTCTGGAACGTGCTTTCGCGGGTCCTGGGCGACTACAGCGGCAGCATCTCCGCCGACGCCCTGACCGTGGGCTGCAAGCGAAACGTGAAGCCGGAGCTCGCGGAGACGAAGGGCAAGCGGCTGCTGATTGTGGCGGAATTGGAGGAGGGCATGCGGCTAAACACCTCCGTTGTGAAGCAATTTTGCTCCACGGACGAGATACTCGCCGAGAAGAAGTACAAGGATCCCTTCACCTTCACGCCCACGCACACGCTCGTGCTCTATACGAACCATCTGCCAAAGGTCGGCGCCAACGACCCCGGCACCTGGCGCAGGCTCATCGTGGTGCCGTTCACCGCCCATATGCAGGGCAGCGGGGACATCAAAAACTATGCCGACTATCTGTTTGAGAACGCCGGTCCCGCCATCCTCGCCTGGATGATAGAGGGCGCAAGGCTCGTCATAGCGGAACACTTTCACATCCAGCAGCCCAATTCCGTGCAGGCGGCCACGGAGCAGTACCGGCTAAATAGCGACTGGCTGGAGGGTTTTCTCGATGAGTGCTGTGAAATAGATGAAAGCTACTCGGCTAGCTCCGGGGAACTCTACACGGCCTATCGGGCCTACTGCGCCCGCACCGGCGAGTATGCCCGGACCAGAATCGACTTCTGTGCCGCTATCGACCTTGCCGGGTTTACGAGAGAAAAGACCAGAAAAGGCCGCTTTGTAAACGGCCTTCGGCTGCGAAGCGACCTCCCCTTCCCCCATGTGTGACGCATGTGACGCTCAATACATAAAACTAGTATAGGGCGATTTTTAATTTTTAATCTAAAAAAAAGTTAGGAAATGAGCGTCACGTGCGTCACGCTTTAGCGATGCGGACGGCCTTGTCCGGGTAGTTGGTGATGATGCCGATGTTGTACTTAGCGCAAAGGGCCATGGTCTGCTCATCGTTCACCGTCCAGGGGTTGATGCCGATGCCCGCCTGCAGCGACCCCTCGATCAGCCCCGGCAGCAGGAGCGTGCGATAATGGGGATGGATGAACTTAGCCCCGAGACTCGCGGCGTACTTCCAGGGTTCATAGAGCCCGTCGCTGTAGAGGATGCCGAAAGGGGACTTCGGGGACAGGGCCTTGAGCTCCATCAGCGTATAGTGGTTAAAGGAGGAGTAGATGAGGCGGCCCGTCATGTGCTTCTGTTCTTCCAGCTTCAAGAGCTTCTCGACGATGCCCGGGTATAAGGCCTCATCCGTCTTTATCTCCACATTTATGACGTGGGAGGTGTTTTGAATTAGGTCATACACTTCCCCAAGGGTGGGAATCCGTGCGCCCGAAAAGCCCTCCATGCCATTGGAGGCGTTGAGGGCCTTTAGCTCCTGCAAAGTGAAGCTCCCCACCGAGCCGGTGCCGTTGGTGGTTCTATCCACCCGCTCGTCGTGGATGACGACCAGCTCCCCGTCAAGGCTTAGGTGTACGTCGAGTTCAAACCCGTCCGCACCCATATCCATGGCAAGCCGGAAGGCTTCCAGCGTGTTCTCCGGCGCATAGCCCGATGCGCCCCGGTGAGCTAAGATGAGCGACATAGTCCGCCTCCTGTGTCTGTTTTTCGCTAATTTTACTGCTTTTTCCGCTTTGCCAGGGCTTTTTTGGCCCTTTTCATACCCGCGGGGGACACGGCCTGCTGCAAAACGGCCTCGTGGAACTGCTCCTCCCGGCGGCTTAGGGCATCGACCTTGCTCGGCTGGATATCCCCGGACTTGGTGAGCGCCCACTTTGTGAGCATGGGGCCGACAAGCTCATAGATGAGCACGCTAAAGAGGATGATATTCTTGATGAGAGCGCCGTCCGTCGTGCCGAGGCTGGCGGCGGTGACGCACATGCCGAGCGCCACGCCCGCTTGCGGCAGGAGCGTGATGCCGAGATACTTCTTCACCTTCTCGTCACAGCCCGTGGCGCCTGAGCTAACATAGGCGCCAAGGTACTTGCCAAGCGAGCGCGCAAGGATATATGTGATGCCGACTAAAATGGCGTAGCGGTTAGAAAGAATCCCCAAGTCAAGCTCTGCGCCGCTTAACACGAAGAACAGCGCAAACAGCGGGGCGGTCCATTTGTCCGCCCGTTCCATCAGATCGTGGGCGAGCGGGCAGATGTTGCAGAACACGGTGCCAAGCATCATGCACACCAATAGCGTGGAAAAGCCCACCTGCACGGGGCCGATTTGAAATTTCACCATGGAGAGCCCGACCGTGAGCACCACGAAGGCGATGGTGAGCGAAAGGCGGTTGGAGTTAGAAAAGAACGTGCGTTCGAGCTGCGTCAGCACCCAGCCCATGAGCGCGCCAAGAAGGAGCGAGGCCGTAATCTCGATGAGCGGCTCAACAAGAATCCCCACGATGTCCGTGCTGCCGGTGACCATGGCGCTTGCCATGCCGAAGCTGATAGCAAACACCACAAGGCCCACCGCATCGTCAAGGGCCACCACGGGCAAGAGGATATCCGTCAGCTTCCCCTTCGCCTTATACTGCCGCACGACCATGAGCGTGGCCGCCGGGGCGGTGGCCGTGGCGATGGCGCCCAAGACGATGGCGGCTTCCACGGAGAGCATCTTAGGCAGGACAAGGTGGAGAACCAGCAACGCCCCGTCCACCAAAATGGTGGCGGTGAGGGCCTGCGCGATGCCGACGGTCACGGCCTGCTTGCCGATGGTCTTTAGCTGGGAAAGCAAAAACTCGTTGCCGATGGAGAAGGCGATAAAGCCCAGGGCCGTGTTCGTGATGGCGGAATAGTTTTCCACCTCCGCCACGGAAGAAAAGCCGAGCCCGGGTATATGGAGCCGCCCCAAAAAGGTGGGGCCGACCAAGAGACCTGCGATCAAGAACGCCGTCACATCCGGCAGGTGCAGATGCAAGAGCTTAAACACACGGGTCATCAGCAGCCCAATCAACAAAGCGAGGGCGCATGAAAGCAGCGCAACCATAAACTAAACCTCCTGTGCTATCGCACAAAGGTGTATCTTAGCCTATTGCGGCGGCAAAGTCAAGTCCGGCGACTGGGTCGGGGTAAAATACTGCACCTCGGGGACGGGTGTCTGCACCTGGGGCTCGGCCGTGGGGGTGGGCTCCGTGCTCTTGGGCGCCACGTACCCTTCCGCCTTCAGGAAAAAGAGCGTGTTATCCCAGATGGCGGTCAGGTGCTCGCTGGTAGAAAAGACCCAGGCCGAGAGGTTCCCGGAGATGAAGCCCTTTTCGTTCACCTTTACGAGGGCGAAAAAGCCCACCGCCAGCACGAGAACGACGGTGCCGATGGCTCTTGTCAATGTTTTCATGTTCGCTTACTTCCTTTTATAAACGGTATGCATAGTGTATCACAGGGGCGGCAGACTAATCAAAAAGATTGTGTGAAATAGTCATGACCTCCGTGTTACGGATGGCCGTGTCCATGAGCGGCTCAAAGTCCACGAGCGCTTCGCTCTCGCGGAGCTTTTGCACGCTCGGCCTTGTCACCGGGTGCTGGGGCACGAACACCGTGCAGCAGTCCTCATAGGGCAAAATGGAGGTTTCAAACGTGCCGATGCGCTGGGCGCGGTCGATAATCTCCTCCTTGTCAAAGCCGATGAGGGGACGGAACACCGGCATGTCCACCGCATCGTTGGTGACGGCGAGGCTCTCGATGGTTTGGCTTGCCACCTGCCCAAGGGACTCCCCGGTGATCAGCGCCTGAGCGCCGCAATCTTTGGCAATTCGCTCGGCAATCTTCATCATCAGCCGCCGCATGAGGACCGTCGTTTCGCTCGATGGGCACTTATCATAGATGGTGGTCTGAATCTCTGTGAAGGGGACGAGATAGAGGTCAAAGCTCCCGGCGTATTGGGAGACGATTTTGGCAAGCTCCACGACCTTGTCCCTTGCCCGCTCGCTCGTGTAGGGGTAGCTGTAAAAGTGCACGGCGGCTAAGCTCACGCCGCGCTTGGCGATCATGTACCCGGCGACGGGGCTGTCGATGCCGCCGGAAATCAGCAGCATTGCCTTGCCGTTGGTCCCCACGGGCATACCCCCGGCGCAGGGCAGTTCCCCGGTATACACAAACGCAAGATCCTGCCGGATTTCGACCGTGACCGGCACCTTAGGGCAGTGCACGTCCACCTTCAGGTTTTCATAGGCCGTGAGCAGCTCATGCCCGAGCTCCCGGCAAAGCTGCTCGGAAGTCAGGGGGAAGCGCTTGTCCGCGCGGCGAGCAAAGACCTTGAAGGTGGCTCCGTCCTTGGCATAGGGCGCCATCAGGGCAATGGCCGCCTTGGTAATCTCCCCAAAGTCCTTCTCACAGCAGGCGGCGATGCACACGGAGTGGATGCCGAACACCTTTTGGAGGCGCTTTGCGTACTCGTCCATATTCTCTTCGGGTAAGTCGTACACGAAGATACGGCCCTGCTCCCGCACCACCCGGGGGTGGGCGTCTGAGAGCACTTCTTCAATCTTCTCGACCAACTTTCGCTCAAAGTAGGGGCGGTTGAGGCCCTTTAGGTGAATCTCGGCATATTTTACGACCAAGGCGCTGTTCATGTTTATCTTCTCCTATATCTTCTTAAAAATTTTACCTGTTCAACAATAGCTTCCGACACGGTGTCCATCTCCTCCTGGGTGTTAAAGGGGCAGAGGCTAAAGCGGATGGCGCCCTCCTGCCGGGGACCTATGATACCGGCGGCGGTCAGAATCCGGTTCTTCCCCGCCTTGTGGGCCGCACAGGCGGAGCCCGTGGACACGCAGATATCAAACTGCTCAAGGGCGTGCAGCAGCACCTCGCCGCGAACGCCGAGAAAGGAGAGGCTCAGAATGTGGGGCGCGGCTACATCCGGCGACGGGCCGTTGAGAAGCACATCGGGTATGCTCATTAGGTTCGTATAGAGCCGTTGCTTGCACGCGCGCATGTTCTGCCGCCAGGCGGTTAGGTTCTGCTCATAGACCTGCTCCGCCGCCGCCATGCCCAAAATGCCCGGCACGTTCAGGGTACCCGAGCGCAGGTTCCCCTCCTGCCCGCCGCCGATTTGCCCGCCGCCAAAGCGGGCGCCGCTGCGGTGGTAGAGGAAGCCGATGCCCTTGGGGGCGTGGAACTTGTGGGCGGAGACGGAATAAAAGTCCATGTCAAGGCCACGGCTGTCCACCTTGAGATACGCCTGTACGCCGTCCACATGGAAAACCGCACGCGGCGCCAAGGCGCGAATGAGGCGGGCGGCGGCGTTCACATCCGTCACGGTGCCAAGCTCGTTGTTCACATGCATCATGGACACGAGGGCCGTATCCTCCGTCAGGGCCGCCCTAAGGGCCTGCAAATCCGGATACCCCTGCTCACTCACAGGCAGGATGACGATCGTTGTGTCGGGGCTGTTTTCAAGAGACAGCACCGCCTCATACACGGACGGGTGCTCCACCGCCGTGGTGATGATGCGCTTTTTTCCCCGCCAACCCTTAAGGCTCCCGAAGATGGCGGTGTTGTTGCTCTCGGTGCCGCCGGAGGTGAAGATGAGCTGTTCCCGCCTGACCCCGAGGGGCCGACTAAGGGCGGCACGGGCTTGGTCCACCCTCTTTTCGGTACGGGAGCCCAGGGCATAGGCGGCTGCGGGGTTGAAAAACCCGTCCGTCATGGCCTGATAGGCCGCATCCGCCGCCTGGGGCAGAACCCGGGTAGTGGCGCTGTTATCTAAATAAATCATACAAAGGCCTTTCTGTGCTTTTTGTGGTATAGCTATCCTATGCAAGGGGGCTTAGGCCCGTCACCCGTGGGCCGCCCCTATTTATACCATATAAATGGAAAAGGCACAACGAATACGGCCCACCTAAAACACGATTGTTTACACATTCGTCATCTATCGGCAACAAAACCGATACAAACCTTCCGTATAATTTATTATGTTTCTATGTGAAATTTTGTCAAGGAGGACATTGTATGATTTGTAAAGAGTGCGGGGCCTATAACCCCGACCATGCCGCCTTCTGCAAGGTCTGCGCCGCAAATCTGAAGGAACAGCAGGACATGCCCGAGGCCGAAGAAAAGGCCGAGGAGCAGCAAGCGCCCCGGCCCGAGAAGGGCAGCGTGCAGGCGCCGGATTTCTCCGCCCCGAAGAACAGAACCTTTGCGCCGATGGCAAAGGAAGCCGCCGAGGAAGCGGAAGAGGACGTGGAAGTGGAAGAAACCGAGCCCGAGCAGGAAGCCCCTACAGCCAAGAGCCGGTTGTCCCGCCGCAGCTTTGCTAAAACCCCCGTCGCTGACGAAGAGGACGACGAGTATGACGACGACGATGAATATGACGACGATGATGAATATAACGAAGACGAGGACGAGGACGAGGATGTGAAGCCCGCCCGCAAGTCTTCC
>JAFSPW010000050.1 GCA_017451295.1 Clostridia bacterium
AGGACACCATCCGCCAGGTGCTCCACGTGCTCATGACCAACGGCCTGCACATCGATTACGGCAACCGGCTCGGCAAGACCATCATCTTCGCCAAGAACCATCGCCACGCGGAGAAGATCTTCGAGATCTTCAACAAAGAATACCCCCACCTGCCCGGCTACGCCAAGGTCATCGACAACTACATGACCTACGCCCAGAGCGCCATCGACGAGTTTGCCGACCCGAGGAAGCTCCCGCAGATTGCCATCTCCGTGGACATGCTGGATACGGGTATCGACGTGCCGGAGGTGCTGAACCTGGTCTTTTTCAAGAAGGTCATGAGCAAAGCTAAGTTCTGGCAGATGATCGGCCGCGGCACCCGCCTGTGCCCGGGGCTGCTGGACGGGGCGGACAAGCAGAAATTCTATATCTTCGATTTCTGCGGCAACTTTGAGTTTTTCCGCATGAACAAGAGCAAGGCCACGGCCAACCTGCTGGCCCTCCAGGGGGCCATCTTCACCCTGAAGGCCCAGATCGCCTATAAGCTGCAGGACCTGGCCTATCAGACGCCGGAGCTGATCAAGTTCCGCAAGGCCCTGGTGGAGGACATGGTGGAGAAGGTCCGGGCGCTGAACCGGGACAACTTCGCCGTGAAGCAGCACCTGAAATACGTGGAGCTCTATTCCGACCCGGAGAACTACAAGGCTTTGACCTACGAGAATACGCTGCAGATGGGGGAGGAGTTAGCCCCCCTGATCACGCCGGACGCGGACGACCCCAAGGCGCTGCGCTTCGACGCCCTGCTGTATGGGATCGAGCTGGCGTACCTGGCGGGGAAGCGATACGGCAAGGCCCGCAGCGATCTTATGAAGAAGGTCACCGCAGTGGCCGGCGTGGCCAACATTCCGGAGATCATGGCTCAGTCGGAGCTGATTGATAAAATACTGCATACGGACTATTTGGAGACGGCGGGTATCAACGAATTTGAAATCATTCGGAAAAAACTGCGGGATTTGATCAAGTATATCCCCTATAGCGGCAATACCTATGTCACCAACTTTGACGACGAGATCCTTTCCCTGGAATGGAGGGATTCGGAGCTGGAGAACGACGATCTGAAGAACTACAAGGCCAAGGCGGAGTTCTATGTGCGCCAGCACCAGGACAACGCCGCCATCGCCAAGCTCCGTAGTAACGTGCCCCTGACGGCAGAGGACGTGAAGACCCTGGAAGTGATTCTCTGGAGCGAGGTGGGCACCCGAGAGGAGTATGAGGCGGAGTACGGACAAAAACCCCTGGGCGAATTCGTTCGGGAGATTGTGGGCATGGACATGAATGCGGCCAAGGCGGCCTTCGCGGAGTACCTGAACGACACATCCCTGGACAGCCGACAGATATACTTCGTGAACCAGATCGTAGAATACATCGTTCGCAATGGTTTGCTGAAAGACTTCTCTGTCTTACAGGGACCCCCGTTTACAGACCAAGGCGGCATTTCGGACATTTTTACGGATTTTTCTGTCTGGCAGGGTGTACGCAAAGCCATCGAACGAGTGAATGAAAACGCCTGTGCAGCGTGAGTAGGGGTACAACCTTTCAAATCTTTTTGCTAACAAAAAAACAACCCGTCATCAGACGGGTTGTTTCTTATGGTCTGGGTGAGAGGATTTGAACCTCCGGCCTCTTGAACCCCATTCAAGCACGCTACCAAACTGCGCTACACCCAGATATCTTTCGGAGACCTTGGTTATAGTAGCATTCCGAAATGGAAAAGTCAAGCCCTTTTTCTGTTTCTTTTCAATTCAGAAGTAGCAGAGGACGGAGGAGACACTATCTTGACGAAAAAAGGGTCAACGGATATAATGGGCGGCAGTTGAACAGCGTGTCCGAATCTGTGAGGAGCAGTCGCCCTTTGGGGCGGAGGGAAGCGGGTGCAAGTCCCGGACTATCCCAGTAACCGTGACGCAGACGAAGGAGCGGTAGCCCATTGTTCCCCTGGGAATGAGAAGGGGCTCCGGAGGAAGAAGCCAAGTCGGGAGACCTGTTTGGACATGTGAACTTCTGGGATTGAGTGATAAAGGTGTGCTCCTCAATTCTGGGGAGCATTTTGTCTTTTGCTCCCATCTGTTCGACAAATTCTAATAAGGGAGGAAGAAAAGACATGAACAAAAAGACCTTGGCATGGCTGCTCATCGTACTGCTGTTGGCAGTGGGCTGCAGCGCCAAAACGGACACTCCGGCAGTCCCGGCTGCTGAGGAGGAAGCTTCTGCTGTCGTGGAGGCGGTGGAGGAAACCCAGGAACCCGAGGAGGTGGAACCCGAGGAGGAGGCTTTTGAAAGCTTTACCGTGACGGATATGACCGGCCGGGAAATCACCTTTACCGAGCCAGTGGAACGGGTAGTGGCCCTGTCTGCCGCCGACTGCGAGATTATCTTTGCCCTGGGTGCGGAGGATAAGCTGGTGGGTCGCGGAGAGTATTGCGACTATCCCGGTGAGGTGCTGGATGTGACCTCCGTCCAGTCCGGCTATGAGACCAACATCGAGCAGATTATCGACCTGGAACCGGATGCGCTGTTCATGGCCACCATGGCCCAGACCAAGGAGCAGGTGGATCAGCTGGAAGCCGCCGGCATCCATGTGGTGGTCAGCGATGCCCAGACCATCGAAGGCACCTACACCGCCATTCGCCTTCTGGGAAAGGTTATGGATAAGTCTGATGTAGCTGAGGATTTGATTGCCGACATGCAGGCCGCCTTTGACCAGATTGCCGCCCAGCCCATTGAGGGGGAGAAGACCATCTACTTTGAGGTGAGCCCGCTGCAGTGGGGTCTTTGGACCGCCGGGAATCATACCTTCATGAACGAAGTGGCCCAGATGATGGGGCTGAAGAACTGCTTTGAGGATGTGGAGAACTGGGCCGAGATTTCCGAGGAGCAGGTGTTGGAGCGGAACCCGGATTACATCGTGACCATCTCCATGTATTACGGGGAAGGCCCCATGCCGGTGGAGGAGATTGCCTCTCGGCCCGGCTGGGAGAACATCACCGCCGTGAAGGATGGCAACATCCTGAATTTGCCTGATAATGAGCTGACCCGCCCCGGGCTTCGGCTGGTGGAGGGCGCCCAGATGCTCTATGACTTTGTGAGCGAAAGCATTGCCGCCATGGCGCCGGCAGCCTAAAATCATATGAAGCGAAGAAGCAGCGAAGGCTTTACCGGCTGGGAATATGCCATTCTCATAGCGTTGGTGTTGCTGACGCTGCTTCTTTGCGTGTGTGTGGGTAGTGTCAGTATCCCCTTTAGTACCACGGTTTCCGTCATCTTCCGGGCTGTCGGAGGCCTTAGCCAGGAACCCGGTACCGCCGCCGCCATCATTCTTTCGTCCCGGCTGCCCCGGGTTTTAAGCGTATTGCTGGTGGGGGGGAGCCTGAGCCTGTGCGGCTGTGCCATGCAGGGACTGTTGCAAAATCCCCTGGCGGACGGGTCCACCCTGGGGGTGTCCTCCGGGGCTTCCCTGGGGGCGGTGCTGGCTATCGCCTTCAATTTCTATGTGCCGGGAGTACCCTTTGCCGGGACCATGATTATGGCCATGGCCTTTGCGTTTTGCTCCCTGCTTATCATTCTGGGCCTTGCTTACAAGCTGGATTTTTCCCTTTCCACCAACACCATCATTCTTATCGGTGTCATCTTTTCCATGTTTGCCTCCAGCTTGATGAGCATCGTCATCACCTTCTCCGGGGAGAAGCTAAGGAGCATCACCTTTTGGACAATGGGGAGCCTCCATGGCTCTACCTACACGAATGTGCTGGTGCTGCTGGTGGCACTGTGTATCTTTGGCGGCGCGCTGCTGCTTCATTATCGGGAGCTAAACGCCTTTGCCGTTGGGGAGGATAACGCCCGGAATATCGGGGTCAATGTGCGAAAAATCAAGCTCCTGGTCCTTATCGCCGTGTCCGGCCTTATCGGCGTGTGCGTGTCCGTAGGGGGCACCATCGCCTTTGTGGGCCTGGTGACACCCCATATCATGCGAATCTTAGTAGGCCCCAATCATCGGCGCTTGCTGCCGGCCAGCTTGCTGGGGGGCGGCATGCTGCTGATGCTCTGCGACTTGGCGGCAAGGGTGCTGCTCAATCCCATGGAGCTGCCCATCGGGGTGGTCACCTCCATCATCGGCGCCGTGGCCTTCGTCATCATCTACGCCCGGCGGCAAAGGGGGGTGTGAGTATGCTTACGGCGGAGCATGTCAGCGTTCATTTGGGGGGCAAAAGCATCCTTTCCGATATTAGCTTTTCCCTTTCCGGGGGAGAGTGGCTCATGGTGGTGGGTCCCAATGGGGCGGGCAAGAGCACCCTTATCAATGCCCTGAGTCGGGGGGTGTCCTATACCGGCAGGGTATCCTTTGAGGGTAGGGACATACAATCTTTTAAGCCCCGGCAACTGGCCCGGTATCTGGGTGTACTACGGCAGGGCGCTTACGGGGGCTACGGGTTTACGGTGGAGGAAGTGGTGCGGCTGGGCCGATACGCCTATAGCCAAGGCCTTTTCTCCCACGGCAAGGGGGAGCAGGAAGCGGTAGAAGCTGCCCTCTTGCAGGTGGGTCTGCTGGATAAGCGGGATAGGTCGCTGCTGACCCTTTCCGGCGGGGAGCTGCAGCGGGTGTTCCTGGGCCAGGCGTTTGCCCAAAACCCGCGGGTGCTGCTGCTGGATGAGCCCACCAATCATCTGGATTTGCCCTATCAAAAGCAGATTTTCGACGGGGTGAAGCGGTGGCTGGCTCAGGGAAAGGACCGGGGCGTTATCTGCGTGGTCCATGATTTGTCCTTAGCCAGACTCTATGGGGATAGGGCCCTGCTCTTGCAGGAGGGACGGCTGGCTTGTGAGGGGGTTCCGGGGGTTGTTCTTTCCTCCGAGCAGATGAACCGGGCCTATGGCATGGACGTTTGCGGCTTTATGAAGGGGCTTTTGGGGCAGTGGGAAACTTAATTCCCCTGCATTTTGGGCGGATTGATTTTCTATGCTTGCAAAATGCGGCGTTTCATCGTACAATATAGACATCAATCAAAGGAGGCACAGACATTGGTTCAAATCATCTGTGGAGAAAAAGGCACCGGCAAAACAAAGCGCATCATCTCTTTGGCTAACAGCATTTCCAACACCGCCAAGGGGAGCATGATTTTCATCGACGATGACAACAGCTATATGTACGACCTTGGCTACAGCATCCGTTTCGTAAACATTACAGACTATTCCATCAGCGACCCCAGCATGTTCCTGGGCTTTGTGTGCGGTCTGTGCGCATCGGATTTTGATTTGGAGTATGTGTTTGTGGATCGGTTCGAAAACGTGGTTCACGGGGAACTGGAGGGGCTGGAGAGCTTCTTTAGCCAACTGCGGGACCAGTGCGAGAAGCACAAGCTGAACATCGTCCTTTCCGTAAGCAAGGGGAAGGATGCGCTGCCCGGCTACATGCTTCCCTTCGTGCAGGAGTAACTCCTTTCTTATGAAGGAAAGGACTTCCCCCTGTATTGCAGAGGATTCTTACGGCAAGGCACCTGGCCACAGACGGTGGCCCTTGGTGCTTTGCTGTTTTTTGTCTGCGGCCTTGGCGGCTCTGCTCACAAGCCTCTACTACCAGCGGCAGTTTGCTGGTCTCAACGCCATCAGTCAAGCCATGGGCATCGTGGACAGGAACTACTATTTTCTGGACCAGGACACGGACAAGAACATGGTCACCGGTGCCCTTAGAGGCCTCACGGCCTCCATGGGGGACGATTACGCCCAGTATTATACCCGGGAGGAATACCAGGACTTTGTCTCCGCCAACTCAGGCTCCTTCGTGGGCATGGGGGTGCTGGTCAGCGACGAAGGGGAGGGTGTGTTCCTGGTGACAGAGGTGTACGATAACACCCCCGCCCAGGAGGCAGGCATTCTGGCAGGCGATGTGCTTCTTACGGCCAACGGCCATGGAGTGGAAGGGGAGACACTGTCCAGCTTCCTCGAATACATCACGCATGAGGAGGGGGATGTAAACACCGTCACCGTCCTGAGGGACGGACAGGAGCTGACCTTCACCATGACTATGCGGGAGGTCTATTCTCCCTATGTGACCTATCGGATGCAGACGGACACCATCGGCTATATCTATATCTCCGGCTTCCACGGTCAGGTGGTGCGGGAGGTCCAGGAGGCGGTAAAGAGCCTTCGAGGGCAGGGGATGCAGATGCTGGTGCTGGACGTGCGAGACGACTTAGGCGGCTCCCTTGCGGATGTGTGCGAGGTGGCGGACATCTTTTTGCCCAAGGACGCCCTTATCACCACGGTGAAAAGCCGGGTGAACAAGGAGGTGGTCTATCGCACCAAGAAGGATGGGCTCGATATGCCCATCGCCATGCTGGTGAACGAATATTCCGCCTCCGCCAGCGAGCTGCTTTCCGGCGCCTTGAAGGACAACGGAGCGGCCAAACTCTTTGGCACGGTGACCTTCGGCAAGGGCATCGTGCAGACCTTCTACGACATCAACTTCGGCCGTGACGGGACCATCAAGTTCACCACCGATGCCTACTATACCCCCTCCGGCGTGTGTATCCAGGGCACCGGCATCACCCCCGATGTGGAGGTGGAGCTGCCGGAGGATGTGGTGTACTATGCTATCTACGACATCCCCTATGAGCAGGATACCCAGCTCCAGGCTGCGGTGGCCTATTTGGAAGCTTTGAATGCAAATTAAGGTGAACGGGGTCAACCTGTTCTATACCAAAAAGGGACAGGGACGACCTCTTGTTCTGCTTCACGGGAACGGGGAGGACCATAGCCTATTTGATGAAGCGGTGGAGGCCCTGCAGGGGAACTTTTGTTGCTACGCCATAGACAGCCGGGGACACGGGAAAAGCCAGCAGGTGCCTGAGCTGCACTATGCAGACATGGCCCGAGATGTGTTGGCCTTTATGGATGCCCTTAACCTGCGGGATGTGGTGCTGTGCGGCTTTTCTGATGGAGGCATCGTGGGGCTGCTGGCGGCGGGGGAGACGGACAGGATCTCCCACCTGCTCCTTTGCGGCGCCAACACCCGGCCCGAAACCCTGGTTCCGGAAGCCTATGGGGAGATTTTCAGGGAGTATTGCCAAAGCCCCAACATCTATAACACACTATTGGTGCATGAGCCCCATATTTCCCTTGGGGACATGAAGAGAATCCGGGCCAAGACCCTGGTGGTGGCGGGGAGCCGGGACATCATTCAGGAGGCGGACACCCGGTTCATCGCTGCCTCCATTCCGGGTGCTAAGCTCCTGATTCTTTCGGGGGAGGACCACGGCAGCTACATCGCCCACAGCCCCAGGATTGGGGGTATCATTCAAGACTTTTGCGAAGGAGCGGAACCCATGGACTATGTGATTCGGGATATTTCCCTGTATAAGAGCGGCGAGGACAAGATTGAGTGGGTGCGGCGGAACATGCCCCTGCTTTCTTCCCTCTGGGAGGACCTTTCTCGGGAAAAGCCCTTTGCAGGGCTTACCATCGGCCTTTCCGTGCATTTGGAGGCAAAGACCGCCTTTCTGTGCCGGGTGCTGCAAGCCGGCGGTGCCCGGATGGTGGTCACCGGCAGCAATCCCCTCTCTACCCAGGACGATGTGGCGGCGGCTCTCGTTCACGGCAACGGGGAAAGCGCTCCCATGCAGGTCTATGCCCTCCACGGCTGCACCATGGAGGAGTATATGGAGAATATCGACCGGGTGCTGCTGCAGCGGCCGAATATTCTGATTGACGATGGGGGAGACCTTGTGTCCGGGGTCATGGAGCGGTTCCCGGAGCTTAAAGACCATATCATCGGCGGCTGCGAGGAGACCACCACCGGGGTCATCCGCCTGAAGGCCATGGAACGGGACGGGGCCTTGCCCTTCCCCATGATGGATGTAAACGATGCTGACTGCAAGCATCTGTTTGACAATCGCTATGGTACGGGCCAGTCCGTGTTCGACGGCATCGACAGGACCACCAACCTGATTGTGGCAGGGAAGACCTGCGTGGTGGCGGGCTACGGCTGGTGCGGCAAGGGCGTGAGCCTAAGGGCCAAGGGCCTGGGGGCAAAGGTCGTCGTCACCGAAGTGGACCCCATCAAGGCCATTGAGGCCATTATGGACGGGTTTGCCGTCATGCCCATGGAGAAGGCCGCCCGGGAGGGGGATTTGTTCATCACCGTCACCGGAGACAGGGATGTAATCACCCAGGAACATTTTGCCCTTATGAAGGATGGCGCCATCCTTTGCAACGCCGGACACTTTGATGTGGAGGTGGATGTAAAGTGGCTTCGGGAGAACGCCCAGGAGATTCGCAGCATGAAGCCCAACATAGAGGGCTATCGGCTTACAAACGGGAAATGGGTATATGTGCTGGCGCAGGGTCGCCTGGTGAACCTTGCTTCCGGGGACGGGCATCCGGCGGAGATTATGGACATGAGCTTTGCCATTCAAGCCCTGTCCGCCCGGCACCTGGTAAAGAACCGTGGGACCCTTGAAAACCGGCTCTATGCCGTGCCCCGCGAGGTGGATTTGGAGGTGGCCCGGCGAAAGCTTGCGGCTCTAAATGTGCAGACGGACACCCTCACCAAAGCCCAGGAAGATTATTTATCCGCCTGGCGGGTTTAGCGTTTGACAAAGAACGGGTGAGTGTGCTATTATCATTTTTAGCTAAAATGGGTATTTACGTGGAGAACTATTCTTCGCGGAAGGTATACACCAAAGTGAAAAACCAATAGGGGGAAACAGGATGAAGAACTATACCGCAGATTCTATCGTCAATGTTGGCGTGTTCGGTCACGCCGGCGAAGGAAAGACCACCCTGGTGGAAACAATCCTTTTCAACACCGGTTTGGTGGATCGTATGGGCAAGATTGAGAACGGAACCACCGTTTCCGACTTTGACCCGGAAGAAGCCAAGCGGGGCTGCTCCATCAACATGTCCGTGGAGCCGGTGGAGTGGAACAACAAGAAGATCAACATTATCGATGCCCCCGGCGGGTACGACTTCTATGGTGACGTGGCCTCCGCCGCCTTCCTGGCGGACAGCGCTCTCATCGTGGTTGGTGCTGTTTCCGGGCCTGTGGTGGGTGCGGAGAAGGCCATGGCCATGTGTCAGAAGAAGGGCATGCCCCGGATGATGGTCATCAACCAGATGGATAGGGAGAATGCCAGCTTTGAGAAGGTCATGGCAGCGGTCAACGAGAAGTTCGGCCCCAACGTGGTGCCCATTCAGCTGCCCATCATGGAAGGCAGCAACTTCAAGGGCTTCGTCGACATTATCGACATGAAGGCCTATCTGTTTGACGGCAAGAAGCTGAAGGAAACCGACATTCCCGGTTCTTTGGGCGACGAAGCTCAGAGCCTGTATGAGAAGCTCACCGAAGCCGCAGCCGAAGCCGACGAGAATCTGATGGAGAAGTACTTCGAGGAGATGGAGCTTCCCCGGGAGGATATCCTCTTTGGCCTGAGCAAGGGCGTGAAGGAAGGCACCGTCACCCCGGTGGTGTGCACTTCTGCACTCACTAACGCCGGCGTGTTCACCCTTCTTGACAACATCGTTCACTATCTGCCCTCCGCCGCCGATGCCAAGCTCCCCGCCGCCACTAACCTTGCCGGGGATGCCGTGGAACTGACCCGGGACGGCAAGCTGGTGGCCACCGTTGCTAAGACCATCAACGACCAGTTCGGCAAGTACTCCATCGTCAAGGTCCATCGGGGCACGCTGGATCTGTCCGTCGCTCCCTATAATGTGAACAGCGAGCGGGCAGAGAAGCCCACGGCTCCCGTGCTCATTCGGGGCAAGAAGACCATCGCTCTGGATAAGCTGAATGCCGGGGACATCGGCGCCCTTGCTAAGCTCCAGTTTACCGGCACCAACGATACCCTCTGCGACCAGAGCGATATCGTGAAGGTGGAGCCCATCGACTTCCCGCAGCCCTGCATCGCCTTGGCCATCGCTGCCAAGAACAAGGGCGAAGATGATAAGGTCATCGCCGGCTTGAACCGTATTCGGGAGGAAGATCCCTCCATCTCCATCGAAAAGAACATCGAGACCGGAGATGTGCTGCTGTGCGGTCTGGGCGAGAAGCACATCGACGTGGTGTGCAGCAAGCTGAAGAACAAGTTCAATGTGGAAGCCACCCTCAACGAGCAGCGCATTCCCTACCGGGAGACCATTCGCTCCACCGCAGAGGCCGAAGGCAAGCACAAGAAGCAGACCGGCGGCAGCGGCCAGTTTGGCGTGGTCAACATCCGCTTCGAGCCCGCCGATGAGGGTGTGGATTACGAGTTCGTGGATGCCATCGTGGGCGGCGTGGTGCCTCGTGAGTTTATCCCCGCTGTGGACAAGGGTCTTCGGGAGGCCATGCAGCACGGCGTGTTGGCCGGTTATCCCATGATTGGCGTGAAAGCCACCCTGTTCTTTGGCAAGTACCATCCCGTGGATTCCAAGGAAGTGGCCTTCAAGTCCGCCGCGCGTCTGGCGTACAAGGCCGCCTGCGCTCAGGCTTCTCCCGCCCTTATCGAGCCGATCTATCGCTATGATATCTGGGTGCCCAACGACAACGTGGGCGACATCATCGGCGATTTGAACCGGCGCCGCGGCCGCATGCTGGGTATGAACCCGGTGGACGGCGGCACCGAGGTGGTGGCGGAGGCCCCCTTGGCCGAGATGACCAAGTACGCCACCGACCTGCTGGCTATGACCCAGGCCCGAGGTTCCTTCAAGAGCGAGTTTGTTCGCTATGAGGACGTGCCCGGCGACAAGGCCAAGAAGATTATCGAGGCCGCCAAGATCGAGGACGACGAGGACGAATAAGACCGACATATATCAGGAGGGGCTTAGCCCCTCCTCTTTTGGTATGAATCATGAGATTTGAAAGAGACACCCAAACCGGCGCCACCATCACCGTGAACATCATCAGCTATGTGATGCTGCTCATCGTTGCGGCGGCCTTTATTGCAAAACTTTTGACGGACCAGGTGCCAAGGCTTGCCATGGCGGCGGTGGTGGCGGCTATCATGGTGTATATGATTGCGTATCTAGTCCGCTTTCTCCGCTTTTTGAACCTGTGGAAACGGGCCAGCTTTGAGACAAAGGACGACAGGGTCATGGGCTTTGGCGCCGACGTGAAGCTCCGCCATGGCAGGGCCTTCGATATTCCGGCTGGGGAGGTCCAGGGCTTGGGCTTTGTTGAGGTGAACATGACACGCAAAACCAAGCTCCCGGCCCTGAAGTTAGAAACAAAGGATGGACCCATTCTGATTCTGGGACTATATATCGACCCCCGGATGCGAAAGTCACTGGGGCTGCCGGAGCACTAAAATACAGCGAGGGATTCGTCCCTCGCTGTTCTGCTCTATGTTGGATTACATCTTGGCGGCCTTGAGCTGCTTTTCCCAGTCCTTGATTATGGTGCGGTCCTGGAAGTAGTTGATGCGCATGGCCTTCTGGACCCGGCTAAGGGTTTCTCCGGTGATGATTTGGGCCCGCTTGGTGCCCTCTGCGAGAATGTCGTACACCGTGTCCAAATCCTTTTCCCACTTGGCCCGATTCTCCCGGATGGGGGAGAGGGTCTCCTCCAAAACCTGAATGAGGAACTTTTTGCAGGTGCCGTCTCCCAGACCGCCCCGGCGATAGTGGTCCTTCAGCTCCTCCAGATTGGCATACTGGGGCAGATAGGCGGCAAAGTGAGCATCGGTGCAGAAGGCATCCAGATAGGTGAACACCACGTTACCCTCGATGTGGCCCGGGTCCTCAATGCGAAGGTGCTGGGGGTCCGTGTACATTTTGCCGTTGATTTGCTTCTTTACCGTCTTGGGGTCATCGGATAGATAGATGCAGTTGCCCAGGGACTTGCTCATCTTGGCCTTGCCGTCCACCCCCGGCAGCCGCCGCTGGGTCTCGTTCTCGGGAATCATGGCCTTGGGCATGATGAGGGTCTCTCCATAGGTCCGGTTGAACTTCTCCACGATCTCTCGGGTCTGCTCGATCATGGGCAGCTGGTCCTCTCCCACGGGCACAACGTTGGCGTTGAAGGCAGTGATGTCCGCCGCCTGGGACACGGGATAGGAGAAGAACCCGGCGGGCAGACCTTCGTCCGCAAAGCCCCGCATCTGAATCTCCGCCTTTACGGTGGGGTTCCGGGAGAGCCTTGCGGTGGTGACTAGGTTCATATAGTAGAAGGTCAGGGCGTGGAGGGCCGGCAGCTGGGACTGAACGCAGATGGTGGACTTTTCGGGGTCGATACCGGCGGACAGATAGTCCAGCGTGACGTTGACGATATTCTCCCGTATCTTCCCGGGATTATCCGCATTGTCCGTCAGGGCCTGGTCGTCTGCAATGAGGATGTTCACCGCATCGAAGCGGCCGGAGTTCTGCAGCTCCACCCGGCGACGTAGGGAGCCTACAAAGTGGCCCAGGTGCAGCCGCCCCGTGGGCCGGTCCCCGGTGAGAATGATTTGCTGTTCCTGTTTCGTTTCCATAGTCAATCTTCCTTTATTTGTGATTCTGGTATATCTTCCCCCTGGGGGTGAAAATAGTCATATACGGCCCGTGCCGCCGGTTCGCTCATGCCTTTCACGGCGCTTAGTGCCTTCACATCCGCCGCAGCCATGGCATCCCGGGTGATGAAGGCATCGAACAAAGCTCGCTTGCGCTTGTCACCGATGCCGGGAATCTCGTCCAGCACCGACAGCAGCGCATTCTTCTGGTGCAAGGAACGGTGGTAGGAGATGGCGAAGCGGTGGGCTTCGTCTCGAATCCGCTGCAGTAGGTGCAAAGCCGGGCTGCTGCGGGGCAGGTAGATGGGCTCCTCGCTGTCGGGAGTGTAGATAATCTCGTGGCTCTCCGCCAGGGCGATGACATTCAGGTAGGAAAGGCCCGCCTTCTCCAAAACCTGCTCTGCCACCTGGAGCTGTGTCCGCCCGCCGTCGATAATCAGCAGGTCCGGGTAGGGCTCTCCCTTGTCAAACCGCCGGGTCAAGCACTCCTCCATGGCAATCAAATCGTCCCCGCCCGCCTCCGAACGGATGTGGAAGCGCCGGTACTGGTTCTTGTCCGGCTTCCCATCGGTGAACACCACCATGGAGGACACCGTGTCTGTGCCCATGATGTGAGAGTTGTCGAAGCACTCCATGCGAGTGGGGAAGGTGTCCAGCCCCAGTATCCCTGAAAGCTGCACCGCCGCCCCTTCGTCGCGGTCCCAAGCCTTCTCCCGCAGGGCCTTTTCTTTCTGCAGCAGCTCAGAACCGTTCTTCTTGGCCAGATCCACCAGTTTCTTTTTGTCTCCCCGCTGGGGCACCAGGAGCTTCACTCGCCGCCCGGTCCGTTCCCAAAGCATCTGTTCCAAGGCTTCCGCCTCCGGAATCTGGCAATAGAGCAGCACCTCTTTGGGTGGCAGGACCCCATCCCGGTCATAGAACTGGGTCAAGAAGGCCCCCAAAATCTCCTCCGGCGGATCCTCGCTGACGGCATTCATGGAGAAATGCTCCGTGCCGATAATCTTCCCCTGCCGCAAAAACAGGGCGAAGACCAGGGCATTGTCCTCGAGACTGGCCGGGGCAAAGATGTCGAAATTGGCATCCTTGGGGAAAATGGCCACCTGCTTTTCCATGAGCCCTTGAATGGAACGAATCTGGTCTCGAATCCGGGCCGCCTTTTCAAACTCCAGCTCCTCTGAGGCCTGCTCCATCTCCCTTGTCAAATCCTCTATGACGGGACCTGTATGCCCCTCCAAAAAGGCCATGACTTCTTTGATATAGCCGTGATAGGTCTCGCGGCTTACCTGCCCCGTGCAGGGGCCGCAGCACTTGCCGATGTGGTACATCAGACAGGGACGCTCCCGTCGGGCAATGGCCCGCTGCATATCCTTGCGGCAGGGGCGGATGGGGAAGTGGGCGCGAATCACCGCAATCTGGTCCTGCAGCGCCACGGCGGAAAGATAGGGCCCCAGGTAGGTGGCGCCGTCCTGCTTCACCCGGCGCACCACCTCCACCCGGGGGAAGTCCTGCTTCTGGTCGATGCGTACATAGGGAAAGTGCTTGTCGTCCTTCAGCAGGATGTTATACTTGGGCATAAACTCCTTGATTAGGTTGCTTTCTAAGCTCAAAGCCTCCGTCTCGTTGTTTACGCCGATGGTCTCAAAATCCGCAATATGGCTCACCATGGCCCGGACCTTGGGCGTGTGGTCCTTGTTGGCCTGGAAGTATTGGCTCACCCGGTTCTTCAGGCTGATGGCCTTACCCACATAGACGACCGTGCCCCGGTCGTCCAGCATCTTATAGACCCCCGGGGTGTCAGGAAGCAAGGTCAGCTTGTCCGCAATAATCTGATTCATAGCACCCGGTGGTTTTTGTCCATGACCCCAGCTGTCACCAGCATTTCATAGAGCAGGGGGGCAGGCAGACCGATGATGTTGAAATAGTTTCCCTCCAGATGGTCCACAAACTGGCAGGCAGGGCCCTGGACCCCGTAGGAACCGGCCTTGTCCAAGGGGTCCCCCGTGGAAATGTACCAGTCGATTTCCCCCTCCGTCATGGGCCGGAAGGTCACGTCCGTCCGGCAGTACCGCACATCCTGGCTGTGGGGCGTCAGTACGCATAAGCCCGTATAGACGATGTGGCTGCGGCCTTGCAACAGCTGCAAATATTCCTTAGCCCGTTCCGGGGTGTGCGGCTTTCCAAGAACCCATCCGTCCACATCCACCACCGTGTCCGCACCGATGACACAGGCATCCGAATGCAAGGAGAACACGGCCTGGGCCTTTTGCGCTGCCAAGGCCATGACAAGCTCCGGCGGCGTGGCGCCTGCGGGAGGCACCTCCGGCATATGGCTTTCAATCACCTGGAAGGGGATGTCCATCAGGGTCATAATCTCCCGGCGGCGGGGGGACTGGGAGGCCAGAATAATGTTCATAGGGCCTCCGTAACAAGGGCAACGGGACAGTGATCGCTGCCATATACCTGGTCTAAAATCTGGCTGTCCTGGACCTTGTCCATGAGCCGGTCGCTGACCAGAAAATAGTCGATACGCCAGCCAGTGTTATTCTCCCTGGCATGGGCTCGATAGCTCCACCAGGAGTATCGATTCCGAGCCTCCGGGTACAGGCGGCGGAAGGTATCGGAAAACCCGGAGGATAGGAGTCGAGTCATCTTCGCCCGCTCCTCGTCGGTAAAGCCGGGGTTGTTCCGGTTGGTTTTGGGATTCTTTAAGTCGATTTCCTCATGGGCTACATTCATATCCCCGCATACGATAACGGGCTTTTTTGCATCAAGGCCCATCAGGTATTCCAAAAAGGCGTCCTCCCAAGCCATGCGGTAGCTAAGCCGCCTAAGTCCGTCCTGGGCGTTGGGGGTGTAGACCGTTACAAAATAGAAACCCGGATACTCCAGGGTGATGACCCGTCCCTCATGGTCATGTTCTTCCAGCCCTATGCCGAAGGTCACATTCAAGGGCGGTTCCTTCACGAACACGGCGGTGCCGGAGTAGCCCTTCTTCTCGGCGCTGTAGAAATATTGCTCATAGCCGGGCAGGGTAAAGGTCACCTGCTCCGGCTGGAGCTTGGTCTCCTGCAGGGCCAAAATGTCCGGCTGCTCTGTTGCGGCAAAGTCCAAAAAGCCCTTATTGATACAGGCCCTAAGGCCGTTTACATTCCACGAAATCAGTTTCATGACCATAGTATAGCAGTTTTGCCACCTCTTGACAAGAACGGACAGGCTGCCGCCAATGGTTTTTTGCGCAGATGGACCACAATCCCTTGCTATTTTTCGGACCCTGTGATACAATACCTAAGATTTCTACTGTGGAGGATTGTGGGAATGAGCATCCAGCAAAAAGAACGCCGCTTCCCGTCGGCCACGGGGCTGTGCGATATCGTGTTCCGCCAGTGGATTCCCGAGGAGATTCGGGGCTGCGTGGTGCTGGTACACGGCATGTCCGAGTACATCGCTCGGTACGATGCCTTTGCTTCGTTTTTGGCTGAGAACGGGTTCCTGGTCTCGGGCCTGGATTTGCCCTCCCACGGCAAAAGCTGGAAGGAAGGCATGCCCCGGGGCTTCTTTGGCACCGAGGACGGCTGGGGGAAGACCCTGCTGGACATCCGGTCCCTGTGCGCTCTGGTGCGCCGGGAGAACCCGGCGGTGTCCGTGACCCTCTTTGGCCACAGCATGGGTTCCCTCCTTTCCCAGGACTATATTGCCCGGTATTGCAACGACTTTGATGCCGTGGTCCTCTGCGGCACCAGCGGCCCTAACCCGGCGGCCTTCTTTGGCAAGTTCCTGTGCCGCTTTGAAATAAAGAAGGGCCGGGGCATGGAGCCCAGTCCCAAGCTGGATAAACTGTGCTTCGGGGGCTTTGCCAAGAAGATTCCTAACGCCAAGACGCCCTTTGACTGGCTTTCCCGAGAGGAGCGCGTGGTCAAGGCCTATATGGAGGACCCTCTGTGCGGCTTCCCCTTCACCCCCTGGGGGTATTATGATTTGATGTGCGCCATGGGGCGCATTGCCAGCAAGAAGTGGGCTGCCAAGGTAAAGAACATGCCCATTCTGATTATTTCCGGGGATATGGACCCGGTGGGCGGCATGGGCAAAGGCGTCAAAAAGGTCCATACGTTTTTGCTCCGCTCCCACCATGAAAAGGTCTGCTGCAAGCTGTACCCCGGTGCCCGTCATGAGATTCTCAACGAGACCAACCGGCAGGAGGTCTTCTCCGATGTCCTGCTGTTCTTGGAGACCGTGGCCGCAGGAGGGGAACTGGAATGAGCGTGCTGGTGTTCTCTGATGCCCAGACCACCGCTACGGCGGCTGCCACATTGGTGGCGGCACAGATTATCCAAAAGCCAGGCACGGTGCTGGGGCTGGATGGAACAAAGAGCCTACAGCCGGTGTATAAGTCCCTGAAGGCTATGACGGCCAACGGTCTCTTAAATTGGCGCAAGGCTACATTGGTTCAGCTGACGGAGCTGGTTCGGGACGATGGAAGTCAGCCCATTCGGGGGCACATGGACGAGGCGCTCTATGGAGGCCTTTCCCTTGGGGAGGGGCAGCTGCTGATTCCCTATGGCGCCCCGGGGAAGTGGGCGGAATGCTGCCGTCGCTTTGAGAATGATATTTTGGACCGGGGCGGCATGGATATGCTGCTGACAACGGTTCGCCCCGATGGGAGTCTGCTCTTTAACGGCACCCAGGAGGATATGGCGCCCATCACCCATGTGGAGATGTGGGAGGGGGAGAAGACCATTACTGCCGGGCTCTCCACCTTGATGGCGGCCAGGCAGCTGGTGGTGGTTATGACCGGGGCAGAGATGGCGGAGGCGGCCAGGGAGGCCATTCAAGGCACCGTCAGCACCCGGGTGCCCGCCAGTTTATTGCAATTACACGGGTCGGCTGTGTTCCTGCTGGATGAAGCAGCCGCTGCGTTATTGGTATAGTTTATCGGTAAAATCATAGGAGGTTATTTATGTCCGGACATTCCAAATGGGCAAACATCAAGAACAAGAAGGAAAAGACCGATGCCGCTCGCGGCAAGATTTTCACAAAAATCGGTCGTGAAATCGTGATTGCCGTGAAAGAGGGCGGCGGCGCCGACCCGGCCAACAACAGTAAGCTGCGGGACGTCATCGCCAAGGCCAAGGCAGCCAACATGCCCAACGATAACATCAATCGCTCCATCAAGAAGGCGGCCGGGGAAGCCGGTTCCGTGAACTATGAGGAGATTACCTACGAAGGATACGGTCCGGGCAACCTGGCGGTGTATGTAGAAATCGTCACCGACAACCGGAACCGCATCGCCGCCGAAATGCGGCACATCTTCTCCAAGGCCGGCGGCAACCTGGGCGCTACCGGTTCCGTGGCCTGGATGTTCGATAAGAAGGGCCAGATTATCATCGAGCGCACGCCGGAGCTGGACGAGGACGAGGTGATGATGGAAGCCCTGGATGCCGGTGCCGAAGACTTCGTGCCCCAGGAGGATGTGTTCGAAGTGTACACGGCGCCCACGGAGTTTTCCGCCGTGCGGGAGGCATTGGAGAATAAGGGCTATTCCTTCCTGAAGGCGGAGATTGCCATGATTCCCCAGAACACCGTTGACATCAACGACCCGGAGACCGTGGAGAAGGTGAATCGGTTCCTCGATAACCTGGAGGACAACGACGACGTGCAGGAAGTCTATCACAATGGCAACCTGCCGGAGGATGAGGAGGAGTAATATCCTTTGTCGTCCGGCGTAAAGTTTTTTAGAACCTAAGGGAAAGGAGACACAGTATGACGATGGAGAGCAAGAACGAGCTGGGCAAAATCTCTGTGGCCGAGGATCTGGTGTCCGTGGTGGCCGGGTATGCAGCGGTAGAGAGCTATGGTATCGTCGGCATGTGCGCCAAGCGCACCGGGGACACCTTGGCCGAGCTTTTGGGTCGCGACAGCCTGAAAAAGGGCATCCGGGTCACCACCGTGGAGGAAAACAAGGTGGATATCGACTTGTATGTCATTTTGCAGTACGGGGTGTCTTTGCCCACTGTGGCTTCCAACTGCAAGAGCAATGTGAAATATAGGGTAGAGGATTTGACCGGCGTAGGCGTGAACAACGTCAATATACATGTGGAAGGAATCCGCGTCGTCTAAAACGGCTGCGGGAGGGATAGAATCTTGATTACTGAAACCATAGACGGCGTGCTGCTGCGGGACATGTTCCTGTGCGGTGCTGCGCTGCTGGAGAAGAATAGGGCCCTGGTGGACTCTTTGAACGTGTTCCCCGTGCCCGATGGGGACACGGGCACCAACATGTCCATGACCATGCAGGGAGCTGTGAAGGAGCTTCGCAGTCTCCCGGAAACCGCTACCGTGGAGGAGGTCATGGCCAAGGTCTCCGGCGGCGCTCTGCGCAGCGCCCGGGGCAATTCCGGCGTTATCCTGTCCCAGCTGTTCCGCGGGTTCTATAAGGCCGCCAAGGGCTGCGAGGAGCTGGATGCCGAGAAGCTGGCCCAGGCCCTGACCCAGGGTACCAAGTCCGCCTACAAAGCCGTGATGAAGCCCAAGGAGGGCACCATCCTCACCGTATCTCGGATGATTTCTGAGGCTACGGAGCAGGCTTTGGAAGAAAACCCGGACATGAGCTGCATCACACTCATGCTTCTGGTGCTCCAGAAGGGGGAGGAGGCTTTGAAGCTGACCCCTGATTTGCTGCCCGTTTTGAAGGAAGCGGGGGTGGTGGACTCCGGCGGCAAGGGCTTGATGTTCATCTATACCGGCTTTATGAAAGCCCTGAATGGAGAGACGGATATCGCCCAGGAGACGGAGGAGGAGCCGGCTCCGGCAGAGAAGGAGCCGGAAGGCGCCAGCCTGGACATGAGCCCGGAGGATATCGTCTTTGGCTACTGCACGGAGTTCTTCATCGTTCATCTTCGTGAAGGGTTCGAGGAAAAGGATTTTGACCAGTTCCGCGCTCACTTAGAGAAGGTGGGGGATTCCGTTGTGGCCGCTTTTGACGGTGAGACGGTAAAGATTCATGTTCACACCAACTGCCCCGGCAAGGTGTTGCAGATGGCCCTGCACTATGGAGAGCTCGATCGGGTGAAGATTGAGAACATGCGGGAGCAGAATCGGCAGCTGCAGCTGAACCGGAAGCAAAACGAGAAGGAGTTTGCCCTCATCTCCGTCAGCACCGGCAAGGGCATCAACGAGGTGTTTACTGCCCTTTCCACGGACAGAATCATCTCCGGCGGTCAGACCATGAATCCCAGCATCGACAGCATCGTCAATGCGGTGCGCCAGGTGAACGCCCGGAACGTGTTCATCCTGCCCAACAACAGCAACATCATTCTGGCAGCCACCCAGGCTTCCGTGCTCTGCAACTGTCATGTGGAAGTACTGCCCACCAAAACCATTCCCCAGGGGATTGCGGCGGCTATGGCCTTCAACCCGGAGGAGTCCCTTGAGACCAATCTGCAGAACATGACCGATGCCTTCCATGAGGTTATCTCCGGCTCCGTCACCTTCGCTGTCCGGGAGACCCAGATAAACGGCAAGCAGATTCATGAAGGAGACTTCATCGGCATGCTGGATGGGGATTTGACCACCGTGGATGTGGACGCAGACGAAGCGGCCTTTGCCCTGGTGGAGAGCATGATCGAGAAGCTCGGGGAAGAGGAATGCTCCGTGGCCATCTACTTTGGCCAGGATGTGGAGGAGGCTCGGGCGGATGCCTTGGCTCAGCGGCTGGCGGAGAAGTACCCCGAAGCAGAGTTCATGACCCGCAGCGGCGGACAACCTCTGTACAGCTATTACTTCTCCGTAATCTAACCCTGATACGATACCAAAGCCGCAGACCTGCGGCTTTTTTTCAAGATGGAGCTTTCTGAGGTAAAGGGCATCGGCCCCAAAAGAATAGAAGCGCTGCATCAGGCAGGCATCTTTGCCCTGTCTGATTTGCTTGCCTGGTACCCCACCGGATACCTGGACTATTCCGCCTGCTCCTTTGCTGTAGATTTGCAGGACGGGGAGACCGCCTCCGTCCAGGTGAAGATTAGCTCCCAACCCGGTTATTATGCCAGAAAAGGTCTCACCACCGTCACCGTATATGGCAAGGATCCCGCTGGCAAAACGGTGGCCCTGCGGTTTTTCAACCAGCCCTATCGGGCCAAAAGCTTTCAAGTTGGTGAGACCTATATCGCCTCCGGTCGGGTCCACAGAGGGGAAAAGGGAGCGCCGGCGCTTATGAATCCGGTCATCTCCCGTGAGCTTCGGGGGATTGTACCTGTCTACACCCTGCCGGAGGGCATGACCCAAAGCGTGTGGCGTGCCGCCATGGAGGCGTCCCTTCAGAACACGGTCATAGACGAGACACTGCCGGAAGGGCTGATAAAAAAGCATACCTTGCTGCCAAGAAGGGAGACCCTTTTTCAGCTCCATTTTCCCCAGGACAGGGAGAAATTAGAGGAGGCCCTTCGCCGCCGAAACTATGAGCTAGCTCTGCTGTATTTCTTAGCCACCCATGCGCTACAGGAGGAGCGGGGAAGAAAGAAGGGCATCGCCTTTTCGGCGCCTCTTGCCTTGCCGGAATATTTGGCAAAGCTGCCCTTTACCCCCACTGAGGCCCAACTGCGGGTGCTCAAAGAGATAGCCCGGGATATGGCGGAGCCTAAGCCCATGAACCGACTGGTGGAGGGGGACGTGGGCTCGGGCAAAACTGCCGTTGCCCTCTTTACACTCTATGCTGCAGCCAAAGACGGGTATCAGGGGGTCATCATGGCTCCTACGGAGATATTGGCCCGTCAGCATTTTGAGACCCTAAAAACCGTCTTCGGCTCCCGCTGCGGCTTGCTGTTGGGCAGCAGCACCCCGGCAGAGAAGCGGGCGGCTTTGGAAAAGCTTTCCTCCGGAGAGTGGCAAGCGGTGACGGGCACACATGCCCTGTTTTCAAAGAGTGTGCGGTTTCATCGTTTGGGCCTTGTGGTGACGGACGAACAGCACCGTTTCGGCGTGGCTCAACGAGCCGCCATGGAGCATAAGGGCCTTCGCCCCGACGTGCTGGTCATGAGCGCCACACCCATACCCCGGACCCTGGCTTTGATTCTCTTTGGGGACTTGGACCTGTCCGTCATCGACCAGATGCCCGCAGGCCGCAAACCAATTCTGACCCACCTGGTGGGTCAACAAAAGCGAAAGGATATGTACCGGTATCTGGGGAAGCTGGCACGCCAGGGCCAGCAAAGTTATGTAGTCTGCCCCCTGATAGAAAAGACGGAGGGGCTGGAGGGCCTTTCCGTAGACGAGGTATATGAGGAGGTCGCCGCTCTCGTTGGCTCTGTCCGAGTGGAGAAGCTTCACGGCCGCATGTCCGAGGGGGAGAAGCAGGCCGTCATGGACAGGTTCTATGGGGGGCAAACCTCCATCCTAATATCCACCACGGTCATAGAGGTAGGGGTCCATGTGCCCAAGGCGACCAGCATGGTCATCGAAGGAGCGGAGCGCTTCGGCCTCTCCGCCATGCACCAGCTCAGGGGCCGGGTAGGCAGAGGAGAGGACCAGGCTCATTGCTATCTGGTGGTCTATGAGCAGAAGAAAACCGCCATGGAACGGGTGCAGGCTATGCTGCAAACTGCCGACGGTTTTGCCATTGCTCAAAGAGACTTGCAGCTGCGAGGCGCCGGAGATTTGATGGGGCTTCGTCAGGCGGGGGAGGAGCGGGAGCAGAGCTTTCTGAAGGATTGCCCCTTGCCTCTTCTGGAGACTGCTGCTCAGGATGCAAGGGAGGTTTGGAACCTGCCCACGGTGGAGAACAATACCCTTGTCGATCTTGCTGTACGCCGTTTCGGCACTATGGAGAATATTGCGCTGAACTGAAAAAGGATCGCCCCATGGACGGTCCTTTTACAGTGCCATCTATATGTATCATGGGGCCGGTCGAGCAGCCCATGTTGTTTTTGCGTATAGCTGTATACGCAGGATTGCTTGGGTTAGTGCATGTTCTTCTCGGCGTATTCGATCATCCGCTTCACCATCTCGCCGCCGATGCTGCCGGCGTCACGGGAAGTCAGATCGCCGTTGTAACCCTGCTTGAGGTTGATGTTCAGGGAAGAAGCGACTTCAGACTTGAAGTTGCTGAGCTTGTCCTGGTTCTCAGGAACCATAGAGCTGTTTCGTGCCATTTACGTTTCACCTCCTTTGCTTTTGTTTACGCCCTTACTTTTCCCCGGAGCAAAAGTTTTATGACTGGAATTTTTTGTATCCTATAAATGCAACAGAATTGTAATATTTCCGGGCATTCTGTTCACATACTGGACAAAACTCTGCTTTCGTGCTAAAATGACATATCTAAAAATATGCCGCACTCTGCTGTATTGAAAGACAGATACCCAAGGAGGAGTTATGGACACCAACACCATTCTCGTTATCGATGACGATAGGAACATCCTTTCCATCATCGAACTATATTTAAAAAAGGCCGGGTTCAACGTGGTCACCTGCACCACGGGGTACGATGCCTTAGGGGTCTTCCACTCCGTCCGACCCACCCTGGTGGTGTTGGATGTGATGCTACCCGGCAAGGACGGTTGGGCCATTCTCCACGACATTCGCCAGGAGGCTTCTACTCCCGTCATCATGCTGACGGCCAAGGGGGACACGGGGGAACGGGTCCGTGGCCTGGAGCTGGGGGCTGATGACTATATTGCCAAGCCCTTCGACAGCAACGAGCTCATCGCCCGTATCAAAGCGGTTCTTCGCCGCAGCGCCCCGGTGACGGAGCAGGAAAAGGCCATCGTACTGCCGGATCTGTCCATCTCTTTGGAGAACTACTCCGTGGTGCTCGACGGGGTTCAGCTGGAGATGCCGCCTAAGGAAATCGAGCTGTTGTACTTCCTCGCTTCCCATGCAGGAAAGGTTTTCACCCGGGAACAGCTGCTGGAGCAGGTCTGGGGATTCGACTTTTTCGGGGACTCCCGCACCGTGGACGTGCATGTAAAGCGCATTCGGGAGAAGCTGGGGGAGCGGCCCTCCTGGCAGTTGAAAACCGTCTGGGGCGTGGGCTATAAGTTCGAAATACACAACAGCTGAGGACCCATTTTTCCATGGTCCGGTTTCGCTTCAAAACCATATTCAGCCGGATGCTGTTTCTGCAATGCATCACGGTTTTTCCCCTGCTGTTGATTACAGGGCTGACTATCGGCCTGGTGTCCCGTCGGCAGGGGCTTTCTATGGAAAGAGACCTGCTGCTGGAGACGGCACAGCAGGCCTTTGGTTCCGTTGGTCAGGATAGGGAGCTGCTGCATTTTGCTCAGGATTCCGATACCTTTATTCAAATCATTGAAAATGACTCTGTCAAAGGCTACTATACGAACCCTCTGTGGATGGAGGTAGCGGCCATAGACGAGGAGCAGACCCGGCTGCAGGAGGTTGTTCGCCGGGCGGACCGTCTGCCGGAGGGTACAGAGCGATTCTTTTTTGGCAGTCCTTTCCCCATCTATACTCTCTATGTCCAGCCGGAGGAGGGGAGCGCCCTCATCCTAGTTCATGGGGACATCAGCGCTCAAAACGCCGCCTTCTCTCAGGTAATGACCTGGACCATGGCCATCTGCGCCATGGCCGCCTTTGTGGTGCTGCTGAGCTCCTATTATGTATCTAAACGGATTTTGAATCCCTTTGTGGAGATGAATCACATGGTGCAGTGCTACTCCCGAGGGGATTTTTCCCAGCGTATCCACCTGCCCGGCAATGACGAGGCCGCCCAGTTGGGCCGCAGCTTTAATGAGATGGCGGACCAGCTTCGCAACTTGGAGCAGACCAGGCAGAGCTTCGTGGCCAATGTGTCCCACGAGCTTCGCTCTCCCCTCACCAGCATGAAGGGGTTTTTGGAAGCCATGATGGACGGCACCATTCCGCCGGAGGATCACGAACAGTATGTTGGCATCGTGCTTTCCGAAACCCGGCGCATGACCGCCATGGTCAATGACCTGCTGGATTTAGCCCGGATTGAAAGCGGCATCATCACCGTCAACTATGAGGTTTTTGATATCAATGAGCTGATTCGGCGAACGCTCATCACCTTTGAAGCCCGCATATCAGAAAAGAGCATTGAGCTGGATGTGCGCTTTGCCCTGGAGCAGTGCTTTGTCTATGCAGACAGCAACCAGATCTCCCAGGTGATTCGGAATCTGGTGGATAACGCCATCAAGTATTCTCCCGATGGGAGCAAGCTGTTTGTGTCCACCTACGCCCTGCGTAAGGAGGTGCATGTCACCATTCGGGATACCGGCGTGGGCATTCCGGCGGAGGATGTGCCACACATCTTCGACCGGTTCTATAAGGTAGAGAAGGCCCACACCCCTTCGCCCCAGGTGGGTTCCGGGTTGGGGCTGGCCATTGTGAAAAAGATAATCGAGGCTCACGGCCAATCCATAACGGTGAAGAGTGCCCGAGGCAAGGGCACCCAGTTCACCTTCACCTTGGAGCGAGCCAATCCCTTGAAACGAGTAACCGACGGAGGCAGAAAGAATGGGAACCAATAACCAACAAAACTATAGGGGCGGCAAGGGCCTGAGCGCATTCATTTGGGTGCTGGCAATTCTGGCCGTCGCCCTGTTTATCGTGAGCATCATCCTGCTGGGCGGCTTTGTGAGCCGGCTTTCTATCCAGGCCCAACCCCAGTATACCGTTCCGGACTTTGACGACCCCATGCCCGACTTCGGGGAGGAATGGCCTTTTGACTTTCCGCAAAACACGCCCTTTGCAGAGCCGGCGCCCCTGGAGCCTGCACCCACTATGGACCCTGAAGTCAGGGAAAATCTGCCGGAACTGGAGCTTTCTGTGCAGCCTTCTGCGGACATGCAGACCTTTGCCTCCATTCCCGACGTTGTGGAGGCGGCCTCCGGCTCCGTTGTGGGCATTTTGCAGTACCAGAAAAACAGCCGTACCGGAGAGATGGGGGAGTATGCCAGCGGCTCCGGCTTCATCGTGTCCGAAGACGGGTATGTGCTCACCAACGCCCATGTCATCAGCGGCGCCGCTCAGGTGGATGTGCTCTTCTCCGACGGCAGAAAACTGACGGCCCTGGTGGTGGGCACGGATATCACCACGGACGTGGCTGTGCTGAAGATTGAGGCGGAGGGCCTTACCCCCTTGCCCATGGGAGATTCCTCCGCTTTGCGGGTAGGGGAGTATGTGATTGCCATCGGCAACCCGCTCAACGCCTATGAGTTTCATGGTACGGTGACCTTTGGCATCATCAGCGCCACGGCACGGGATATCAATATTGAGGGCTTTGTGAACACATATTTGCAAACCGATGCCGCCATCAACTTTGGCAACAGCGGCGGTCCGTTAATCAACATGCACGGTCAGGTTATCGGCATGAACACCGCCAAGAGCGTGACCGCCGGCTATGATGCCATGGGCAACAGCATATCCGCCGAGGGCATCGGCTTTGCCTTGCCCATACAGAATGTTATGGAGATTGTGAACACCATTCTGCGGGAGGGGAATTTGACCCGCCCCGGCATCGGTGTCATCATTCGTCCCATCAATGAGCAGTTGGCCGCCATGTATGACATGCCCACCGGCTGCCGGGTGGAGTCTGTCACGGTGGGCGGACCGGCTGAAAAGGCTGGACTTCTGGTGGGGGATGTGATTATGGAGGCGGATGGCAAGGCCGTCCAGGAGAACGACGATGTGGTGAACTATATCCGCTCATTGCAGGTGGGAGATGTGGTGACCTTCACCGTCTATCGGGACGGGGAAACGCTGACTATTCCCGTTACCGTGGGGGACATGAATCAATTTAGCAAGTGATGATTTCTGAACGAAGCATACACATTTTAGAGCTGGATAGAATCAAGGACCGGCTCCTTTCATACGCGGTGTCGGACATGGGCCGGGAGGCGGTGCATGCCTTGGCCCCTGTCACCGCCTTGGAGGAAGCGGACAGGATGCTCCGGGAGACCCAGGAGGCTGAATCCATCTACTGGCGGCTGGGGCACACCCCGCTGGATAGCTTTGCGGATATGCGGGGGAGTTTGCGACGCATGGGCGCGGTGCTGTTTCTGTCCATGGGGGAGTTGCTCTCCATTTGTCAATGCCTGCGGGTGTCTCGCTGCACCCGGGAAGCCATCTTGGGCGGCAACGACCAGGGGAACGAGGAGCTGCTGTGCCTTCTTGCCAACCGGCTCATTGCTCAGCCGGAGATTGAAAACGAAATCAATCGCTGCATCCTCTCGGAGGAGGAGATGGCGGACAATGCTTCCCCGGAGCTGAGCCGCATTCGCCGCCAGATGAAGCTGACCCAGGAGAAGGTGCGGGATAAGCTAAACAGCATCATCCGCACCGCCGGGGACCAGAAGCTATTGCAGGATGCCATCATCACCGTCCGCAACGGCCGCTACACCATTCCGGTAAAGGCGGAGCATCGGCGGCAGATTCCGGGCTTGATTCACGACCAAAGCGGCACCGGCCAGACTCTGTTCATCGAACCGGCGGCGGTGGTGGAGCTGGGGAATGAATATAAAAAGCTGGAGCTGGATGAGAAGAAGGAGATGGAGCGCATTCTCTCGGGACTCACGGCCCTGCTGCAGCCCTTCTCTCAGGAGCTTTACGACAGTCTTATTATCCTTGCACGGCTGGATGCCATCTTTTCTAAGGCTGCCCTGGCCCGGGAGTATGGCGGCACTCGACCGAAGCTAAATGACCAGGGTCGCATTCGCCTGATAAATGCCCGGCACCCCTTGATAGACAAGGAGAAGGTGGTGCCCATCACTCTTTGGCTGGGGGAGGATTTTGACACCCTCATCGTCACCGGACCCAACACCGGCGGCAAGACCGTCACGGTGAAGACGGTGGGCTTATTTACCCTTATGGCGATGTGCGGCCTGTTTCTTCCCGCCCAGGAAGGGAGCGAGGTCTCCACCTTCGACCAGGTCTTTGCGGACATCGGCGACGAGCAGTCCATCGAACAAAGCCTTTCCACCTTCAGCGCCCATATGACCAACCTGGTGTCCATCCTGGATCAGGCGGACAACCATACCCTGGTGCTGCTGGATGAGCTGGGGGCTGGCACGGATCCTCTGGAGGGTGCGGCGCTGGCCCAGGCCATATTAGAGCATCTGCAGCAATTGGGTTGCCGCACCATGGCCACCACCCATTACAGCGAAATCAAGGCCTTTGCCCTGTCCCGTGAAGGGATGCAGAATGCCTCTATGGAGTTTGATGTGGATAGGCTCTGTCCCACCTATCGGCTCTATATCGGCATTCCCGGCAAATCCAACGCCTTTGAAATCAGCGCCCGCTTAGGCCTTCAGCCGGAGGTTATCGACCGGGCTCGGCAGTTCCTTAAGAAAGAGGATGCGGCCTTTGAAGACGTGCTCAGCGGCGCCCAAGAGCAGCGGCATTTGGCGGAGGAAGCCCGGCACGAGGCACAGCTTGCACTGTGGGAGGCCCAGAAACTGAAGACGGATTTGGAGAAGCAGACCAGAAAGTTAGAGGAGGAGAAGGTTCAGCTTCGGAACAAGGCCCGGGAGGATGCCCGGGACATCGTGCGCCAGACTCGCAAGGAGATGGAGCGGCTGATAGCAGAGCTGCGGGACATCAAGAATATCGACTATAAGGCCTTGGAACGGGCCATTCAGCAATCCCGGGATGCCATGCGGGCTTCGGAAAACGATTTAGCGGACACGCCCCTGCCGGAGGAGGGCTTGGGCAGCGCTCCTAAAAGCGTGCAGGCTGGCGAGAGCTATTATGTGACCAGCATCCACAACAACGCCACGGTGCTAAAGGCACCGGACGGACGGGGTATGGTACAGATTCAGGCCGGGGTCATCAAGATGAATGTGCCTGTAACGGATTTACGGCAGGTGCCTAAGGGGCAAAAGAAGCGAGCACCTGTGCAGGACAGCAAACCAATCCTCCAGGACATTCAACAGATGAAGATGGAGCTGGATTTACGGGGCATGACCGTGGACGACGGCATTTTGGAGATTGACCGCTACATCGACATGTGTCAGCGCAGCGGCCGTAAGGAGTTCAATGTGATTCACGGCAAGGGCACTGGGGCTCTGCGGGCCGGGGTTCAGGCGTATCTAAAGAACCACCCCAAGGTGAAGACCTACCGTCTGGGCGCCTATGGGGAGGGGGATGCAGGAGTTACGGTGGTCACCTTAAAATGATTCAGCAGGCAAGCCGCTTCCAATTGAGGCGGCTTTTTTCGTGCAGCAAAAATAAGCGCCGAGCAGTAGGATATAGAAGCAGTAGTATAGCCACAGGAGGGTCAGCACCAGGGCGGAGAGCCCCCCATACACCGTGGGGTCAAAGAGTCGCTGAACATACAGGGAGAAGAAGGTGGAGAATGTGCCCCAAGAGAGGGTGCTAAGAAGGGCGCAGAGAAGAATGCGTTTATAGGCGGCGGCTTTTCCCAGAATGGCCCGATACAGGCATACGATGACAAGCCACAGCAGAGGCAGGGCCATAAGGGGACGGAAGGGGACCAGGCGGCTGCTGAGCACCAGCAGCACCAAAAACACCGGCGCCAGCAACAGCATCAACAAGGTAAGACCCATGGCCAGCAATCGCCGGGGCAGATACCCTAAGTTTCCCTCTATATCGGCGGCAGATCCCATGCCCTTTATGAGTTCCGATGCAGCGTTTGCCCCGGACCAGAGCAGTATCATGGCAGAAAGGGGCACCAACGCCTTGCCCCTTAGATACGCAGAGTAGAGAACGGAGCCCACCAGGGTGTATACACCCGGGGGCAGCAGCCGATACAAAAAAGCCAGCACAGCCTCCTGGGGTATTTCCCACAGATTCAAAAGCCCGGCCAGCAGCATGGACAGGGGAAATAGGGACAAAAAGGCATAGAAAGCCACAGAGGCGCTGAAGGTAGGCAGATGCCTTTGCCCGGTCTTTCGAGAGAGATTGGATAAAGAGGAGAGGAGCTTTTTCAATGTCAGCCCCGGAGTTTGGTAATCATCTCTGCCGGATTGACAGCCTTAAAGACAGCACTGCCGGCCACCAGCACCGTGACTCCGGCTTGGCGGCAGGCGGCTGCGGTGTCCACATTGATGCCTCCGTCCACCTGAATTTCAAAGTTCAGGTTCAGGGCATGCTTTCTCTCGTTCAGCTCCCTAATCTTATCCAGCGTTTCGGGAATAAAGGACTGGCCGCCAAAGCCCGGGTTCACGCTCATCAGCAGCACCAAATCGCAGTAGGGGAGATAGGGTTCGCAGGCGCTGACCGGAGTTTCGGGTTTTAGCACCAGACCGGGACTCATGCCCGCTTCTTGAATCTGTTTCAGCAGGGGCAGGGGGTCGTTAACGGCCTCTATGTGAAAACTCAGCTTGTCGGCGCCGGCCTTGCAGAAGGGCTGGATATAGTCCTGAGGGCGGTCTACCATCAGGTGCACATCTAAAGGCAGCCGAGTCAAGGGCCGAAGCGCCTTGCACATGGTGGAGCCAAAGGTCAGATTGGGTACAAAGTGACCATCCATCACATCGAAGTGAACCCAGTCGGCACCGCTTCGCTCCAGCATCTGCACCGCATCTCCCAGACGGGCAAAGTCGGCAGAGAGAATGGAGGGGGCAATCTTAATCATACTGGTGTTTCCTCCTGTAGATAAAATCTTGGGCAATGAGCTGATAGCGCTCATATCGGCCTTGGGATAGTTTGCCCAGGGACAGCAGTTTTTTTACACCGCAATCCGGTTCCTTTACATGCATGCACCCTGGAAAGCGGCAGGGCTCCGCTTCCAAAAACTCCGGGTACGCTCGCTGCAGCAGGGTTTTGTCAAAGCTCTCCGGCTCATACAACGAGAAGCCGGGCGTATCCAGCAAGGCGCCTAAGAAGCAGGGCCAAAGCTGGGCATGCCGGGTGGTGTGCTTGCCCCTGTCCGTTTTGCGGCTGAGCTCCCCCACAGGCAGGTCCAGCTCCGGCAGCAGGGCATTGAGAAGGGAGGTTTTGCCCACGGCGGACTGCCCTGCAAAACAGCAGACATGGCCATAAATCAGCTCCTTCAATTCCTCCAGGCCCTGTCCTTCCTTGGCGGAAACCACCGCCTTGGGAAAACGGCTATAGTCCGTCCAAAAGGCGGCAAGCACTTTTTCGTCCGCCTCGTCCGCTTTGTTGAGAATCAACACCGGTTCTATGTTCCCACTGATGGCCTGGACAATCAGCTTGTCGGCCAGCAGCCAATCCGGTTCCGGATACCGGGCGGAAAGGACGATGAGCAGTCGGTCAATATTGGCAACCGCCGGGCGAACGAGCAGGCTCCTGCGAGGCAATATGGTATCTATCTGAGCATAGCCGGAATTGTGGCGGGTGAGGGTAACCCTGTCTCCCACCACAGGGGTGATGCCTTCCTTTCTAAAGGCACCACGGGCCTTGCAGGTAATCAGTTCCTCACCTGCGGACACATAGTAGAATCCGCCTACACCCTTGATAATCGTTCCTTCCATGGTTCACTCCGAAAACTTTGCATCCTGGCTGCGGACTTCTTCTCCGTTCACCAGCAGATACAGGGTTCTGGTGGCGGGGTCGTTGCTGTAAACGGTGGCGCTGATGGAAACCATGCTCTCCTTGGTCCGTACCGTTTCATAGAGAATAACGGAGTAGTCGATGTTTTCCGTGTTGCTGGTCCGATAAACCATCTGCACCGTGGAGTCCGCTTCCTCGATATCCAGCAAAAAGGAGACGTCTGCTTTATATTTGCCGTGGCTCTCCAGCAGCAGCGTTAGATACACCGGCGCCTGCTTATCGGAATCATCAGCAGAATACCGCTGTGCCACAATGGTTCCGGTGCGGCTGCTGTCCGTGGCATAGGCCATGGATACATAGATGTTTTCGTATCCAGCCACATGAAGCACCCGCAGGGCATCGTCCAGCCGGAAGCCGGTAACCGTGGGGGCGGTGCCGCTGGAGGGGGTGGGCTGCACGGCTTCCACGGCGGCATAGACCACATTCTCCGTAACGGGAGAGGCGGCGGCTTGGGTGACATCCGGCTCACTTCCGGCGCACCATTGGTTGACAAAGCCCAGATAGGCCACGAAGATGACCAGTATGGGGGTGAATACGGAGATGGAAATCCAGGCATATACGGACAGGGACATGCGCCGTCCCGGTGCCTTCTGCTCCCGGCTGGTCCTATCCCGGGCGAAGGTGCCGTTGGGATGGGACAGGGCCCGAATCAAATCCCCCCGCATCAGCTTAGCAGAGGCATAGCGCATGGCCGGGTCCTTCTCCATGGCCCGCAGGACAATATCGTTAAGGGCCGGAGGAATCTGTGGGTTCAACTCTTTGGGGGGCTTAGGCTGATTGGATATATGCATCAGGGCCGTGGCCACCGTGGTGTCTCCATTGAAGGGGACAGACCCAGTCAGCATTTCATAGAGGGAGACCCCGGCGGAATAGATGTCGCTTTCCGCCGTGGCCGGCAGTCCCTGGGCTTGCTCGGGAGAGATATACTGAACGGAACCAATGACATTCTTGCCGCTAAAGGTGACGGTAGTGGTGGTCATCTCCCTGGCGATGCCAAAGTCTGCCAGCTTCGCCCTACCCCTGGCGGTGACGATGACGTTCTGGGGCTTCACATCCCGATGGACAATGCCATGGGCGTGAGCATAGGAGAGGGCATCGAGCACCTGGCTGCAGATGGAAATGGACTGTTGCACGGACAGGTGCCCCCGGGGGCTGCTGTGTATGAGCTCCTTCAGGGTTTTGCCTTCCACATATTCAAGGACGATATAGGGTATGTTATCATGGGTGCCAACGCCAAAGGCACGGACGATATTATCGTGGGAAAGGGCCAGGGAAGCACGGGCTTCCCGCTCAAAGCGGCGCAAAAACTCCTGGTCGTTTAGATATTCTTCCTTGAGCATCTTCACGGCCACCACCTTCCGGCTGCCGATGCTGATGGCCTTATACACATGTGCCATGCCGCCCGAACCTATCTCCTGCAGCACCTCATACTTTCCGTCGATGATATCGGGAATCATGCCTGTTCACCCCCTTGGTTCTCCACAATGGCCAGGGTGATGTTATCGGTGCTGCCAGATCTCAGGGCATCCTCCGCCAGTTGCTGGCACAGAATATCTAAGTCTTTTATCTCCCGCATCCGGGCGGCAATGTGAAGGTTGGACAGGGGACCGCTCAGCCCATCGGAACACAGCAGCACCCGGTCCCCTTGCTGCCAGCGGGTATAGAACAGGTCCGCTTCACAGCTATCGGAGCCCACGCAGCGGGTGATCATGTTTCGCCTGGGATGAGTTTTGGCTTTTTCCGGGCTAAGAATTCCCAACCGTACCAGTTCCTGCACATAGGAATGGTCCTGGGTAATCTGCTTTAGATTGTCCCCGGAGAGAAGATACAGCCTCGAATCTCCCACGTTGGCGGTGATAAAATGGTCAGGATAGAACACGGCCGCCACCAGCGTGGCCCCCATGCCCGCCTTTAAGGGATCAGCCCAGGCGGCTGAAAGGACCTGCTGGTTGGCCTTGTCAATGGCTGCAATCAGCATATCCTGGGCATCCACGGAAGGGGTGCGGGAGACTTCCTCCATGGCGGACACGCAGATACCGCTGGCTATCTCGCCGGCTGCGTGACCGCCCATGCCGTCGGACACGGCGGCAACGGGCAAATACCCCTCTTGCATGCGGGTGAAGACGGCATCCTCGTTGTTGTCTCGCTTGCCCTGCAGGCTAAGACTGCTGCATCTCATGAAGCACCCTCCTTCTCAACTGTCCGCAGGCACCGTCTATGTCGGCGCCCATTTCCCGCCGCACGGTGGCGGAGATATGTTCCTGCTTCAGCCAATCGGCAAACTCCTGTGCATGGGCCCGGGTGGCACCCATCAAGGACCGTTCCTTCACGCTGTTTAGAGGAATCAGATTCACATGGCAGATAATGCCTCTTAGGCGCCTTGAAAGGGCAATGGCATCTTCATGGCTGTCGTTCACGCCGCTGACCAGGGCGTATTCAAAGACCACCCGCCGTCCCGTCTTTTGGGCATAGGTCTTGGCGGCAGTCAGCAAATCCTCCATGGGATACACATTAGCGATGGGCATCATGGTCTTTCGCACCTGGTCGCTATGGGCATGGAGGGAGATAGATAGGGTCACATGGGGGGCATCGTCTATAAAGCTATAGATTTTCGGCACCAGACCGCAGGTAGAGAGGGAGATGTTTCTTGGGCTGATGTTTAGCTCCTCTATGCTTGTGACCCGGTGCAAGAAGGTGACCACATTGTCATAGTTATCCAAGGGTTCCCCGCTGCCCATCAGGACGATGTTGGTGACGGAACGGTTTTTCCCCTCCGGCGCCGGCTCATCCTGTTCCATGAGCTTGATGAAGGAGAGCATCTCCCCGGGCCGGAGGTTTCGCACACACCCTTCTAGAGTGGAGGCACAGAAGGAACAGCCCATTTTGCAGCCCACCTGGGTGGAGATGCAGGCCGTGTTCCCGTAGCTATAGTGCATGAGCACCCCTTCCACCAGATTCCCGTCCTCCAGCAAAAACAGATACTTCTTGGTACCGTCCTTGGGGGAGATAAGCTTTCGCTCTATGACGGCGCCACCGTAGGGAATCTCCATCAGCTTTTCTCTAAGAGCCCTGGGCAGGTTGCTCATATCCTGGGGACGAACCCCTTTATTCAGCCATTCAAACACCTGGCCGCTGCGGAAACGAGGCTGTCCCCATTGGGCCAGCAGTTCGTCAATCTGTGGCTTTGTTAAATCTGTCAGATACATCTTCTCATCCTTGCCATGTAGAATCCGCCGGTGCCGTCCGCCTGGGGCAGCAGCTGCCGCTGTTCTTCCAATGTAAACACCGGATGCCGTCTTAAAAAGCTCTCTATCTGTTCCTCGTTCTCCCGCCGGGAGATGGTGCAGGTGCTGTACACCAGCACGCCACCGGGGGCAACCAGGGCTTCACAGCTGTCAAGAAGCTCCCGTTGTACACGGGCTAAGTCTAAGATGTCCTGCTCCTTTCGGTGCAGAAACACATCCGGCTTGTTCCCCAACAGCCCTAACCCGGAGCAGGGCACATCCAGCAACACCCCGTCAAAGGGAGCAATATCTCCCTGGAAATGTGCGGCATCCATCTGCTGACAGGTCGCCTTCACGCCAAGGCGAAAAAAGGCTTCTTCCATAAGCTGCAGTCGGTGGGGGTGCAATTCCCAGCTGGTAAGAGCGATGTTTCCACGGGTCAGGGAGAATAAATAGGCGGACTTACCCCCGGGAGCGGCGCAGGCATCCAGCACCCGCTTTCCAGCCATATCGCCCATAAACCGGCAGACAGCCATGGCGCCCTGGCCTTGAACCGCCACCTTTCCCTGGATATACAGAGGCCAGGAGGTGAGACTGATGCCCTTGGTGAGCAGATAGCAATTATTATCCACCTGCCCCTTGGTAAAGGCCACGGACAGCTCCCGTTCCAGGTCCTCATTCCTATAGGGATATTGGGCACGAACCTCCAGGGCCGGGGCTTTATATTGAAGCAGCCGTTCCGTTCCCTCAAGGCCGAAGCGGGGCAGCCATTCGTCTAATAGCCAGCCGGGGCAGGTATACAGCACTTCCAGCCGCTTTTTATCCTCCGAGGGCAGGGGAGGGAGGCTCTCCTTCTCGCGCAGCATCCGGCGCAGCACCCCGTTAACAAGCCCGGCAGAGGCGCCTTTTCCGCATTCCTTGCAGAGATTCACGGCCCCGTTTACGGCGGCATGGGCCGGGGTATCCATGAAAAACAGTTCTCCCAAGGCAAGGCGAAGGATGTTTCGCACCGTCTTTTTCTGGGGCTTTACATAAAAGGCAAGCATATAGTCCGCCCAGTTCAGATGCTCCAAGGCGGTATACACCAGGGCAGAGATGAAAGGCAGCTCCTGGGGACTTTGATGCACGTCCTTCAGGCGGAGGTTGGCATAGGCTCCATCCTCCACCACATCAACAAGCGCCAGCAATGCTTCCTTTCGGGGACTGTTCATCCAAGCACGCTCCCCACGATATTCTTGCCCCTCAGGAAGGTCTTGCCCTCCAGTTTCTTGCCGCCGGGGGCTTGCAGCTCCATAATCTCCAAAGCCCCGTCCCGGCACTTGAGAAACAGCCCCTCATTGGCATTGCCAAAGAGACCGCCTAAGGGCACTTGCTCGGGGCATTCACGAAAGGAGAGCCTGGTACGCCAAATCTTCAGCTTTTCTTCGCCCACAAGAGCATAGGCACCTGGCCAGGGATTGGTGCCCCGCACCAGGTTATGGATGGACTGTCGGGGGGCGAGAATGTCTATCTTCCCACTTTCCCGAGTGAGCATCTTACAGTATGTCGCCTGTTCCTCCTTCTGGGGATGGGGGGTAAGGGTGCCCGCTTCCAGTGCGTGCAGAGTCTCTATAAATAAGTCCGCTCCCATGTCTGCCAGGCGCACCGACAGCTCCCCGAAGGTCTCATTTTCCCCTAAGGGCGTTTTGGCAGTCAACAGCACATCCCCGGCATCCATCCGCTTCACGAGCTTCATGGTGGACACACCGGCCATGGCCTGACCGTCAATCACGGTTTGCTGCATGGGGGAGGCACCGCGATACAGAGGCAGCAGGGATCCGTGAACATTGATGGCGCCCAGGGGCGGGATAGATAGATTCTCCTCGCTAAACAGCTGTCCAAAGGCCACCACCGCATACAGATCCGGCAAGAAGGCACGAATGGCAGCAACCCCTTCCGGACTTCTAATCTTTTCAAACTGATACACGGGCAATCCCAACTCCAAAGCGGCAGCCTTCACCGGCGGCGGCGTCAGGATGGCCTTGCGGCCCACGGGCCGATCCGGCTGAGTAAATACCGCCAGGGTATGATTCTCTTTTGCCAAGGCTCTGAGAGTAGGCACCGCAAACTCCGGCGTGCCGAAAAAGGCGATACGCATGGGCTTATGCTTCCTCCTCCGTATACCCTTCCGGGGGTTCCTTCACCAAAGGAAGGTACACCTTGCCGTCCAAGTGGTCGCATTCGTGGAAGACAGCCCGGGCAAAGAGACCTTCGCCCTCGTACTCATACATATCCCCGTGGCGGTCATATGCTTCTACTTTCACATAGTTGGGGCGTTCCACATACCCACTCTGTCCGGGGAAGGAGAGACAGCCTTCAAAGCCCCCCTGCAGACCGGAGGATTCCAGAATATGGGGATTCACCATCTCCACCGGGGCAGGATTCCCCTCTGCATCGCCCACGTCGATGACCACCACCCGGCGAAGGATACCCACTTGGGGAGCGGCAAGACCCACGCCATCGGCTTCATACATGGTGTCGAACATATCGTCAATCAAACGGGACAGACGACCGTCAAAGCGGGTCACCTCCCGGCATTGCTTATACAGGCAAGGGTCCTTCTCCTTGCGAATGGTGCGGATTCCCATTGCAAACTCCTCCTTATAACATGGATTCATTATACCCTGTTTTTTGTCCATTGTAAAGAAATCCGGCAATTTTGCCATGGTTGAGTCCCACTCAACGGCAGGTTGAGAGGAATTATCGAAAGTATCCCAAGGGATGATAGCCCAACGGAAAAAACTGTGCTATGATTCTTCCATAAAAAGCAAGGAGGAAACCAGTATATGGAGGATAAAATCACCATGGGCAAGCGCATCAGCGACCTCAGAAAAGGCAAAGGCCTGACCCAGGAGCAGCTGGCTCAGCGGCTGGGGGTTACGCCCCAGGCGGTCAGCAAGTGGGAGAACGACCTGTCCTGCCCGGACATCGCCCTGTTGCCCAAGCTGTCCGAGGAGCTGGGGGTCAGCATCGACGAACTGTTGGGAAATCGTCCCCTTTCCACAAAGCCACAGCGGCAGAACAAGAAGGGGTTCTCTGTTTCGCTGAACTTTAGCCAGGCCGAAAAGATTATCTTTGGCTTGCTGCTAATTGGCATCGGCGTGCTGTTCGTGCTCCAGGGGTTCAAAATCGTGGAGTTGGAGGGTGAGGTAACCTTTTGGAGCGTGCTTTGGCCGTTCCTGTTAGCGTGCCTTGGCATTAAGATGTGCCGGGAGGAAATCAGTCCCATCAGCCTGGGCCTTTCCCTATTGGGGGTATATATGCTCTTATACAATCTGCACATCATCCCCTCGGCCTATGGCCTGTCCTGGAACATAATCTGGCCCGTTGCCCTGATTCTCATCGGCCTTACAATGCTGCTGCATCTACTGTTTCCCAACAGAAAAAAGGACAGGCCCTTCTTCCAGGTGGAAGGGGGAGAGCCTGTCTTTGATTGCACGGAGGAAGGGGGCTTTGTGGATATCGATGTGGCCTTCTCGAGCCAAAGTAAACGGGTGAACCCGGGAGAACCCTTCCACGGCGGCAAGATTGACCTAGCCTTCGGCAGCGTGGTGCTGGATTTAACCCAGGCAGACATACAGCCGGGGGCTTGGATAGAAGCGGATGTTTCCTTTGGTTCCCTTGTCCTTCGGCTGCCCGAGGGCGTGGGGGTAAAATGCGAGATGGAAACCTCCTTCGGCGGCACCACCTGCCCCAGCCGGCAGGAGAACGCCAACATTCTTCTCACCCTCAAAGGGGAGGTAGCCTTCGGGAAGGCAGAGGTGCAGTACGCTTAGTCTGTGCCTTCCCCCATGGCGGAACGAAGCCGTTCCTCCCGATACTGCCGGTGGTACAGTTCGTGATAGTATCCACCCAGGGCCAACAATTCCTCATGAGTGCCGGATTCCAGAATCCGGCCTTTTTGTATGACCAGAATCCGGTCCGCATGGCGAATGGTGGACAGCCGATGGGCGACCACAAAGCTGGTACGCCCCTTTAACACCGTAGTGATGGCTTGCTGTATAAGCTGCTCCGTCTCCGTGTCGATGGAGCTGGTGGCCTCGTCCAGTACGAATATCTGGGGGTTCGCCAGGATAACCCGGGCAAAGCAGATTAGCTGCTTTTGCCCCGTGGACAGGCGGTTGCCTCCTTCACCCACCTCTGTGTCGTAGCCCTTGGACTGCTGGAGAATGAAATCCTCTGCATGGACCAGCCTGGCAGCGGCTTGCACCTCCTCCAAGGTAGCCTCCGGGCGGCCGTAGCGAATGTTGTCGGCAATGGTGCCGGAGAACAGGTGGTGCGCTTGCAGCACGTACCCAAGACTGCTTTGCAGCCACAGCTGGGACCGCTGCCGATAGTCCTTCCCGTCGATGTAGATGGTGCCTGCGGTAGGCTCATAGAAGCGGCAGACAAGGTTCACGATGGTGCTCTTGCCTGCGCCTGTCTCGCCTACCAGGGCGATGGTCTGTCCGGCGGGAACCGTCAGGGAGAAATCCTCCAAAATTGGCTCCTGTGGGTTGTAGTAGAAGCTCACATGCTCAAAGCGAACTTCCCCCCTAATGGGCTCCCAGTTCTCCCTTTTGGGATGGATAAAGTCTCCGTATGTGTCCGTAACCTCCGGCTTGTCCACCACGGCAACCGGTGCATCCAACAGACCCAGCACCCGTTCAGCGGAGGCTTGGGCACTTTGAAAGTCCGCAAATATGGCGGCAATCTGCTGGATGGGATCAAATAGGCTGGCAGCATAGGTGACAAATGCCACCAGCGTTCCGGCGCTGATAGCACCGATGAAGGCTGTCTCTCCGCTAAGAACTCCCTTGCCTCCCAGGACAAGGGCCACGCTGGTGCCGATGGCGCCCAGGGAGATGACCAGGGGGAAGAACACGGCGTTGATAAGGGCGGCTTTGATGGAAGCCCGGCGCATATCTTCGGTGATGCCCCGAAACTCCTCGTTGTTCTGCTTTTCATAGACCAATGTTTTGGTGGTCATGGCCCCCATGATGCCCTCGTTGAAGGCGCCGGTAATGCGGCTGTTCTGCTTTCTAGCCTCCCGCTGATACTTTAAGATGGTGCGCTCCAACAGCAGGGCGATTACAGCCAGGGGCGGCAGGACAAGTAACACAAGAATAGCCAACTTCCAGTTCTTGATAAACAGGATGACCATGCAGAAAACCGCATAACAACCGGACCAAAGCAAATCCACCAGGCTCCAAGCCACCATCTCTGAAAGCCTCCCCACGTCGCTGACCATGCGGGCCATAATATAGCCCACGGCGGTCTTGTCGTAGTATTCAAAGGACTGGGTCTGGAGCTTGAGCATGCCGTCCTGGCGAATGTCGTAGCTGATGTTCATCTCCATTTTTCCGCATTGGGTGATAAAGCCAAGGGTCCCCATGGCCTGGGAGAAGGCTAAGACCACATAGGCCGCCAGGAACACCCACACCCCTTTGCTGGTGCCCGGCACGATGAAGTGGTCCACCGCATAGTTGGTCATCAGGGGATAGAGGGCATCTACCAAAGCCACGAACAGCAGGCATATCATGGCCTTAATAAAGGTGCTCCTGGAACGAAGGGCATAGCCATACAGCCGTTTCCACAGCTTCGGGTCCACCTTCTCGTTGGTATAATCCTTTTCTCGGCTCATGCGATTTCACCTTCCTTCGGCAGCGCATCCTGAATTTGGGCAATACGGCGGTACAGCCCCGGCTGCTTGACAAGTTCCTCATGCGTGCCCATCTGCACCAGCCGTCCCTTCTCCAGCACCAGAATCTTGTCCGCCTCGCACAGGGTGGTGATGCGGTGGGAGATGATGAACAAAATACCCTTGTGGGCCATGCCCATCAGAGCATTCCGAATCTGGGCATCGGTCCGGGTGTCCACGGCGCTCATAGAGTCGTCAAAGATAAGGATGGGCGCTTGCTGCATCAGTGTGCGGGCGATAGCCACCCGCTGCAGCTGGCCTCCGGAGAGGGTCACGCCCCGTTCACCCACGATGGTGTCATACCCCTGGTCAAAGCTCAGGATGACATCGTGAATGGCAGCTAAGCGGGCAGCTTCCTCAATCTCCTGTTGCGTGGCATCCGGCCGCACGATGCTGATGTTCTCCTTGATAGTTCGGGAGTATAAAAAGGGCTCCTGGAGCACGATGCCGATGTTCTTTCTAAGGCACCGGTGGTCAATGTCGTTGATGTTCACACCGCCGATGGTGATGCTGCCTTTTGTGCAGGTATAGAGCCGCTGCAGCAGCTGCACCAGACTGCTTTTGCCGGAACCGGTAGAGCCTAAGATGGCCACCGTCTCTCCTGGCTTGGCGGTAAAGGAGATGTCCTTTAGCACCTCATCCGGGGCGTCGTACCCAAAGCAGACGTGAGAAAAGGCAATCTCACCGTTCATGTCCACTGTCAAGGCTTTTCCGGGTTCTGTTTCTGCGGGCGCAGTCATAACCTCCGTCAGTCGTTCCAGAGAGATGGATGCCTTGCCCATGTCCGCCAGAATCCGCCCCAATTGCCGCACGGGCCAGGTGAGCATGCCGGTGTAGGTGATGAACAGGGTGACCAGGCCCAGACTCAATGTGCCCCGGGCACAGAACAGAATCCCCGCCGCAAGGGAGAGTCCAATCTGGGCATAGCCCACGGCATCGGAAAAGGCCCAGTAATAGCCCATGAGCCGGTTTAGACGGATGTTGGTGTCCCGGTTGTCTGCATTCAGCTTGGTGAACTTGTCCAGCTCCGCCTTCTGCTGGCCAAAGGCCCGGACAATACGCATGCCCGTCACATTCTCCTGCAGGTGGGCCGAGAGGGCACCTTCGGCTTCGTCCGCCTTTCTAAAGGAGGCTTCCACATGCTTTAGATACACGAACGAGGAAACGGTTAAAAATGGCAGCGTCACCATGGAGATAAGGGCCATGGGCACATGGATACGCAGCAAAATCACCGCCGCCGTCAGGAACATGACAACGGTCCGCAGGATATCCATCATCTGCACGCTGAGGAACTTTCGCACCGTCTCCACATCTGAAGTGCAGCGCTGCACTAAATCTCCCGTGGATACATGCTTATGATAGTCATAGGGCACAGCGTTGATATGCTCATAGAGGGCATCCCGCAGGCGCTTGGCCATGCCCTCGGAGGCGTAGGCGATGTACCGCCGGCGCAGATAGGTGAAGATGCCGTTGAGGACAGTAAAGAGCAGATAGGCACCGCCGCACAGGACCAGGTGCCCCGCAAAGTAGCTGCGACCCCCCAGTTTTTCTACAAGGGCTATCAAAAATGGAGGCAGATGGGGGTCTGTGCCCAAAATCACATAGTCCAGGGTGAAGCTGGTGACAAAGGGCGCCAGGTATACGCAGATAGCGGCCAGCAGCACAAAGACAGCCGCCAGTATGAGCTCCGACCAGAAAGGCCGCAGTGCCCAAAAGAACAGGCGCCAAGGGCTTTGCTTAGGTTTGGTTTTAGCGTTCGTTTCCATATTAAAACATATCCTGAGGGTTGGTTTCTATTTTCAGGTATCCGTCATCCCGATGGGCGGTTTCAAAATCATACACGGCATGCAACGCGGCGGGCAGGCGCTTTGTTCGCAGGAGCTTCACCAGTATCTGGTACCGACTCTGTCCCTGAATCCGTGCAATGGGGGCGGGGGCGGCCAGCAGCAGCAGCAAGTCGTCCTTGCCCTCCTCTGTAAGGGCGGCATAGAGAGCTTGCTCGAGTTCCATGGCGTAGGCTTTGCCCCGCAGCTGCAGTTCTTCTTCGTCCTTTCCCGTCAGCAGCAGACGAATAAACAGGGAGAAGGGGGGATACAGGCTCTTCTTCCGCTGAGCAATCTCGTACTGGAAGAAGGAAGGATAGTCCTGCCGCTGGGCAAATTTAAGGACCGGATGCTCCGGCAGGTAGGTTTGCAGTATCACCTGTCCCGGCATCTTGTCCCGTCCTGCTCGGCCGGAGACCTGGGTCAAAAGCTGGAAGGTCCGTTCCGCACTGCGGTAGTCGGGGAAGTTCAGCGTGGTATCGGCGGCAATGACACCCACCAGGGTCACATTGGGGAAATCATGGCCCTTGGCAATCATCTGGGTACCGATGAGAATCTGGGCTTCACCACGGCTGAAAGCGGATAGAATCTGCTCATAGGCTTCCTTCTTTGTCACCGTGTCCGCATCCATTCGAAGGGTCTTTACCTCTGGGAAACAGGCATTGATTTGTTCTTCCACCTGCTCCGTGCCCACGCCGAACTGCTTGATAAAGGGCTTGTGGCAGTTGGGACACTCCCGGGGCAAGGGTTTCTTGGCTCCGCAGTAGTGGCAGCGGACCGCATTTTGCGCCTTGTGATAGGTCATGGAGATGTCGCAGTTGTCGCAGCATAGCACGTATCCGCAGGCACGGCAGGAGACAAAGGTGGAGTAGCCCCTTCGATTCAAAAACAGCATGGCCTGGTGACCATTGTCCAGGGTACTTTTCAACCGAGACAGGAGGGTGGAGGAGAAGATGCCGTTGTTTCCACTCAGAAACTCCTCCCGCATGTCCGCAATGAGAACCGAGGGCAGGGGACGGTTCTCCACCCGATGCTGCAGCTCCAGCAGCCGATAGCTGCCATTGATAGCGCGGTAGTAGCTTAGCAGGGACGGGGTGGCGCTGCCCAGCAGCAGCCGTCCATTTTGCTGACGAATTCGGCGGCGGGCCACATCCATGGCGTGGTAGCGGGGTGTGGACTCGCTTTGATAGCTTTGCTCGTGCTCTTCGTCGATGATAACCAGCCCTAAGTGCTCTACCGGGGCAAAGATGGCGCTGCGCGCGCCGATGACGATGGGGGCCTTGCCAAGGCGAATCCGCCGCCATTCATCGAACCGTTCTCCGGCGGTCAGGCGGCTGTGGAGCACGGCAATCTTGTCCCCGAAGCGGGCGGAAAACCGACCCACGGTCTGGGGGGTCAGGGCTATCTCCGGCACCAGCACGATGGCGCCCTTGCCCTCATTCAAACAGGCTTCGATGCAGCGAAGATAGACTTCTGTCTTGCCACTTCCCGTGACGCCGTATAAGAGAGCCGTTTCCCCCCCTGGCAGTTGGGTAAAGTCCCGCAGCACCTTTGCCTGCTCCTCGGTAAGCTCCGGCTTCAAATCCGTAACCTTGCCATAGGAGGGCTTGCGATACACGGTAAACCTGTCCTCGCTCAAGATTCCCTTTTTCAGCAAGGCGGCAACAGCCGGAGCGGCACCGGGAATAAAGGCTTTGATATCCTTGACCGCCATAGGCTGCCCCGTTTTTTGCAGCAGCGCAACTACATCCTTCTGTATGGCGGACTTAGAGGAAAAAGCCGGGGCTTCCTCCGACAGGGCAACTATTCTTTCCCGCTTCTCATGGATTCTTCCCCCTCGCAGCTGGGCAGGAATCATCAGCCGCAGGGCATCCACCAGCAGGCAATGATAGGCCTCCTTCATCCAGTTAGCTAACGATAGCTGTTCCGGCAGAAGGACGGGATAGGGCTCCAGGCAGGAGAGGATATCCTTGGGCAGTACGCCTTTAGGCAGATTGCTGGATTCCGACAGTTCAATAACGAAACCTTCCTTCACATGGCTGCCTTGACCAAAGGGCACCAGCACATGCTGCCCCAGGGCCACGGTAAGGCCCTCCGGGACACGGTAGCAAAAGCCCCTGTCCACGGCGCCGTTGGCAATATCCACGATAACGGTTGCGTACACCCTCGTTCTCCTTTAGCCTTTATGAAAAAATGCCCGCTTCGTATCTGGTGCGAAGCGGGCCGTGTCAACAAAATGCCGTTATGCCTCCCGGTTGGGGGTGACCGTCAGCTTACCCTCGTACATCTCCTCCACGGCTACGGACAGCGCTTTGCGGTTGCCCAAAGCCTCGGGGTTGTTCTGCAGCTGGCGCGCCCGAGCGGACACGCTGGTCACCAAAAGGTAGCGGGATCCGGCTTTTTCTGCAAGCTCGCTCACCGGCGGACGATTCATCATAGTGTGTTACCTCCCTGTATCCTGAATAGATTCCAGCAGATCTTTGCTGCGGCTGACCCGGCAGCGCTCTGCTTCCAAAATGGATTCCATGCGATGAACCGCCATATCCACCACGTCGTTCACGATAACATAGTCGTAATGGGGAATCATCTTTACTTCTTCAAAGGCGGTGGCAAACCGTCTCTCGATTTGCTCCATGCTCTCCGTGCCCCGGCCAATCAGGCGGGACTTAATCTCGCTCATGCTGGGGGCAGTGATAAAAATCAGCACAGCATTGGGGAAAGCCTGCTTCACCTTCATGGCACCCTGGACATCAATCTCCAAAATAACATCGTGGCCCATGGCCAGCTGCTCTTCCACGAAGAACCGGGGCGTGCCATAGTAGTTGCTGCCGAACACATGCATGTACTCCAGGAACTCGCCATTATCCACCATGGCCTTAAATTCCTCTTCGGACTTGAAGAAGTAGTGCACGCCTTCGATTTCTCCGGGGCGGGGTGCCCGGGTGGTGGCGGAAACGGACATCTTAATCTTGCTGTTCCGGCTCATCAACGCCTGGTCAACGGTGCCTTTGCCCACGCCGGCAGGACCAGAAACCACCAGTAGCAGTCCTTCACGTTGCTGTTTCATTCTATTTCTCCCCCTATGAAATTACTCAATGTTCTGTATCTGCTCCCGCAGCTTTTCAATTTCGGCCTTGCAAAGAAGCACGATACTGGTCAGCTCTGCATCATTGGCTTTGGAGCCGATGGTGTTGCACTCTCGGTTCATCTCTTGTACCAGAAAATCCATCTTCCGTCCAACGGGTTCGTTGGCGTTTAACAACTCCCCAAAGTGAACCAGATGGGTGTTCAGCCGGACAATCTCCTCATCGATGGCGGCCCGATCCGCAAAGATGGCCACCTCTGTTGCAAGCCTGGTTCTGTCTACTTCCGTTTCGCCCAACAGCTCCTCGATACGCTCGGTCAGCTTTGCACGATACTCTTCCACTACCGCCGGAGCCCTCAGCTCAATTCTTTGGGCAAAGCCCTTCATGGTCTCTATCCGGGCGGATAAATCCTCCCCAAGTCGATTGCCTTCCTTCTCCCGCATGAGCAGAAGATTGTCGATGGCTTCGTTCATAGCCTCTGTGCCAAGAGATACCAAAGCCTCCTGATCCTCATCTGCCGGCAGAACGGCGGTCACATCCGGCAGGGTAAGGACCTTGGAAAGGGTCAAATCATCGGATAGGGACAGTTCTTTACCGCATTGGCGGGCGGCTTCCACATAGGCGGTCAGCAGGGCGCTGTCGATGTGCACCGTCTTAGCATCCCGTCGGATATTCCGATAGTTGACATAGACGTCAACGTGTCCACGGCTCAGCCGCTGGCTCAGAAGGGAACGAAACCCATCCTCTAAAAAGCTTAGCTGACGGGGCAGTTTCAGCCCGATGTCCAGAAAACGGTTGTTTACGCTTTTAAGTTCCACGGTGAGCTCCCGTCCCTCCCGGGACAGGCTGCCCTTGCCGTAGCCAGTCATGCTGTACATGGCTTACCTCCAAACTCCAACAACACACTTTAGCACAAAACCAGCCTTTTTTCAAGCCCCAATCTAAGCTTGAAAGGCTCTGTACAGGGCATCTTCCCTCGGCGGTGGGATAGGCCGCCCGTCGGCAAAACAAATGCCGCCGGAAGTAACCTTCCCGATAATGGCTGCGGGGATGTTCTCCTGCCGTAAAGCAGTCACCATTGCCTTCCCGTCCTTGCAGCCAATCAGCAGGCTGCCGCTGCCCAGCAGTCTTAGGGGGTCAATGCCGGCGGCAGCACAGACGGCACGGGTAACGGGGGAGAGGGGGATGCTTTCTTCAAAGAGCTTGAGACCCAGCCCTGCGCCATAGCAAAGCTCCCAAGCGGCGCCCAATACGCCCCCTTCGGTGATATCGTGCATGGCGTGGGCACCGTTTTGGGCGGCAATCCGGCCCTCCTTCACGACGGAAAGGGAGTCAAAATAGCTTTCGGCTTCCAAAAGATAGGCGGCGGGGAGGGAGGATAGTCTTTCGGCGTAGCCTTGGGCTAAGATGGCGGTGCCTTCCAGCCCGGCCCCTTTGGTCATGATTAAATCATCCCCCAATTGAAGCCCCATCAGCTTTTGCCCCTTGGGCATACGGGCGATGACACTGGCACAGGTTATGGGGCGGGTGATTGCATCGGTATACTCCGTGTGCCCGCCGATAATATCTACATTAGCCTGCCGGGCGGCGGCGGATAAGTCGTCCGCAATGTGACCGATTCTTTCCTCCGGGTACTCCGGGGGCAGTAAAAGGGTCACCAGCAGGGCCACCGGCTCGGCGCCCATGCACACCACATCGTTGCAGTTTACATGCACCGTTAGCAGCCCCAACCTGTCATCCCCAGCAGAGGTGATGGGATCCATGCTCAAAATCGCCAAATCTTCGTCTAAGTTTAGGGCGGCACAATCCTCGCCCACCCGGGGGGTGGTCAAGGATTCAGGACGGACCTTATGAAATTTTCGGAGAATCAAAGCCTCTAATTCGCTGTTCTCCAGTTTTCCCAATCTCATTGAATCATATGGAGGAAGGTTTCCTCATCGATAACAGGTATACCCAAGGCTTGGGCCTTGGTCAGCTTGCTTCCGGCAGCTTCTCCTGCGAGAATATAGCTGGTCTTCTTGCTGACGCTTCCGGCGGCCTTTCCGCCATGGCTTTCAATCAGGTCCTCCGCTTCCTTCCGGCTCAGGGTGGGGAGGGTCCCGGTGACCACAATGGTTTTGCCGCTGATGGGCGAGGCGATGGCCTGTCTGTCAGCGGTGGGGGATACCCCTAAGGAAAGCAGCTGGTCAATCTGCTTGCTGATGCGAGGGTCGTGGAAGAAGGACAAGATGCTTTCTGCCACGATGTCCCCCACATCCTCGATGGCAATCAACTCATCATAGGTGGCGTTCCTCAGTTTGTCAAGGCTGCCAAAGGCAAGGGACAGGTCTCTGGCGGTTTTCACCCCCACGTTGGGAATGCCCAGGGCGTTCAAAAAGGCGCTCAACGGGCGGGTCTTGCTCCTGTCCAGGGCCACCAGCAGGTTCTGGGCCTTCTTTTCCCCAAACCCCTCCAGGTCCATCAGCTTATCCCGCCGCAGGGTATACAGCTCCGGAATGGTGGAAATATTCAGTTTCCCGAAGAGCTGCTCGGCGGTCTTATCCGCAAATGTGTCGATATCCATGGCGTCCCTGCTGGCAAAGTGAACCAGGCGGGAGATGATTTGCGGACCGCAAGACAGGGGGTTGGTGCAGTATAGATGCACGCCCCGATGCTCCACATGAGCTCCGCAGAAGGGGCAGACCTCTGGCTTTTGTGCCGGCTCCTTGGGGCTGTCCCCGGGAACAGCTCCCAAAATCTCGGGAATCACATCGTTGCTGCGGCGGATGAACACCCGGGACCCCACGCCCACCTGCTTGCGGCAGATATCGTCCCAGTTGTTAAGGGTGGCATTGCTGACGGTGACACCGCACAACTCCACCGGCGACACATGGGCAACGGGGGTGAGTTTACCTGTGCGGCCCACCTCCCAGGTGATGCTTTCCACGGTGGTGGTGGCTTCCTCGGCGGCAAACTTATAGGCCATGGCCCAGCGGGGAAACTTCTCCGTGTAGCCTAACTGCTCCCGCTGGGAAAAGTCGCACAGCTTAATCACCATGCCATCGATCAAGAAATCCAGCTTATCCCGATTCTCCGCCACCTGGTCAATCAACTGCACGAACTCGTCTGCACTTCTGCCGTAGTGAACGAAGGGGGATACGGGGAATCCGTTCTCCTTCAAAAAGGAGAGCATCTGGGCATGGTCCCTTAGCTCCTTGCCTTCAATATAACCGATGTTATAGCAAAAACAGCTTAGATTCCGCTCCGCTGTCACCTGGGGGTCCAGGTTCCTCAGGGCTCCGGCGGCGGCGTTTCTGGCGTTTTTCAAGGGTTCCTTGGAAGTTTTATTATATGCTTCCAGCACGGAAAGGAGCATAATGCATTCCCCCTGCACCTCCATGCGCCCCTTAAAGGGGATGGAGAGGGGAAGGGAGCGAATGGTTTTTAACTGCGGCAAGATTGCTTCCCCCGTGACACCGTTGCCTCGGGTTGCCCCCTGGACCAGTAAGCCGTTTTCATATGTCAGGTTGATGGTAAGTCCATCAAACTTATACTCGAGGGCATACAGCGGGTCCTCATCTAAGGCTAACAGCCGCTTTACCCGTTCCATCCATTCCGTAACTCCGGTAAGGGTGCGAACCTTATCCAGGCTCCATAGACGGCCCAGATGCCTGTGCTCACTGAACTTTTCTAACGGCTCGCCCCCCACCCGGTGGGTGGGACTGTCGGGAAGCACTGTTCCCGTTTCCTTCTCCAAGGCCAGAAGCTCCGCTTCCAGGGCATCGTACTCCCCGTCGGAAATCAGAGGCGCATCCTCCACATAATATGCCCTGGCGTACTGGTTCAGCAGATTTGCCAGTTCTTGCATTCGTTGCAGCTTTGTGTTATCCATATCCTTTTATTCTTCCAGCTTTTTCAGCGGTGCATACAATGCAGTGAGCCGCTTCTCCACGCCGTTGGCGAAGCGGACGGTTACAATCTGGGAAGTGCCCTTGCCCTCAGTGGACACCACGGTGCCATTGCCGAAGATGGCGTGACGGACTTTATCTCCGTCCTTCCAATTCAGTTCCTTGTCCGCAGCCTTCGGGACAGCGGCAGGCTTGGTGCCGGTGACAATCTGCGGCGCGGTATGGGGACGGGGAGCAACGGAGCGGAAACCATCCGCAGTGCCGGGTCGATCGGATGTAGCGGGTGACTGTTTGGCTCCAGGCATTTGGATGGCATCGCCCATTTCCTTTAAGAACACGGAGGGCTGGGAGGTAGTGAACTGACCGTACATCATGCGGCTGCCGGCGTAGGTTAGATACAGCTTCTGCCGGGCACGGGTGACGCCCACATAGCAAAGCCGCCGCTCCTCCTCCAGCTTTTCCGGGTCAAACCTTGACTGGCTGGAGGGAAAGAGACCGTCCTCCATGCCGCAAAGGAACACGGTGTCAAACTCCAAACCCTTGGCGGAGTGCAGGGTCATCAAATTCACGCAGCCGTTCTGCTCGTCCACATTATCGGCGTTCATAAACAGGGCGACGGTGTTCAAGAAGGACTGCAGCATATCCCCATCGGGGTCATCGAAGGAGGCTTCGAACTCACCCATGTAGTTCAGCAATTCCTTCACATTTTCCGAACGGGTTTCGTAGTTCTCCTTCTTGTCCTCCTTTAGATATGCATCATAGCCTATGGCGGACAAAAAAGCGGCACCAAACTCTGCAAAGGGTTTGCTGTGATAGAGTTCGAAGGCATCCAGCATCAGCTTTGCAAAGGGAGCGATTTTCACCTGGGTCCGGGGTGAGATGGAATCGGGACTTAATACGGCGCTAAAGAGGGACAGCTCCCGGCTTTGTGCATCGGCCTGAATCTCATCGAGTGCTGCCGAACCGATGCCCCGCCGGGGCACGTTGATGATGCGGTTAAAAGCCACGTCGTCGTTGGGATTGCCCAACAGGCGCAAATAAGCCAGCACATCCCGCACCTCCGAGCGGTTGAAGAAGGAGGTGCCGCCATAGACCCGATAGGGGATGGAGTAGCTCTGCAGAATCATTTCGAGCATACGGCTCTGGGCGTGGGTTCGGTAGAGAACAGCATAGCTGTCATAGCGATTTCCCATGCGGCGGCCGTTGAGAATGCGGTCGCAGATGTACACCGCTTCCTCCCGGTCCGTGCGGCCTTCATAGACGGTGATGGGGGCGCCGTTCTGCTGGCTGGTCCACAGCCGCTTTTCCTTCCGGCCGTGATTGTTGGCGATCACCCGGTTGGCGCACTCCAAAATCTTGTCCGTGGAACGATAGTTCTGTTCCAGCCGGACAACATGGGCGCCGGGGAAGTCCTTCTCAAACTCTAAGATGTTACGAATATCCGCACCGCGCCAGCCGTAGATGCTCTGGTCATCGTCACCCACCACGCAAAGGTTACGATGCTCCTTGGCAAGAAGGCTTACAATATGGTATTGGGCCATATTGGTGTCCTGATACTCGTCCACCAGAATATAGCGGAACTTGGTTTGATACTTTTGCAGCACCTCCGGATGCTTGTCAAACAGCTCCAAAGTCTTTAATAGCAAATCATCAAAGTCCAGCGCATTAGCTTCCCTGAGCCGTTTTTGATACAGGGCAAAGGCCTCCATCACGGGCCGGGGCTGATAAGCCTGCTGTAAAAACTGCTCCGGGTGGAGGGAATGATTCTTTGCATCGGAGAAGATGCTGGAGAGCATCCGCTTGGAATAGATTTTGTCGTTTAGATTCAGCTCTTTGATGATGCGGCCGATGAGGGACTGCTGGTCGTCCTCATCATAGATGGTGAACCGCTTGTCATATCCCAGGGCATCAATCTCCATGGAGAGCAGCCGGGCGCAAAAACCGTGGAAGGTAAACATCCACACATTGCTTCCCTCGTCTCCTGCCAGCTTTTGTACCCGTTCCTTCATCTCCTTGCCCGCTTTATTGGTGAAGGTAAGGGCCAGAATCTGGTAGGGAGAGACATTCTTTTGGGCAATTAGATAGGCAATACGGGTGGTCAGCACCCGGGTCTTGCCGCTGCCGGCACCGGCAAGGACCAGCAACGGCCCTTCCGTATAGGTAACCGCCTCCCTCTGAGGCGGATTCAGTCTGCTAAGATCCAGTTCCATTTTTTATCGTTCCTTCTTCAGCGTATCATAGATGGTGTCATAGAGGGCCACGCTGTTCTGCGGCCAGTTCTTCTGCAGTTCCAAGGCTTCCTCCACGGAGGACACGAACACATCAATGCCCAGCAGAACCCGGTTCCCCTCCAATGCTTTCAAATGTACCTCATAGCCCCCCTCGGGCAGAGGTTCATGCTCCGCCACCAGCTCCCGCTCCTGGCGAAATAGGGGAGACTTTTGCTTTAGATATTGGTCTATGCTTTCCCGCAGAGAATAGGTCAGTCCCTTTTCAAACATCTGCAGGGTGTTTTCCCCTTGCACGGTAAGATAGGCGCAGCCGCCAAAGGCTCGCCGCTCGTACACGATATCGTGATTTTCTTCCAGTTCGCCCACAGCGTTATGAAAAGAGAACCAGTCCATCCCCGTGCACTCATAGGCGCATTGGAAAAACTGCTGCTCCGTTAGCTCCGTCTTGGCGGCATTGAGTATATACAATAGTTGAACCTTTTCCTTGGGAAGTCCCTCAAGAAAGTTTGGCATAGGTATGCATCCTCCCACGCCTTTAGTATACCAAAAGGGGAGGGACTTGACAATATTTACTGAATACAAAATTCGTAAATAGACGGAATGACGACGAATTGTGATGGAGCAGTATTGACTGAAAATAGAGCTTTGTCAGCGATAATCAGAGTATCATGCTTCAAAATAATGATGCAATAAAAATTTGTATTTGACGGAATTACTGTGCAAAAATCCTGCCACTCTTGTGACAGGATTTTTGCTTTGGTGGAGCATAGGGGATAAAATTCGCGCTCACGCTTGGTCGGGGTGCGGCTCTGAAGCTCCACTGGAACTTCATTCACTACCGCACCCGTTCGAATCCCCCTTATAACAGCAAAACAAAAGGCACCGAATGGTGCCTATTGTTTTACTGTCTATGGGGTACGTAAAAGATGGATTTGCGTTTTTGATAGATGGATTCGAACCCTCGGGACAAAGTGAAATCTTTTGCCTTGCGGCAAAAGGTGAAATCAAAGGCTGAGACCTTTGATGAAATCGTTCGCTGCGCTCGCGGTGAAATGAAATC